>DATBAT010000250.1:0-8831 GCA_036271375.1 Terriglobales bacterium
GTCCTTTTAGTGGTCTTATTGTTTTGCTTCGATCATCTGCTTGAGTTGTCCGCGAATGCCGCCCGCGTAGCCTAAACTGCCTAGCGCGCAGCGATGTCCAAGCTGCAGCGAAAAATCATTACTGTTTCCCAGCAACCATCCGCGCAGGAAACCAGCGTCGAAATTGTCTCCAGCGCCGGTAGTATCAACGACTGAAAGTGGTGACTCCTGACCTTCCGAGCCTTTTATCTGCCAGGTCTGATCGCCGTCTACCGCAATGGCGCCGTTTTCCCCGCACTTGACCACCACCAGAGGGCCTTGAGCAGCAAGAAGTTTGGCGGCCTTCCACACATCGGTTTCACCGGTGAGGGCTCGTGCCTCTGCCTCGTTCGGCAGGAAAACATCAATCAGGGGAAGCAACTCGGTTACACCCTCCCAACGATTGTCAGGATCCCAATTGGGGTCCATGGAAATCGTGACCTTGGCCTCTCGGCATTTCCGAAGCCAGTCCCCCCACAACCCGCGGAGATTACGCAGCAGGAAGATGCTGGCAAAGTGCCAATGGCGACAGGAATCAAGTAAGTCTTCCTTTAAGTCCGCCGGCTGGGTGGCGTCTATCGTTCCCATGTAGGTCAGCATGGCACGGTCGGTGGGTTCGGTGAGGGCTAGACCAAGTCCGGTTTTCAAAGTGGGGTGGCGTTTGACGTGGCTCGTGTCTACACCAGCTTCCCGCAACTGCTGAAAAGCAAATTCCCCGAACTGATCCTGGCCGACGTAACCGATGACACCGACACGCTGACCGAGCTTGGCGAGTTGAGAAGCAAAGACGTTGGCGGATCCTCCCAGCTCAATCGCATAGTCGCCAACGATTTGTTCGACTTGATGAAACTGCGGCCGCACGTTGCCGGTGACCACAAGGTCAACGCACATGTCGGAGACCGTCAGAACGCTCAGCTTGTCTGACTTTGGACGATTGAATCGCGATTCCGTGGACGTCATGCGGTGTTGACTTGCCCCTGCAATGCGTCTGTGCGGGATTCATTGGTTGAAATCTTGATGCCGCTTCGGAAGAAGATAGTGATTACCAGAAGGATGGAAAAAGCGATCAGCGCTGGTACATACCAGAAGGCCAGCCAGTTTACGGTGGTCACGCCCCCGGTGGTGTGGGTGAAATAATCGACCGCGTGTCCGGCGAGCGCAGAGCCAATCAACATTCCAAGTCCGTAGGTCAGGAAAGTGATGAGCCCCTGCGCTGCACTGCGAAGATGGGCGGGCGCTTCCTGATCGGTGTAAAGCTGGCCCGTCATGAAGAAGAAGTCGTAGCAAATCCCATGGAGCAGGATGGCAAGGTAGAACATCCACATGCCGCCTTGCGGATTGCCATAGCCCAAAAGCAGGTAACGCACCGTCCAGCCTGCAAGGCCCATGATCAGGATGCTCTTGACGCCGAGGCGCGCCAGGATAAAGGGCATCAGCAGCATCATGGCCACTTCCGATGCCTGGCCCAGCGCCATCTTTCCAGCAGCGTTAGGAACGTGCAGATCGTTTAAATAGGCGTTGGTGAAGGAAAAGTAAAACGAAAGCGGAATGCAGGCGAGTACCGAGGCCAGGCCAAATACCGCGAATGACCGTCTCTTGAACATGACCAGCGCGTCGAGGCCTAAAATCTGGCGAATGTTTACCGGTTCGCCTTTGCTTGGTGGTGGCGTGTGCGGCAGCGTGAGGCTGAAAATGCTCATCAATAACGAAGCGCCCGCCGCCAATAAGAAGGAAGACGGCGAGGTTTCGATTTTAAGCAGTCCGAGGGTAACGCCGATGGCGATCCAGCCCAGCGTACCGAAAACGCGGATCAAGGGAAAATCACGGGCAGGATTTTTTAAATGCTGAAGCGTGAGTGAATTAGTGAGCGCGATGGTGGGGAAGTAGCAGAGCCCATACACCAGCATCACGCCGTAAACCGCGCCAAAGCCCGTGACCTTGGTGACCAGAAAAAGCAATATCGCTCCCAGCAGATGCAGCACCGCGAGAACGCGTTCAGAGGCGAAGAACCGGTCCGCCACCAAACCCACAAAGAACGGAGACGTCATACATGCGATGGCGGTAGTGCCGAAGACCGCGCCGGCCTGCGTCCCAGTAAATTTCAGATGAATCGTTAGATATGCCCCGAGCGTTACGTACCATGATCCCCAGATTGCAAAGTTGAGGAACATCATGAGGCTGAGTCTGATTCTGTCTTTTAGTGGCATAGGGGTGGCGTAACTCGGCGAACTTAACGCTTAACGCGATTTGGCCGAACCGTTCAGCCAGAGATCAATTGGCTTTTCGAAAGAGGGCGGGTCGAAAGGAAATGAAATTTTCCGTCCCTCGCCTGCAGAGGCGTATCCCGCAACCATCGCCTGCATGACAACTAAGCCGTCTTCTCCCGTGCTGATCGGCGTTTCCTTCCCGCGAACGCAGCGGGCGAAGTGATGCAATTCCTGTGGCGTTCCGTAGTTCCAGAGTTCTTCGAAGACAGGGTAAGTCCAACCCGTTGTGGAGGGAGCCTTTTCGACCGCGTAGCCATAACCCTTTTCGCTATACGTGGTGAGCGCATTGCCCATGTGCAGGTTGGCGTACGTGACACCTTCGGATCCGTGAACTTCGATGCGGTCATCCATGCCGCCACGGTGCGCCCAGCTATTTTCGATCAGCGCGGTCGCTCCACCTTCAAACTCCATGATACAAAGCGAATCGTCCTCGCACTTGGTCTTGTCGCCGTGAACGTAGGTGCCCATCTGGCAATAGACGGATTTGATTGCCGGACGGCCAAGAAACCAGTAGCAGAAAGCGATTCCGTGGCAGCCCAGATCCATCAAAGTGCCACCGCCTGAGCGATTGATGTCCCAGAACCATGGGCTGTGCGGGCCAAAGTGCTTTTCGCTTTGCTTCACCAGATAAATTTTCCCGAAGGCGCCAGCGTCGGCCATCTCTTTGGCTTTGCGGTATTTTGGAGTAAAGAGCAGTTCCTCTCCGTACATCAATAAGACGTTGTGTTTCTTCGCCGCGGCGATCATCTCTTCGCCTTCGGTGATGGTCATGGCCAGAGGCTTCTCGCAGACAATATGTTTTCCCGACGCCGCAATGTCCTTCGTCATCTGCGCGTGCAGGCTATTCGGCGCACAAATGCTGACCATTTCGATATCTTCTTCTTTCAGCATTTCGCGGTAGTCGGTGAAAACGCGAGAAACGCCGAACCTCTTGGCGAACGCGGCCGCGTTACCTGCGCTGGGCGAACACACCGCAACCAGCTCGGCCTCCTCTGGCATGATTTGAAGCGAAGTTGCGTGAATGTCAGCCTGAAACTGCGATCCGATGATTCCAACTTTTACTTTGCCGCTATTGGCCATGTTTTCCCTTAGGTTGTTTTTGGAGCGTCTTCGCATCCGACATACTCTTGCAGAACGACATTGCCTTTGTAGTCCTGGTCATCGTGAATGCCGATCTTTGAGGAGTAGTAACCGTCGATCGTCATGGACCGCAGGTCCCGGAAAAATCGCACTTCGGGAAGTTCCACCATTCCAATGTTGGACGAAATGACGGTGAAGACTGCGATTCTTTCTTCTGAGCTGGCGTCGATAAAAGACTTGCCACAGTAGTGCTGGCTCATCAGATTGACGAGGCGAAGTCCCTCTTTGAAATCCGCTTGCCGCGCTGTGTTGGCGCGCTCACGGAGTTCTTGCTCGATGTAATCCACCACCTTCGCCGCCTTGGCGCCGCCGGACTTGCTGTCCGCCGGAATGATGGTCTCTGACATTTCATCAACCAGTGCATGTTCCTGGGGCGTCAGAAAACGCCCGCCAGCCTTGGCTTTCGGGCTCTCTCCCACGACTTTGGGTTTCTCTTTCGCGATAGCCGAAACCGGCAAAAGCGAAGTTCCCAGTATCGTCGCCGAGGCTTTCAGCCATTGCCGGCGATCGTGTTTGAGGTCAATTGGTTTATCGGACATTCATTCCTCCTAGATATTGCCCTTGGCCATTTCATCCGCGAGATAGTCGCAGGAGCGCCAACACAAAGCCATGATGGTCCAGGTTGGGTTCTGGCAACTGGAGTTTACGAATGCGCTGCCATCGACTACGAACAAGTTCTTCACGTCATGCGACTGCTCAAATTGATTCAAGACCGACGTCTTAGGATCGTTGCCCATACGGACCGTCCCCAACTCGTGGATTGACCCGCCTTCCGTCATAATGCGGCTTCTGGACTCGATAATCTTGAAGCCTGCCTCCTCGAACATCTCTTTGGCGGTCTCTTGCATGTCCTTGGCCATGTTCTTTTCGTTGTCGCCGAACTTGTAGTGAAAGCGAAGCGCAGGAATGCCCCATTTGTCTTTCACCACCGGGTCAAGGTCTACATAGTTTTCATAGCGCGCCAGCACTTCGCCGAACGCACCCATCGAGATATAAGAACTCTTATTCTTGCGGACCTCTTCTTTGAAGTCGGCGCCAAAGCTGGAAGAATCGTGGATGCGTGGCCGCATTCCCTGACCGCCGTCGCCTTCAAAGCCAAAGCCACGAATGTATTTGGATTGCTTGTCCTTCAAGTTCCTGAACCGCGGTACGTAGAAGCCTCCAGGGCGGCCGTCGTCGTTAGTCGAGGCCTTGCCGATCTGGTCTTTGGCCTGCCCGACAACTCCTCCGCTCATCACGTGCTCGCAGAAATTGTGGCCGACATGCTCGCTGGTATTTCCGATCCCGTTGGGATATTGACGCGACTTGGAGAGCAACAGGAGCCGGGCCGACTCCAGAGTGGAGGCCGCCACTACCACTGCTTTTGCCTTGACGGTGTAGTCCTTCATCGTTACAGAATCGATGAAGTGGACGCCGCTTGCCTTACCGGTATTGGGATCAACGGTGATCTCACGCGCGACCGCATTAGTCCGCACCGCGAGGTTGCCGGTGTCCATCGAGGGGTAAATCAGTCCCGTCGGAGAATCGAAAGCTGCGTGGATGTCGCAGCCGCCTTTGCGGTCGCAGGCGCCGCGACCGTAGCAGCGGCTACGGTATTTATTGTGTTTGAGTCCGTCGCTGGTAACGCCGGCGCGATACTGGGTCAGAGTACGGCCCATCCCCTTAAGGCTTTGCTTTAGCGTGACTTCGGCACAATTCAACTTGGTGGGACGCTGGAAAATGCTGTCGGGAAGCTCGGCCAGATTCTCTTTTACTCCAGTGATTCCGAGATACAAGTCGACTTTGTCGTAGTAGGGAGCGAGGTCGCTGTAGCTGATCGGCCAATCTTCGCCGAATCCGTCGTGGCTCTTGGCCTTGAAATCGTAGTCGGAAAACCTGAGAGCGAGACGTCCCCAGATATTGGTCTTGCCACCCAGGCAACGCGCGCGCACCCAGGCGTAATTCGTCCCGGTATAGGGATTTTCCCGCTCATCGACCACGATGTTCTTGGTGTAGTCGCTGTTGCCGGCATAACAGTGTAGAAACTTGTACTTCTCGAAGCCGGGCCCGTAAGGCGGCTTGCGGACATCGTATTCGTTGTAGGTAAGCGCGTGATGGTCCGGTGGCACTCTTCCGCGATTGGCATTGTTGTAGGGCCACTCCATCGAACGCAATTCTTTTTCGATGGGGAGTTTCTTGCCCGCCTCAAGCAAAAGCACCTGCAATCCATGGCTAGTCAGGACATGGGCGGCCATACCTCCCGCGGCGCCCGATCCCACAACGATCGCATCGTAGCGCTTAGTCAGATCAGCTTCGGGCATGGCCATCGAAAACCTCCATCACTGCCTACTAAATCGATTGATCAGCCTCAATCAGAAGCTAATCTCGAAGAACTTAAGTCTTTCCCGCCAAGTTTGCAAATGCAATTTCGCGGATCATTTTTTGGTGGGCGCATCGGTGATGGCCGCAAGCACCCCTGGCAATAAGTTCTCTTCTCCCCAGTTCTGCGGCGCGTAGCCTAATCTTGCCACCACCAAATCGAGAGAAGGCACGACGTAAAGCCTGCTCGCCGTGAAGCCGCGGAATGCGAATGCGTCCCGCGGTGCGGTTGGCCAGAGCTTGCCGTCAGTATTCACCCAAAAGGTGTAGCCATAGCTGGGATTCAATTGCTGCGAACTCTTGGTGGCCAGTTCGATCCACCACGACGGAATAATCTGTTTGTCCTGCCATTTTCCGTCATGCGCCATCAGGTAACCGAGGCGCGCAAAGTCGCGGGCGGAGAAGCGCAATCCGCTGTGCGGATTGGTGTGTGGGCCGATGTTGCCCGCCACACCACCTTGCCAATCCCAACCGACGTTTTGAATGCCAATCGGATCGAAGACGCGCGTCTTCATGAAATCGAAAAGTTCATGCCCAGTGGCGTGATAGAAAAATAAGGACAGATGCTCGAAGCCGGTATCGGAGTACTCCCAGGCCGTCCCCGGCTCACCGGTCAATTTAGAAGCCCACTTTCCAAATCGGTTGGGCTGCTTGCCTAGAGCGATCTCCATGTCACCGCCTCCAGGCGCAGCGCTCAGCCCGATCATGCCATGGTCCTCGCCGGGAATTCCCGACGTCATGGAGAGCACGTGTTTTAGTTTGATGTTCTTCTTCAGCGGATCGGTGAGCGGGAAGCCCTCCGGTACATAGTCGTAGATAGGCGTCTCAAGATCGATCTGTGCATCGTTCGGCAACTTGTGATGGCGGCTATCGTCCAGCAGCAGGCCGAAGGCGATCCCCGTCGAAGACTTGGTGCAGGACCAGCCGTCAAAGGTTGTGGTCGGCATGGTCGGAACCCCGTACCACTCCGCTGCCAGATAACCGTGACGGATGATCACGATCTGCCATGGCCCGGCGAACAATTGCAGAAATTTATCGCGGATCAGGTCAAGCTTGTCGGGATCCATGCCCGCCAGGTTACGCACCTCATCGGGATTCTTGCACCAACGCCAGCCACCGGCCGATTCCGGAGGAGGAGTGTAGGTATCAGCCGCGAACAGGCCCGGAGCAACAAGCAACGCAAGCACTACCGACAACAAAAGTTTCCGTGTCATTATGCATTCTCCCAATTTAGTTACCTTCCGGATCTCCTGCGATTCCACCGCGAATGATCATTTGCGCTCCCCGGTTAAGTGTTCCGGGATTGCGCCATTCGCGCCACTGCATGTAAACAAATCCCGCGAAAATGAGAATCACAAACCAGTACAAAGTCAGGTTGTAAGGCCAAGGGGGGAGGGGATAGACGCTGACAAACAAGACCGGCAGCAGCGCCAGGGTCGCAATCGACGGGACCAATACGTGCAGCCAAACCTTGAAATGCGACGGTTGTTCGCGGCGCATGTATTGCGTCAACGCGAGATTCGCCATCACATAGAGAATGATGACGGCAAGTGTCGCCAGCGTTCCCAGGAAATTGAAAATGTATTCCGGCTGCAACATGAACCCGACGAAGAAGACCGCCACCATGCCAACAACTTGCGCCACGCCGATCGCAACCGCCGGTGTGAGATGAGTGGGATGGATGCGTCCGAAGCTCGCAGGAAGTGTGCCCGCTCGTCCCATGGTGTACATCACGCGCGATGCTGAGTTGGTGCAGGCAATACCCACCGCCACGCAGCAATTGATCAACGCGAAGACCACCAGCCACCATCCCGCCCCCCAGAGGGCGCGGCCAAGGACGTAATACGGATTCGGATTGGCTGCGAAGGCCGCCATATCGCCGGCTCCCCAGCCAATGGCGCTGGCATACGACATGAAGATGTAGAAGACGCCAATACTCACTACCGAGAGCACGACGGCCTGACCGATAAACTTTCCGGGTAGCCGCGCCTCTTGCGCGAGCGGCGCAGGAGATTCGAATCCGGCCAGCGCCAGCACGGAAAAAATCATTCCCCCCATGATTCCCGCGAAGTGATTGGGTGACGCGGCGGGCTTCAGCGGAGCAACGTACGAAGTGCCATGCCCGGGATGCAGTAGAAACGTGATCCCCAGCGCCAACATGATGAGCAGCTCAAGCGCGCCCAAAATCGTCGTGACGCGAACCGAAAGTTGAATGCCGCGGTGAGTCAGTCCCCAGATCACTGCGGTCGTGGCACAAGCGATGATCCACCACGGAAGGTTGAAACCGAACTCCCCCTTCAGCGTGTCGGAGACCAGATAGCCCAGAAAGCCCACGGCCGCGGCCGCACCGATGATCTCGTAAATGAGGTAGCTCCAGGTCGCCATGAAGCCGCTGCGGCTGCCGAGTCCGCGAGTAGCGAAGGCATAGTAACCACCGCTCGACGGCACGTACTTGGAAAATTGAAACACCGTGCTGCCGACAAACAGACAGACAACCGTCGTCAGCAAGAAAGACAGCGGCATTACTGGGCCCGCATGAAGAGCGATGGCTGGGAAAATGAATACCACGCTTGTCGCTGGGCCGATGTGAGTTACCGCATGGAAGACCAATTCCCGGAGCCCGAGTGAATCTCTCCGTAACTGAGGTTCGACGTCGGGATGCGCGGTAGTAGCGGACACGTAGAGAGATCCTTTAAAGAAAAATGCGAGGAATTCTTCGGGGAAGCTGCGGGAGACGCGGCAAAACACCCCGCGTCCCCCGCAACCAACTAGTGGACGTTAGAAGTTCAGCTTCAAACCAAACTGCAGTTGCCGTTGCGGCACCACCGTGTTGGTGATCACTCCAGCGGATCCCGGAC
The DNA here is from genome assembly GCA_036271375.1 of Terriglobales bacterium. Classification (GTDB taxonomy): domain Bacteria; phylum Acidobacteriota; class Terriglobia; order Terriglobales; family Acidobacteriaceae; genus DATBAT01. The sequence goes on from DATBAT010000250.1 coordinate 8,642, forward strand.
CATCATCAATGAAGGGATCCGGCGCGCCAAAGACGGGATGGTTGAAGGCATTGAACATTTCGAAGCGGAACTCCAGGTTGGTGCGCTCCGTGATGTCGAACACCTTACGCAGCGACATATCGCTGGTCACTGCGCCCGGTCCTTCCAGGCCGTTCTTTCCAGCGTTGCCAAAGGTGAAATCAGCCGGAAG
>DATBAT010000251.1:0-24079 GCA_036271375.1 Terriglobales bacterium
TTTCTTGATAGTGGCTACGTTTATGACATGTCGATCACCGAGGCCAAGCCGGTTAACCAGAGCACCCAAGTCGAAGAAGACGTCGGCCAAAGAATAGGCCTAGAACGAGATATGCAGGCAGCACTCAGGTTGCATTTGGAACAATTGGAACCGGGCCTCACAATAACCGACGATGGCGCCGAACGCTCAGTGAACTCAGGGTTTATCGACATCACCGCCCGTGACTCATCGGGCGGACTTGTTGTTATTGAACTGAAAGCGGGTGCGGCTGGTCAGCGCGCTATCGCTCAAATATTGAGTTATATGGGAGATATCGCCAGCGAGGAGGAAAACGCTAAAGTGCGTGGCATATTAGTTGCATCAGAGTTCGACGCCAAGGCAAGAGCCGCAGCGAAGATGGTTCCTAATCTCGCGCTGCTCAAGTACAGCGTTCGATTCTTTTTCTCTGAAGGTCACAACTAACAAATACAAAGAAAGATTTCATTTGGACTTTTATGGCGATCCGTTGGGACAAATTCACGCTCAAAGCACAAGAGGCGATCCAGCGCGCGACTGAGTTAGCGTCGGAGCACGGCAATCCGGAAGTGTTGCCGCTACACGTGCTGGCCTCGCTGCTTGAGGACAAAGAGGGCATTGTGCCTCCGGTGCTGGAGAAGATTGGGATGGGTCCGCAGACCGTGCTCAGCGATGTCTATCGCGACATGGAGCGGTTGCCTAGGGTTTCTGGCGATGGCGCTCCGCACGCCTCACTTTCCGCGTCGACCAATCAGCTTTTGGAGCGCGCTTTCAAGGAAGCCGCCAATTTTAAAGACGAGTACGTCTCGACTGAGCATCTGCTGCTGGCGGTGACGCAGTCTAAGCAAGATGCGGCGCGCGAAATTCTGGCGCGTCATGGCGCGACCTATGACTCCATCCTCAAAGCGTTGAGTGGTATTCGCGGATCGCAGCGCATTACCGATCAGAATCCCGAAGCAAAATATCAGGCTCTGGAGCGCTACGCGAAAGATCTAACGGAACTGGCGCGGCGCGGAAAGCTCGATCCGGTGATTGGGCGCGATGAAGAAATCCGGCGGGTGATTCAAGTGTTGTCGCGGCGGACTAAAAATAATCCAGTGCTTATTGGCGAACCGGGCGTCGGTAAAACCGCCATCGCCGAAGGCTTGGCGCAGCGAATTATTTCCGGCGATGTCCCGGAAGCTTTGAAAAACAAGCGCGTCGTGTCACTCGATCTGGGATCGATGCTGGCAGGCGCAAAGTACCGCGGGGAGTTTGAAGACCGTCTTAAAGCGGTGCTCAAAGAGATCGAAGATTCGGCGGGACAAATCGTTCTGTTTATTGACGAACTGCACACCTTGGTTGGCGCTGGCGCCGCGGAAGGCGCGATCGATGCTTCCAACATGCTGAAGCCGGCGCTCGCGCGCGGCGAACTGCGGGCCATTGGCGCGACCACGCTGAACGAGTATCGCAAGTACATCGAGAAGGATGCCGCGCTGGAACGCCGCTTCCAGGTCGTCATGGTAAACGAGCCCTCGGTCGAGGACACCATTGCCATTTTGCGTGGGCTCAAAGAGCGCTATGAAGTTCATCACGGCGTGCGGATCAAGGATTCCGCCATCGTCGCGGCGTCCCTGTTATCGCATCGCTACATCGCAGACCGGTTTCTTCCCGACAAGGCCATCGATTTGATCGATGAGGCTGCGGCATCGTTGCGTATAGAAATCGATTCGCTTCCAACTGACATTGATCAACTGGAACGCCGTGCCACTCAACTTGAAATCGAGCGCCAGGCGCTAAAGAAAGAAGACGACGCTAATTCCCGCGAGCGCTTACACGTGATTGACCGTGAACTCGCGGAAATCCGCGAGCGAGCTGACGCCCTGAAGGCCAAGTGGAAGCAGGAAAAAGATTCCATCGTGCGCGTGCGCCAGTTAAAAGAGCGCATCGAGCAGCTCAAGCTCGACGAGCAGACGGAAGAGCGGCGCGGCAACCTGCAAAAGGTAGCGGAGATCCGCTATGGATTGCTGCGCCAGACGGAAGAAGAACTTCAGAAACTGACCGCTGCCATCCAGAGCCAGAGCCGCATGTTAAAAGAGGAAGTCGACGAAGAAGATGTGGCACGCATTGTCTCCAAGTGGACGCACATTCCCGTGTCGAAGATGCTGGAGAGCGAGATCAAGAAGCTCGTCCACATGGAAGAGCGATTGCGCCTGCGCGTGATCGGTCAGGATCCAGCCTTGGAGCGGGTAGCGAACGCAATCCGCCGTTCACGCGCGGGCTTGAGTGATCCTAAACGTCCGATTGGGTCATTCATCTTTTTGGGACCGACTGGTGTCGGCAAAACAGAATTAGCTCGCGCGCTCGCTGAATTTCTATTCGATGACGAGCACTCGATGATCCGCATCGACATGTCGGAGTACATGGAGAAGCACGCGGTCTCGCGCCTGATTGGCGCGCCCCCGGGATACGTCGGCTACGAAGAGGGTGGACAGCTCACCGAGCAGGTGCGGCGTCGTCCTTATTCGGTGGTGTTATTTGATGAGATCGAGAAGGCGCACCCTGACGTGTTCAACGTCATGCTGCAAATCATGGACGACGGCCGCCTCACCGACGGCAAAGGCCGCACAGTCGATTTCCGCAACACGGTCATCATCATGACTTCGAACATTGGTTCAAATTTCCTGCAGGGCGAGAACCTGAGCGTCGCCGCTGAATTCGAAAAGGCTTCGGCGCTTGTGCAGTCCGCGTTGCACGATCATTTCAAGCCCGAGTTCTTGAATCGCGTGGACGATGTGATTGTGTTCCGTCCGCTGGGTAAGGAACAGCTAGTGAAGATCATCGAATTACGGCTGGAAGATCTGAGGCGGCTGCTGGCAGAGCGCAAGATTTCCCTGGAGTTAACCGACTCCGCGAAAGACCGGCTGTTCACCGAAGGCTACGATCCGACGTTTGGCGCGCGACCTTTGAAGCGTGCCATCCAGAAGCTGATTCAGGATCCGCTGGCGCTGAAGATCCTGGATGGCGCGGTGCTGAACGGCGACCATGTGGTGGTTGACGCCGATGGCAGTGGGATGAAGTTTGAGGTCAGCCATCGGGTGGGAGAGAAGGAAGGGGTTCGGAGTTAAACCGACCCGTCATCCTGAGCGAAGTCGAAAGACCCCAAACGGCCGGCAGTGAGATGGATTGCGCCGGCAATTCTCAGGAGAGTTCCTGGCCAAGGTGGTTCAGAATTTTAGTGGTATGGGGTCACTCGGCTCGCGTGAACTGCGCTTCGCTTGCTCTCGCTTCGCTCTGGATGACAGCGTATTTAAAAATTTCGCTTACTGCGACGCCCCTTCATACAGCGGCCACAGTTGATCCCCAATAACGCGATAAAGAATGAATGCCTTGCCCGCGTCGGAAATCTGGCGGAAGAGGAGTTCGCCGCGACCGTCGCCGTCGGCGTCAACCGCGTCGATCAATTCGTAGCGCGGGAATGCGTCGAGATGCTGAGTGTCGGTGATCTTCGAGAACGCCTTGTGAAGGTCACCGTAGATATCTTCGCGCGCGACCAGCGTGATGAAGTATTGCAGGTCAGGCGTTGCGGAGGCACGGGCCGGCAAGACCTTGGCGGTCAGTACCAATACAGGTTCATTGCTGCTGGAAAGATCGAGAATCTTCAGGTACACATCCTGAAAATCCGGCAGAGGAACTTTGCCTGAAAGCGTTCCTCCGTTTTTCATCATCGGCTTCTTAGCGGCTGCAGGCACAGTGTTTGGTTTCTGGTAAGCCTGCAATTCGACCGCCGCCATATTCAAGATTTTCTTTCGGAAAGTCTGCTCGTCTTCCGCCTTCATGGGATAAATGTAAGTATGCGGCTCCGGTCCGCTGGCGTCGGATATCGCCGGGATCACCGTCACCGGTCCAATCTCGGATGCAAGGGTCGCCGGCTTCACTCCGGGCTTCACCTCGGTCATTTTGGGTTCCATTGCCGAGGGCGGAATCTGCTGGCCGCGCCGCAACACCGGACGATCGGGATCCTCGGGCGGCGCTGACGTTTCCGCTACCGGAGGTGGCGCAGACTTGCTGGGCGTGGGTTCTGGAGCTTTCGCGACTGGCGCCGGCTCGGGCGGTTTCTCGGGAGGCTTTTCTGGTTTTCCGGCATCCCCGCGATGCAGCGTCGGTGGCGCGTCCAGATCTTCGTCTGACTTTTTCTTTGGCGCTGGGGCTTTCTTCGTAGGTTTTGAGCCGGCGGCTTCCCATGTCCCCGCACCTACCCAACGATTGTCGTTCGAGTGCAACGCGCCGGAGATGGTGAACAATCCCTGCGGAGCGCCTGTCTTTTCCGCTTCGTAAACTGTGCCTGAATCTAACGCCATCGGCACTGGAGAAGCCTTGTACGAACTGGCATCGTAGAACTGGCCTTCGTACAAAATCACGACCGGGACCAGATGTCCTTTGCCGTTGGCGGCGAGTTCGAGAAGTCCAACGGCGCGCGGGCCCACGCTGGCCTTGGGTTTTCGGGCAACCTGCGCGGCGGCGACGGCGCAGATGACGGCGCAGCCCAAGCTAGCGTATAAGAGTTGCGAAACCTTCATTTTCCATCGGGAATCAGGAGACGCCATGAATATCCATGATAAGGCCCCAGAGTTTTTTTTGCCGGACCAGAACGACAACGAAGTCGCGCTGAAAAGCTTTCGCGGGAAGTATGTGGTGCTGTTTTTCTATCCGCGGGCGGACACGCCAGGCTGCACCATCGAAGCCTGCGAGTTTCGCGACTCTTATAAGAAGATGCAGAAAAGCGGCGCAGTGCTGCTAGGGATTTCTCCCGACACGCCGAAAGCCCAGAAGAAGTTCGAAGAGAAGTTCAGCCTGCCGTTCACGCTGCTAGGAGACGCCGAGAAGAAGGTCGCCAATCTCTATGGCGTGATGAAGGAAAAGAACATGTACGGCAAGAAGGTTATGGGAGTAGCGCGGACTACGTTTGTCATCGGCCCGGATGGCAAGTTTGTGCACATCTTCGAGAAGGTCAAGCCTGAGGGTCACGCGGAGGAAGTGCTGGAGTATTTGAAAGAGGAGATGGCGGCCTAATAGTCGCCATCGATATAAATCTGTCGTCCCGAGCGAAGCCGAGGGGCCTTGTGTTTCGCCCGCGGAATGAACCCAAGATCCCTGGGCTTCGCTCGGGATGACAATTTGACTACTTGGTCGTGAAGCTTAGGGCTGTCTCCGCCGGGATGACCGCTTCCTGCTTGCCTGTTGCTGCGGCTAGTCCGGTACCTGCTCCGGCCCCGGCCGCTGCGCCGATGGCTGCACCTTTACCGCCGCCGGCAAAGGCTCCAATCAAAGCTCCAGCCGCGGTTCCGCCACCGATTTTGGTCAGATTGCTCTTCTTGTGACTCTTGCCTTCGGCGTGATAACTGGAGGTCGACACCGCTACCATCCGGCCATCGACTTCTACGGCGGTCAGACGCAACGTCAATTGGCCGGGGTCATGCAACCGTCCGCTGGACTTCGCGTAGGTGACTTTTCCGCGCACCGGCGCGCCAGATTTAGCGATGGTCTTGCCATTCACTACCAGGTTGCGAGTCAGGTTGCCGTCAAAGGCTTGCCCTGAGCGGGCCGTGCCCGAGTTGATCGAGGACGCGGTGCGCACCGTGATGTGCGCGCCTGCCGGAATGGCGATGGCCGAAGCCGCGGCGGTTAACAGCAATAGCGGTAAAGTTCTTAAGAATTTCCCAAGCATGAACCCCTCCAGAAATGTGTTGAGTAGTGAGACAGGACTTGCAGTGCTGCAAGCCTAGCAGCCGTGCCAACGGAGACAAGCTGCCAAAGGCCCACTTTTGGCGGCGAAATGGTATCGGTAAAGAACTAGACTTTCGTTCCCAAAATTAGCCTGGGACTGCGAAAGCGCGGGCTGGAAGCCTGCGGAATCCGCGCCATGGTGGATTACAATGAGCCTAGTGGTTGTGCCCCGGGGCGAGAGGGATTGATAAGGGAGCAAGATGCGGTTCTCAGCGTGGCCACACCTTTCGTTGATCTCAGCAGTCGATATCCTGCTAGTCGCGATATTGATTTATGAACTGCTGACATTGATCCGCGGGACGCGCGCCGCCTACATGCTGGTAGGCGTTGCCGCTTTGGCCCTGGCGTTTTATTTCTCGCGCCTGGGCGATCTCACCACATTGAACTGGATGTTGAGCACGCTGCTGCCTTATGGCGTGTTCGCGCTGATCGTTGTTTTCCAGGGAGAAATTCGTCAGGCACTGGCCCGTCTTGGCCGGCGGGTAACGTTTAGCCGCACCGCCGCATCTGAAGCGGACGCCTATGACGATATCGTTCTTGCCGCCAATCTCTTCTCGCAGAACCAGACAGGCGCACTGATCGTGATTGAGCGCGAGATCGGGTTGCGAACTTATATCGAAAGTGGCGTCGCTCTTGATGCTCGCCTCTCCTATGATTTGCTGGCGACTTTGTTTCGACCGAGTGCACCACTACATGATGGAGCCGCCATCGTGCAGAAAGACCGCATTGCCGCTGCGGCTTGCTTCCTGCCGTTGTCGATGAATCCGGTGTTGTCCACGCAATTGGGAACGCGGCATCGCGCTGGAATTGGGATCACGGAAGAGACTGATGCGATCTCCGTGATTGTTTCCGAGGAAACGGGAGCCATCAGCGTTGCGGTATCGGGAAAAATTGAACGTGATTTAACCGTCGAACAGTTGCGCGATCGAATGGGCGCGCTGTTGCGGCGTTACGTTCCGCCTTCCACGCTGCCGACGCCAATCACTAGTGGCGTCGAAGCCCTTGCGCCGCAGGAGATGGAACGTCCTACTGTAATCCATACCGTCGATGGACGTGGGCCCGCACGATTGAATTCCGGAACCGAAGACTAGCCCCAGGATTTCCCCATGAAAGAGCTGTTTCAGGTTTACGTGCTTCACAACTTCGGACTGAAGCTGATCTCACTCGCTTTGGCGGTGGCGTTGTGGCTGGCGGTTTCCGGGCAGGCGCCGACTGAAGTTGCCGTAGACGTGCCCATCGAATTCCAGAACATTCCAGCGAATCTGGAGATCGGCTCCGAAAATATTCCGCGGGCGCAAGTTCGCCTGCGTGGTCCGGAACGCGCGATCAACGGACTGCGCACCTCCGATGTGCGAGCCGCCATCGATCTTACCGGCGCGGTTCCCGGGCAACGCACCTTCACGCTTACGCAAAATGTCAGCTATCCGCACGAGCTCGATGTGACGCAGGTAACTCCCACTCATCTGCAATTGACGTTCGACACCCGTCTGGCGCGGCAAGTGGCGGTGCATCCACGGGTGGTGGGTACTTTCGCGGACGAATACACCATTGGTAACGTGCAAGCGAACCCGTCTGTGGTTACCATCAATGGGCCTCGTAAACGCGTGGAAGCGGTGGACGCGGCGATAACCGACCCGGTGGACGCGAGCGGGGCGGTGGACCAGACGACATTCGTGACGCATGCGTATGTTTCTGATCCGATGGTCCAAGTGGTGAACCCCGGGCCGATTCGCGTGACCATCAATATGCAGAAGGCGGCGCCCACAGGCGCTCCTCATAAATCAGAATGACTTCTCAAACCAGACAACTTTTCGGGACCGATGGGATTCGTGGCGTTGCCGGCGAATTTCCCCTGACTTCAGAGAGCACCTTTTTGATTGGCCGCGCATTAGGCCATGATTTGCTGCGAGTGACGGCAAAACCGAAAGTCGTCATCGGACAGGACACGCGTGAATCCAGCGGATGGATCGCCGATCGCATCGCGCTGGGCCTTACCAGCTGCGGCGTGGAAGTGCACAGCGCAGGCGTGATTACCACTCCGGGCATTGCATTCCTGGCGCGTTCGCGTGGATGCGCGGCGGGCGTGGTGATTTCGGCGTCGCACAATCCGTGGACCGACAACGGCATCAAAGTTTTTTCCAGCGACGGCTACAAGCTGCCCGATGCGCGTGAACTCGCTATCGAGCAGGAAATTTTCGCATTGTTGCAGGATCCGACTGCTCATCCGGAACCCAAAGATAAACCCCCGGCGAGTTTGCCCGGGGAAGCTTCGCTGCGCCACGCCTACATTGAGTGGCTGGCGAAGAATGTTCAGGCGGATTTGAAGCAGATCCGGGTAGCCGTGGATTGCGCCAACGGCGCCGCGGCAGCAGAAGCGCCAGAACTGTTCCGCGAATGCGGCATTCAAACTACGTTTTTCAGCATTGCGCCTGACGGGCGGAACATCAACGAAGGCTGCGGTGCCCTACATCCCGAGACGGTCGCAAAAATTATTGCTTCGAAGAAGGGGCAATACGACCTGGGCGTAACCTTTGACGGCGATGCTGACCGCGCATTGTTCAGTGATGGCAACGGCCGCGTAGTAAATGGCGACGCCGTGCTGCTGCTGGCAGCGCGCGACATGCAGCAACGCGGACTGCTCACCGGCTCGACGGTCGTCGCGACCACCATGTCGAACATGGGCCTCGAAATCGCGCTGCGCAAGTCCGGTATCAAGATGCTGCGAGCTAACGTCGGCGATAAGTACGTCTTAGAAGAAATGCAGAAAACGGGCGCAGTCCTGGGTGGCGAGCAGTCCGGCCACATTATCTTCCGCGACGGCGACGCCACCACCGGCGACGGCCTACTGACCGCTCTGAGAGTCATGGAAGTGATGGCCCGGAGCAAGAAGCCGCTGGCCGAACTGGTAAGTGATCTGAAAGTTTTCCCGCAGGTCATCAAGAACGTGCGTGTACGGGAAAAAGTTCCGTTTATCCAGGTGCCTGCCATTCAAAGCGCGATCGACAGTGCGCAGGCCCAGTTGAACGGCAATGGCCGCATCGTCGTCCGCTATTCCGGAACTGAGGCGCTTGCCCGTGTCATGGTCGAAGCCGAGTCGGAAGAAACCATGCACGGACTGGTTGGCGGCATTGTGACGGCGATTACCACAGCGCTGGGGACGTAGAGCTTTTACTGAATACGATCTTCGGGATCTGGCGTATTCCTGGGCGCATTGCGCAAAAATTTGGCTAGTCCGCTTCCGGTTGCGTTCCCTGCGCGCTTCTTGAAAAACAAAGCTGCGGTTTCTACCGATCCAACCTTCTGAGCCACCGCAGAGGCAATCCATTGATTCAACGACACCCCGTCCTCTTTAGCCAACCGCTGAGCGGCATTCTTGATGGAGGTCGGAAGCTTTAAGGGATACGTTGATTTGCTCAAGAATTCAGCTCCTTTAACAAGTCCCCCGGACGCATTAACGAAATACCGAATTGAACTGCGGCCGTAGCAAAATCAATCACGTTGTACGTCACCAGCGCGTCAACCTGCCCATTGATAGCCGCTTCCAGAACCATTTCGTCCTTCGGATCGCGTGTCTGAGGTCGCCATCGAAAGTGAACTTCCACAGGTTCGATTAGCGCGGCAAGTTCGGCCAAGAATTCCTCGATCGCGTCAAGGCCAAGTCCATGAATCAATCGATGTTCCGGCCGCTTCACTACGTCTTCGTACTCTAAAAAAAGAGGTGGTGTCGCGACCATCACAATTTCACACCGTGCGACTAGTTTCAAGATCGCGTTTCCCGCGCCCAGCTGACTACGCAATCCCGCGATGAGCACTGAAGTATCGAGCACGATGCGCCTAGTCATTAAACATCCTATAGGATGTCATACTTCATAAGATATGTAAACTGCCTTATTTTGGGCCTATAATTCTGTGTTACGTGCAAGTTTCGGATTTTGATTTTCCCCTGCCCGAAGAATTGATCGCCCAGGAACCGCTCCCCAACCGGGCGGCTTCGCGGATGCTGCACTTAATGCGTGCCGCTGCATCGCTCACTGACGCCAATTTCTCCGATCTGCCCTCTCTGCTTCGTCCAAACGACCTCCTGGTGGTCAACAACACCCGCGTTTTCCCGGCGCGGCTGTTCGGCAGTAGATCCGGAACTCGCGCCCAGCCGTTAAGTTCTCAGAATCCTGCGTCGCCTGATTTTCTAAAAGGGAAAATCGAAGTTTTTCTCACCAGGCAATTGTCGGTTGACCCCAATGAATGGGAGTGCCTGGTGCGTCCGGGACGGAAGATTGGAATCGGCGAACGACTTTTCTTTGGAGAGAACGATGAATTGAAGGCCGAAGTCATCGATCGCGGGAGATTCGGCGAACGGCGCATTCGCTTCGATCCGACAAATGACTTCTTCGCGGTGGTTGATCGGCTAGGGCATGTTCCGCTTCCTCCCTATATCGGACGCGACGATCAAGCCTATGATCGTGAGCGCTATCAGACGGTTTACGCGCGCGATCGAGGATCCGTGGCAGCGCCGACTGCGGGATTACACTTCACGCCCGAAATTCTCGAACGCATTCGGCGGCGCGGGATTGAGATCGCGGAAATCACTTTGCACGTCGGCTTAGGAACATTCCAGCCGATTCGGGTCGATCGCGTGGAAGATCACAAGATACATCGCGAGAGTTATCAAATAACTCCTGAGGCGGCGGACGCCGTGAATCGGGCACGCGAAGCGGGACGCCGAGTGGTTGCGGTTGGCACGACAACCGTACGCACTCTCGAGTACGCTGCCGCGAGCGGGCGAATAGTCTCCCGTAGCGGTGAAGCTGACATCTTCATTTATCCCGGATATCAGTTTCGCGTCGTGGGAGCGATGCTTACCAACTTCCACCTGCCGCAATCGACGCTGCTGATGCTGGTGAGTGCTTTCGCCGGGAGAGCCCAAACACTGGCTGCTTACGACCATGCGGTCAAAGAACAATATCGCTTCTATTCTTACGGGGACTGCATGTTCATCGAGTGAGCGTGCCGGCACTCCGACCTCAGGCCAGACACGGGAAGAGTATCGACTTTAGTCGTGCCATCTCGTCGTTGAAGTCCTCGCGCTTTAGCGTCTGAGGGAAGCCTTGTTGACAATTGCACTGGATCGGCGCGTCATCCGACATTCGTCTTAACGGCGCAGCTAAAGCCGATGCCCTTCTCCGGGGCTAGCCCCACTCCTTACTGTTAAAATCAACCCTTGTCCCCTCGAAGCAAAGGCGCGGTGATGGCCCGCAGGAAAGCGGCGGCGGAAGAAAATCCCGGCCCCAAGCCGGTTCTCAAGCCAACCGGCAAGGACCGTATCTTTCTCATCGACACCATGTCGTTCATCTTCCGCGCCTATCACGCGATGGCGCGGCAGCGCGGCATGTCGACCAAGACCGGGCTCCCGACGGCAGCAACCTATGTCTTCGTTAACATGTTGCGCAAGCTGCGGGACGATTTTTCTCCGGAATACCTAGCGGCGGTTTTCGATGTTTCCGCGCCCACGTTCCGTTCGGAGCAGGCAAAAGAATTCACTAGTGTGCGCAAGTTCGATCTGAAGACGCAGTCTTTCCAGGAGATCGAATATCACGGCTACAAGGCCAACCGCAAGAAGATGCCCGACGATCTGGCGCAACAGGTCCCGTATATCCGACGCGCACTCGAGGCTTATCGCATTCCGATTCTCGAAGTAGCAGGATACGAAGCCGACGATGTGATCGGCACTCTGGCCCGGAAAGCCTCCGCGAGGTCGTACCCGGTCTACGTCGTCTCCAGCGACAAGGACATGCTGCAACTGGTCAAAGACGGCGTGCTGGTGCTGAACCCGCCAAAAGACAACTTGATCTGCGATGCCGCCAAGGTCGAGGAGATCCTAGGCGTACCGCCCGAGCGAGTGATCGATGTGATGGCCCTGCGCGGCGATAGCATCGACAACATCCCCGGTGCGCCCGGAATTGGAGATAAGGGCTCCGTCGAACTGATCAAGCGTTTCGGATCGGTAGAAGCCGCATTGGATCGGGCCGCAGAAGTCGAGCGCAAGACTTACCGTGAATCGCTACAGAACAATCGTGACAACGTGATGCTCAGCAAGAAACTGGTCACCATCGATTGCGATGTGCCTATCGAACTCGACGTCAACGCTATGAAAGCCGGCGAGCCTGACGTGGAAACTCTGCGAGACCTGTTCACCGAACTCGAATTCACCTCATTGCTCAAAGAGCTCTTGCCCGTCGTCGAAGTGAGCGAGGCCCACTATAACGAAGTCCCGACGGATTCCGATCTGGATGCCACGTTAAGTGCCGCCGCTGACGCCGGATTGCTGGCCATCGCCATCGAATCCGTCGATAGCGCCGGAGGCATCGAGGAAGAGGAGCCCGAAGAAACCGAAGAGCGCATGCTGCCGCTCCAGGCTGAACCAGAAGCTCCGAAAGTCCCGAAGACCATCGCGATTTCGGGTAAGTCCGGCGAGGCGGTCACGATTTCCATGGAGGCTGGTGACGCAAAACAGAAACTTAACGACGCTATATCTGAACCCCTGACCCCCAAGGCGATTCACGACTACAAATCGGCGATGCACGCCTTGCAGCAGTTAGGCATCGAAGCCGGCAACGTGCAGCATGACCCCATGCTGTATTCCTATTTGCTCGACCCCACCTACACTTCGCATCGGCTAGCCGATGTGGCATTGCGGCGATTCAACTTGAAGTTGAGCGGCACCCTGCCCGAATCCGCCGACATCACCGGCCGCCTCGCGCATACATTGCGTCAAGACGTGGAGCAAGCCGGGCTGCTCAAGCTCTACGCCGAAGTCGACTTGCCGCTGGTTTCTGTTCTCGCCCGCATGGAGCAAGCTGGCGTCAAGGTCGACCGTAAAGTTCTCGCGGATATGTCGTCGCGGTTGGAGAAAGAGATCGACACCAAAGCGCGGGAAATTTACGACTGCTGCGGTTCGCAGTTCAATATCAATTCCCCGAAGCAATTGGGCGACGTTCTCTTCAATCAACTGAATTTGCCCAAGCCGGTGAAATATGGCAAGGGGCGCACCATCTCGACCGCCGTCGATGTGCTGGAATCCCTGGCAGCCTCCCATGCCGCTCCCCGCATGGTGCTGGAGTATCGTCAGCTTTCCAAACTGAAGTCGACTTACGTTGACGCGCTTCCTCTACTGCTTAACTCGACCAGCGGACGGCTGCACACGACATTTGCTCAGACGGGCACCGCAACAGGACGATTATCCTCGGCCAATCCCAACCTGCAAAATATCCCCATCCGCACCGAACTGGGACGTGAAATTCGCGCGGCGTTCACGGCGGAACCCGGCCACGTATTGCTGGCGGCCGACTATTCGCAAATCGAGTTGAGGCTGCTCGCGCATTTCTCACGAGATCCCCTGCTGGTCGAGGCTTACCGCAACGGCGACGACATCCATACCTTGACCGCATCACAAGTCTTCGGAGTGCCGCCACTGATGGTCACGCCCGACCATCGCCGCCAGGCCAAGGTCGTCAACTTCGGCATCGTCTATGGGCTCTCGGCATTCGGACTGTCGCAGAACCTCGGCATCGAACCGGGCGAAGCGAAGCAATTTATCGAGGCGTATTTCGAAAAATACAAAGGCGTACGCAAGTTCATCGACGACACGCTTGAGCAGGCGCGCCGCGACGGCAAGGTGAGCACGCTGTTTGGCCGCGTTCGCCCTATCCCGGACATCAACAGCAAGAACTTCAATCTTCGCGGATTCGCCGAGCGCACCGCGGTCAACACTCCTTTGCAGGGCACGGCCGCCGATCTAATTAAGATCGCGATGATCCGCATTGACGCGGCGTTGAAAGATCAAGGCCTCAAATCACGCATGACCTTGCAGGTCCACGACGAACTCGTTTTTGAAGTTCCTGAGTCAGAAATCGACGCCATGCGCACGCTGGTCCGCGATCAGATGGAAAATGTCCATCCCCTGACCGTGCCATTGCTGGTGGAGATTGGCGTCGGGGCCAATTGGCGCGACCTCGAATAAGGCCCGTTTCAAGCCTTATTCTCGCCAAGAAATTAAAGTGTAAAGCCGATTGTTTCAGCCGCTCCAGTGCGATACCATACGCGGACTGGTTTGGGTCCCCTCTTTACTGCCCTCAGCCATATGTCCAGCGAACGTCAATATCGGCGCGAACTTTCGCTTTTCGGCAAGATGCTGCATGACCGCGGCTACGTCGCGGCCATGGACGGGAATTTGTCCGTGCGGCTCGACGAAGACCGCATTCTCGCCACACCAACTTCGATGTGCAAGGGCATGATGCGGCCCTCCGACATGGTGGTGGTCGATCTCGACGGACACTGCGTGCGCGGACAGCATTGCGTTTCGAGTGAAATCGGAATGCATCTCCTGATTTACCGTATGCGACCGGACATTCAAGGGGTGGTGCACGCGCATCCCGTAACTGCGACCGGATTCGCCGCTGCCGGCATGGCGCTTAATCAGCCGCTGGTAAGTGAAGTTGTTTTAGGGTTGGGATCAATTCCGCTAGCTCGATACGGCACGCCCGGCACATCGGAACTATGGGAAGCGCTGGAGCCGTTCGTTCCCGACTACGACGCTATCTTGATGGCGAACCATGGTGTCGTCTCCTATGGCACCACTCTGCACCAGGCCTACATGAAGATGGAAACCGTCGAGCACTTCGCGCAGATCACGCTGGTGACGCATCAGCTCGGCCGGCAAGAGCCCTTGGGACAGGAAGAAGTCGAAAAGCTGGTCGCGGCGCGTAGCAAGTATCAGGGATCGAAATCTGCCGCGCGCTTGCCCGTTGGGATTCCGTACGACGAGGCTTCCGGCGAATTTCCTGAACGGGCCGCCAAGCGTCGCCCCATCACCCGTCAGCGCTAGTTCCTTAGCTCAAAATTGAAATCTTCTTCTCGCGGTACAATCGCGCCATGAAATTTTCCGCCGTGCCTTTCGTGCTGCTCTTGAGCGCCGCCTCAATTGCCCAGGCCCCAGTCGAAATAACCTCTGAGCCCTCGCACCATTTGGAATTTCAAAACGAATTTGTGCGCGTGTTCAAAGTAGAAATTCCCGCGCACGGAGCGACTTTGCTTCATCGTCACACTCACGACTACTTCGTGTTCGCGCTGGCGCCAGCGAACGCTATCAGCGAAGTACCTGGCAAGCCTCCCGCCCCCTTTAAGATGGCGGCTGGCGAGGTCGGCTTTGCCCCGGGAAACTTCGTACATATCGTCCGCAACCAGGCGGACGCGCCGTTCCCTAACGTCGATGTTGAGATCCTAAAGCCAACTTCATATAAATGGGACGAAGAGCGTGGCGTCAGTGTGCTGGAAGGCGGTACGCACGAAATCTTTTTCGTGAAGGATGGCATACGCGCTGGCGAAACTGACTTGCAGCCACACGCCATGATCCCCAAACATACGCATCACAGCCCGCACCTCGTGATTGCGATCACCGACATCGACCTGGAGAATGCTTCTGAAGGTCAACCGCCCAAACACGTGAGACTTAAATCAGGCGAAGTGGCTTGGGCGGAAGCGGGCATCACGCACACGGTGATGAACGTCGGCCACGAGACCGTGAAGTTTATCTCTCTGGAATTTCCGCCTGCCGCAAAGTAGCGTTGCTTGACGGGCCGCTCAACCTGAGCGACTGTAGATTTATCCCATGGACGCTACCGATCAACTCGGCTTCAGCTTTCGCGCCGCCGAACGCCGCGTTTGGACGGTGCGTGACCTGGTGGCGGCGGTGCGTTCTCATATCGAACGCGAATATAGCGACGCCTGGGTAGAAGGCGAGATCTCGAATTTTCGCGCGCACGATTCTGGCCATCTTTACTTCACTCTCAAAGATCAAAATTCGCAGCTTAGTGCGGTGATGTTCCGTTCGCAGGCACGGCTGCTGCGCTTTCGTCCCGAGAACGGGATGCTGGTGGTAGTCCGTGGACGCATCACCATCTACGAAGATCGCGGCCAGTTACAAATCTCAGCCGAGTACCTTGAGCCCAAGGGCGCCGGTGCTCTGCAAATTGCATTTGAGCAGCTCAAGGCGAAGCTGGAGGCTGAGGGCCTGTTCGATGCCGAGCGCAAGAAGCCTATTCCCTCGATGCCGCGGCGGATAGGTATTGTCACCTCTCCGCAAGCGGCAGCCTTGCGCGACGTGTTGAATATCCTGCGGAGGCGGCATCATAGCGCAAGCGTTCTAATATTCCCTGCACAGGTTCAGGGCGACACAGCCCCAACAGAAATCACCGCCGGCATCCGCTACTTCAACAAAGCTAAGAATGTGGATGTGATCATCGTGGCGCGTGGCGGAGGGTCTGCGGAAGATCTGGCCGCATTTAATCACGAAGGATTAGCCCGCAGCATCGCGAGTTCCGAGATCCCAGTCATCTCAGCCATCGGTCACGAGACCGATTTCACCATCATCGATTTTGTAGCTGACCTTCGGGCCCCCACACCTTCTGCCGCCGCAGAGCTGGTGATTCGCTCGCTCCAGGAAATTGAGGAACAAGCCGATTCACTGCGCCAGCGGCTGATGCGCGCGATACGATACCGGCTGCTGATGGGACGGCAGGCGCTTACCGAGGTCGCGCAACATGGGGCCTTCGCTCGCATGATGGACGGAATCAATCGCCGCCAGCAGCGCCTGGACGATCTGCGCTTCCGCCTGGAACGCGCCGAGCGATCTGAGTTAGAGCGCCAACACCGGCGGTTGCAGGTGGCGTCGGCTGCGGTTCGCCATTACGACATGCGCCGCGTACTCGCCAGCATGAAGCGAGAACTGGACATGCAGCTTGGGGGAATGCTGTCGGCAACGCGTACCCTGCTGCTTCATCACGGCGCGAGGTTGAATCAGGTCTCGGGACGGCTAGAGGCGCTATCGCCGTTGGCGATTTTAGAGCGCGGATATGCGTTGGTGTTTGACGCGGCGGGGAATTTAGTTAAAGACGCCGCGCAGGTCAAGCCTGGGGATGAGATCACCGCTCGGTTGGCCAGAGGCACGATCACCGCGAAGGTGTAAGACTTATTGTGGAGACGTTGCTCCGCAACGTCTCCGGCAGCGTTCGTGGCGCCGCAAGACGCAGCAAAGATGCGTCTCTACACGGATTTGTGATGGCCTACCAGGGAATCGTGCGGCGTTCCTTACTGCTCTGCTGCGCCAGTGATAGCACTCGCATGCTAGCCAACGACTGCTTTGTCGTCACCGGCAATTCCGCGCCTTCCAAAATCGCGTCCCGCATCCCCGCGTAGAAGCGGCGATAGTCGCCACGTTTAGTAGGAATTTTCCGCGTTGCGCTGCCATCCGCCAAAGACAGCGTGCCCCACTGCGATTCCGCTTCCAGTCCCCAATCGTCGCCGTGCGGCTCTTCTCCGCGGCGCAAAAACTCTTCCTGCGGATCCATCCCGTACTTGATGAATGAGCCCTTGCTGCCATGGATCACAAAATGCGGACCAGGTGCATACGCCAGCATGCGGGCGCGCAGCATGGCGCGATGCCGTGGATATTCCAGACTGATGTCGAAAGCATCGTCGACCACAATGCCAGGCCGCTGGCGGAATGCAGTTGCGGTCACGGACAAAGGCTCCCCGAACAACAGCATCGGTTGATCAATCAGATGGGGCGCGAGATCGAACATCACTCCCGACCCGGGCTCGTCGCGTTCGCGCCAGACATTGGGCTTTGGTGTGGGACGAAAGCGATCGTAGCGTACTTCGTATTCCGAAAGTTCTCCGAGAACGCCTGAGTCCACCAGTTTGATGACAGTTTGAAAATCCCCGTCAAAGCGGCGGCTGTGGTACACGGTCAGCAATCGCCCGTGTTGTTCCGCGAGTCGCACCAACTCTTCCGCTTCAGCCAACGTGGGGGCGAAGGGTTTGTCGACGACCACGTGGCGTCCAGCTTCGAGGCATCGTTTAGCCAGGTCAAAGTGGCTCTGGTTGGGGGTAGCCACCACACACAACTGAATCTGTGCGTCAGCCAGAAGCTCGTCCAACGTGCGGACAACTCTTACGTCGGGATATTTCTGCTGCGCCGTCGACCCGCTGCGCTCGAGAATACATGCCAACTGCACGCCCGGCGTGGTGCGCAGGCTGGGACCATGAAAGGATTGTCCGGCTAAACCAAAACCAATCAGGCCTACTTTCAGCATCACGAGCGCTTCCGGTCTTTCACTGGAATCATAAATTTCAATCCTGACCAAACGTCATTGACCGCGCAGACCTTTACGTCGACCAGTCCGATGCCTAGGCCGATATCGCGGATGTCATTCTCGTTCATATCGCAGGCCACGCCTGAACTCCTCTTTGGCCAGCTTACCCAAAAAATTCCCTCCGGCGCCAGTAGTCTGGAATACACCGGTAACAGCTGACTAAGTTCAGCACGCCTCTTGCTGAACAGCATGACGAAGTCGAGCGGCGCGGACGGCTTCTTCAAAACCTTGCAATCGGCCAGAGCCTCTCTCAAATTAGCCGAGACGTCCGGCGGCATCGCGTGCAAAACCACGCGGAAATTTTCTTTGATGCCCAGCTTTTTCGGAAGAGGAGTACCGGAGTATCCCGCCATGGTCCTTATTGCATCGGGGCGAAGTAGCCGTGTTTGGTGCGAACCCGCATGCCTTTTTTGTTTTGCGCGAGTATTTCGATGGTATGAAAGCGGCCATCGGCACGGAACTCGGCAGGCTTGTAGGACAGCGCATACTGGCTGCGAAGCTCGTCCTGAATTTCAGAAAAAGCATTGGCGACGTCTGTAATCTGAAAAGGAAAGAACGCGCGGCCTCCGGTGGCATCGGCGATTCGGCTTAGAATCTTGTCGCCCGCGTTTCTACTTCCGGCAATGTTGGTGCTGATGGTGTAGACGATGACCTCGGCACGTTGCGCCATCTCGATGGCTTCCTCGCGCGACACGTGGCTCTGGTTGTCGTCGCCGTCGCTCAGAAGAACGATGGCGCGTCGAACGGGCCCGTTCTGCGGCTGTTTGCCCAGCTTGTCGCGGCAGGCGAAGTAGAGTGCGTCATACATCGCAGTGCCGCCACCCGGCCTCAGGGCGCGAACACCTTTCGAGAGTTGTTCGGTATTGTCGGTAAAATCCTGCGTGACTTCCGGAGTGGCGTCGAATCCGACCGTGAATGCTTTGTCATATCTTGGCCTAATCGTCTGATTGAGAAATTCAATCGCCGATTCCTGCTCGAAGCGGAAGCGGTCGCGGACCGAGTTGCTGGCATCGACCAGCAATCCCACTTGCAGGGGAAGATTGGTTTCGCGATGGAAGCTGCGAATTTCAATAGCGGGGCGACCATCGTCCACGACGTGAAAATCGTCGCGCTTAAGGTCGGTGATGTAGCGGCCCTTCTTGTCGGTCACGGTGAAGATCACGTTCACTTCGTTGACTGTGGTGCGAATAACCGTGGTCGAGTCATCGGGTTCCGGCGCTGTCGGAGTCGCGGGAGGCGTTAGCTTCGGAGGTGTTTGCGCTTCGGCGGGAACCTGTGGCGCGGGTGCTGGTGCTTTTGGCTTTTGCGCCTCTTTGGCTGCGGAAGGCGCCGACGGAAGATCGGAAGTCGTGCTCTGCGCAGCCGCTATCGCGAAGAATACTGCGATTCCGGCCAGAGGAAGCATGGTACTGCGGATGCTCATTGGGCGAGGCCATTATACAACCGAGGGCGAGACGAGCGCGGGCTATCCTCGTGGGATAATCGCTGCGTGAAAAGTGAGCTTTATCGGAAGCTTCCTTCGGTGGATGAGGTATTGCGCGATGCTGATATCGCATCCCTAACCTCGCGCGAAGGTTTGGCTGCGGTGACAGATGCGGCGCGCGTCGTCCTGCAACGTCTGCGCGAAGAAATCAGCGCAGGCCACCTCGACGCCAACGGAATTGACCTTGCTCTCTCAGGCATGAGCGAGGCCGTCGAGCGACAAGCGCGCAACGAAACAACCTTCCACTTACGCCCCGTGATTAACGCTACCGGCGTGATTCTGCACACTAACCTGGGACGAGCCCCGTTGTCCGAGGCCGCGTTGCGGCATATTCAGGAAACGGCGGCGGGACATTCCAACCTGGAGTTCGATGTCCCATCCGGTGAGCGTGGCAATCGTGACGTTCATGTTGACCGATTGTTCCGCAAGCTATTCGCAGAAGGGGAGACATCCCCGAGCAACGTCTCAACAATCGTGGTGAACAATAATGCCGCGGCCGTACTGCTGGCCCTCAATACTCTGGGCGACGGCGGCGAGGTCATCGTATCTCGCGGAGAACTGGTCGAGATTGGCGGCTCATTCCGCATCCCCGACATCATGGGGAAATCGAACGCGACCTTGCGGGAAGTGGGCACCACCAATCGCACACGTATCTCCGACTACGAACAAGCGATCAATCCGAACACAAAACTGTTGCTGAGAGTGCACCGTTCGAATTTCCAGATCACCGGATTCACCGAGCAGCCTCACCTCGACGAACTCGCCGCTCTAGCGCACAAGCACAGTCTTCCTTTGATGGAAGACCTTGGCAGCGGTTCCCTGTTCGATCTGCGATCTATCGGAATTGATAATGAACCCAGCGTGCTCGACAGCCTGCGCGCCGGACTAGACGTCGTCTCCTACAGCGGCGACAAGCTGCTGGGCGGACCCCAGGCAGGTCTGCTGACCGGCAGGGCCGACCTGATCGCCCGCATGCGCTCTAACTCGTTGTTCCGGGCCCTGCGGGTCGACAAGTTGACCTATGCCGCCCTGGAGGCCACCCTGCTTGCCTACGTGAAGCATGACCACGACACCATTCCGGCGCTGCGCATGATGCGGCTTTCCAAGGACGAAATCGGGCAGCGGGCGGACGCCTTGGCTCAAACCCTACGCGAGGCCAAAACCCGGCTTTCGGTGGACGTTACCGACGGCAAATCGATCATCGGAGGCGGCGCGGCCCCGTCCGCTACCCTACCCACCCGCCTGCTGGCCATCACCTGCCAAGGCCTTTCCGCTCAGGAACTTGCGGCTAAGCTTCGGGCCAATAACCCACCTATTATAGGGCGCGTAGAAGAAAGTCGCGTACTGCTTGACCTCCGTAGTATATTTCCCACGCACGTAAACGTTATCTCAGAGGCCTTGCTGGCGATTGCACGGGCCTAGCAGCAGCCAAATTCTCCACGTAGAGGGAAAGATACACGCATGATGAACCTTGCCGCTTTTCTGGCCTCCGAGCCTATGACGTCGCATATCACGCCGATCGACTGGGTGGTGATTGCACTTTATTTCGCACTCTTAATAGGAGTCGCCGCGTGGGTGGTTCGCAAGAACAAGAACAATACGACCGATTACTTTCTCGCCGGGCGCAATCTGGGCTGGTGGATTATCGGCTCGTCGATTTTCGCCTCGAACATCGGCTCGGAACACGTCGTGGGACTGGCCGGCGCCGGCGCTACCAGCGGCGTGGCCCTCGCGCACTACGAGTTGCATGCCTGGAGCATTCTGGTTCTGGGCTGGGTATTTGTTCCCTTCTATATGCGGTCGATGGTGTTCACCATGCCGGAGTTTCTGGAGAAACGCTTCAGTACCGGCTCGCGCTACGTGCTCTCGATCGTCTCCATTATCACGTTCATCGTCTCCAAGATCGCGGTCGGCATCTTTGCCGGCGGTGTCGTGTTTGGAACACTGCTGCCGGAAATGCACATGACCATCGGCGGCGTCTACATCGACAGCTTCTGGATCGGTTCCGTGCTGGTGATCGTGCTGACCGGTCTCTACACAACATTGGGCGGTATGCGGGCCGTGGCTTATAAC
Source organism: Terriglobales bacterium (assembly GCA_036271375.1). GTDB lineage: Bacteria > Acidobacteriota > Terriglobia > Terriglobales > Acidobacteriaceae > DATBAT01. Next base: position 21,547 of record DATBAT010000251.1, read on the forward strand.
GACGCGGTGCAGGCGGTCATTCTGATTACCGGTTCCGCCTGCCTCACGTTCTACGGACTGCACAAACTGGGCGGATGGCACGAGTTGAAAGTCATTGCCGGCTCTGACATGTTCAACCTTTGGAAGCCATTTATTCCGGCGGGCGTGCAGGGAACCTGGGCGCCAGTGATGGAGACTGGGACGTCCGGCCAAGTCGTGAGAGAGGCGTGGTACTTCAACGGAAATTTCCCCTGGGTCGGAATGCTGTTCTGTGCGCCGATCATCGGGCTCTGGTACTGGTGCACCGACCAGTACATCGTGCAGCGCGCACTAGGCGCGCCCAACCAAACCGAAGCCCGCCGAGGCAGCATTTTTGCGGCGTTCCTGAAATTGTCTCCGGTTTATCTGTTCATCATTCCCGGCATCATTTGCTTCGCACTGGCCAAGAGCGGCAAGGTCCCGGAATTGGCGGCAATCCTCGGACCCGACGGCAAAGCCAACGTCGCGGCGGCGCAGGGATCGTTCCCCCTGATGGTGCAGTATCTATTGCCGCCGGGATTGCGTGGCCTTGTGGTGGCCGGCCTGCTTTCGGCGCTCATGGGATCGCTGGCGGGCGTGTTTAACGCCTGCTCTACGCTGTTTACGGTTGACCTTTACGAAAAATGGAAGCCCAAGGCCACACAGTCGGAACTGGTGCGGGTCGGCCGGCTTGCGACAGGCGCGATGGTGGTAGTGGCGCTCATCTGGATTCCGGTGATCAAGAATGCGGCTGGCCTGTACGGATATTTGCAGGCCGTGCAAAGCTACCTCGCCCCACCGATTTTCGTAGTGTTCTTCCTGGGCGTATTCGTGAAACGGATGAATGCCCAAGGAGCGCTGTGGGCCATGATTATCGGATTCATCATGGGCATTTTCCGCATGATCGTAGACACGCCCGTGACCCTGGGTCTAGCCGGACTGCAAAACGGCTACACGCCGGGATCATTCTTATGGATCGTGAATAACATGTACTTCCAATATTTCAGCGTGCTGATCACGATCGTCTCGGCGATGGTGATGATTGGGGTGAGCTTGGCGACTCCAGCGCCGTCGATTGGAAGCATCCAGAGCTTGACCTTTGCCACCAAGACTGACGAAGACCGCAGAGAGACGCGGGCAAGCTGGGACTGGCGGGATGTCGCGGGATCTGCGGTCGTGCTGGCAGCGATCATGTTCGCGTATTTATATTTCCGCGGATAAGAACGCCAGCCTAACGGATAAAACACGTAGAGGCAGGTGCCCCACCTGCCGGAGCAACTTTCATCACGAACTCTGGGACTCTAGGCGCTGTTTAGGCCGGGCAGGTGAGGACACCTGCCCCTACGTGTTTTATCCTGTTCCTTGGCGACTCTCTACACCATCGGCCATTCCACTCGTTCCTTGGACGAATTGATCGAAGCCTTGCAGTCGCACTCGATTGGCACGTTGGTCGATATCCGTGCTTTCCCGATGTCGCAACGCCTGCCACACTTCAATCGCGAATCGCTCGAGAAGGCGCTGTCCGCAGCTGGCATCGACTACGTCTGGATGAAACAGCTTGGCGGACACCGTAAGAAGATTCGCGACGACTCTCCCAACATCGCGTTGCGCAACGATAGCTTCCGCAACTACGCCGACTACATGTTGACGCCTGAGTTCGAAGCGGCCACACAACGCCTCGTCGAACTTGCCGAAGAGAAACCAACCGCCTACATGTGTGCCGAACGGGTCTATTTCAAATGTCATCGCATGATGGTGTCCGACTGGTTGGTCGCGCACGGACACGAAGTCCTTCACATCGACGCCACCGGCCCGCCAAAACCACATAAGCTGATGGCGGAAGCCCGCATGGTTGACCGGCAACTCGTCTATCGCGGCAATCGGCTGCTCTAACCATCCCGAAAACGTTACAATTGCCGCGCGCCTGAAGGAGAGTCTGTGTCCGAAAAAAATCCGCAGAATTTTGCCAACCACGCCCGCTTCGATCCGCTGTTTCACTTCATCATCGTTCCGATCTTTTTGATTACCTGGATAATGACCGTCGTCACGCTGGTTCGGCGTCCGGCTCTGCTGGCGGCGTGGGGCGTCGTTTTCATGACCGCCGCTATCCTCGGGCTCCTCAAGGCGCGTGTGTATGCGTTAAAAGTTCAAGACCGTGTAATTCGCCTGGAGGAGCGTCTAAGGCTGACGGCGTTGCTGCCGCCTTCGGCGCAAGCGGGCATCGCCACTCTCACCGAAGCTCAGTTGATTGCTTTGCGATTCGCCAGCGATGCGGAGGTTCCAGCCCTCGCTGAACGCTGCATCCATGAAAAACTCGCACGCAAAGATGTGAAGCAAGCGATCCAGAGCTGGCGTCCAGATTATTGGAGGGTATGAGAAGGTCGTTAGCCTTTGGTCGTTGGTCTTTGGCCAAACCGATGAAGGCCACCGACCACTAACGAACGACCAACGACGCTTTTTTGACCCCATGATCGTCGGAACCGGAATCGATATCGCCGAAGTACCCCGCATCGCTGACGCCATCGTGCGCTACGGT
>DATBAT010000252.1:0-2163 GCA_036271375.1 Terriglobales bacterium
TCATTCGGCCGACGATGAGGCCATCGATCGAAATTATGCCGCTCACTATGCGTTTCTCGATCATCTGTTTGGCACCGCTGTCCGCGTTCCCGCCGACCGGCCCTTCCCGAAGTACTACGGCGTGGTCGGTGACTACATGCCGGACGGTTTCGTCAGGCAGCAACTTTTTCCGTTCCGTGCCAGGCAAAAGTAGGCCCTAAGGACAAGTCCGAGTTTTTTGAGAGTCGCAGCTAGCGTCGTCATAGCGACGCTCGGTTTCGCCGGTTCGTTCTTGGCGTTGCGCTTCGCGAAGGCAAGATACCTTTCCTATCCTGGAGTTCTTACCGTCGTCGTCCTTTACGCAGCGCTTTTGAAAGCACTCGTGGTGCAGTTTTGTATCGTGGGCTCATTGGCGTTAGGGTGGTTCGTTTTGTTGGAGGATTCGGGGGCGCCGACAATCCGCTGTGGTTCTATGTAGCAGCCGTGCTGCAGTTTCCGGCGTCGCTGCTTTTCACGACGGCCTTGGGACCGATTTCAGCGGTGTTCCCAGGCGATGTGCACAGCATCGAGGTCACGGGCGGAGTGGTGGCTCTGGTGCAGTTACTTTTTCTGGCGGCGGCCATCAAGAAAGTCCGGGACTTGTGGTTGTCGTGAAAGCTATCTTCTAGGTGCTGGAATGACGGGGAAGCTAACGAGCAGGCGTAAATGGGTCGTTACGAGTCAAATTGCTGTTTCGATATTCGTTGCCGCTGTATTTGTGTGGCTGCGTTATGTCTCTGAGGATGCGCGTCGATGGGATAGCGCGCAGGTCACAGTAACTTATCGAGGCGCCGCGGAGTGCTTGGTCGCTTTGCGAGGTTCTGTCGACAAGCACGCGATGCCATGTGGCAGCGTAGCGGACTATTTGCGCGGTCACCTTAAGTTATCGGCGGGTACGAAATACTTGATTTACGACATGGGTGATTCGGACAAGACTGGAGTGCGCGATTTTAGATTGACGCTCGATCAGAAAGGATATATTCCGGTTGGAGTGCTGTCGGCGGTCATCCAAGAACCAGAGAGATGATATTGTGCCGGTCGACAGCGGAAGACGTCTTGACGTTATAACGTTAATTGACTATGGCTCGCCTTGCTCCGAGGCCGCGCGGCGCGGGTGTGCTCAAGCTAAGGGAGGATGACGCGCCGTGGACCTCTTTCACTTGATCGGCCGTTACTTTTGGGCTGTCTGCTTAGGGATCTCCGCGTACCACTATGCCCTTGGTATGCGCGCCCTGGCATCCAGGGGTCCAAGTGATCCCCGAGCGAGTCCAGCGGCGATTAGTCTGCGGCGCTGTTTTGCTGTTGCCGGTGCCTTGCCGTGGGTTGTGATGGGATGGGCCATTCTCATCGGCGGTGTGCCAAATATTTGGTACTTCTTCAGGCCGCAGGATCGAAATCCCTATGTGCTCACGTGGTTCGCCACGCTTTTCATCCTCGCTTTCGGTTTTGCATTCTGGGTGTTTTTACTCGAGGGCGCCGAGAAAGTAGTTGTCCTGCAGCCGGTCGAGTTCAAATGGTACCGGACGGGGTTTCGCGGCACGACGAGGGGGACGGTTGAACTGACGCTGGGCCGCGTGAGGCTGTTTGCGGCGATTGGGCCAATTTGGATTGCGGCGTGGATATGGCTCGTTTCGTCGATGGATGCGCCGTTGCCGAAGTAATCCGTGAATGGTTGGTGGGCGCAGCGCTTCGCCGGAAGCGAAAGTACGGGGGTGGCGAGTTGGGTAAATGGAAACCAGCCAGTCAAATTGAGGTCGAGAAATTGCTGTCGGTCGCGATCCAGACATTGCGTTCCGCACATCAAACGGAACTCCGGAAACTTCTCGTGTCGCCTTTTCCAGTTCCGGTGCGTGATCGCCCGGGTGAAGGTGTGGTCGTTGTGGCGAAGCGTGACGACTACGTGTTGTATTGGTCGGACGTGGAGGAAGGCGGGAGTGGGAGCGGCTGGAGGCCGACGGCTCACTTGGGGCGCGAGGAGGCAATCAGTTTGAGCTTGGCCAGATTGCGCATCAGATCTTCCGAGACGCAATTGCGAATAGATGATGAGCGCAGCCAGACGATTTCGTTCCCGCGCTTGCAAATCTTGGGGGGTTTCCGGATCTTGTTCTTCAATTCTGGACGGAGGAACGACGGTATCGGCTAATC
>DATBAT010000253.1:0-3613 GCA_036271375.1 Terriglobales bacterium
TCGAGATCCTGCGGCGTGGCGCGCTCCAGCAGCAACTGTTGTCGATCCAGATACGCCAGAAATAAGCGCGCCTGATCCAGATACTGTCGGATCGTCTCCGGTCGAAGTTGCTCCTGCTCAAGCGTTTCTTTAAACGTTTGAACGCAAGCTTCCAACGACGTCGGCGGTGGCCACGAACCTTGGGCCAACCGCAGCAGCATACGGGCGGACGATGTGAATCGTGATCGCCACTCGGCCTCGTCTACCGGGCCATGTCCGTTTCGCCGCCGATATCGCTGTCGCTGAGTGCGGAGATACCCTTCAACGTCATCAGGACGGACAGCTTTCAGACGGATCCCGCGACCTACTATATGGTTGAGAAAATGGCGGCCATTACACGTGTACTGTTTGATGGCCCACCGGCTGAAATCGCTTTCGCGCATGTGTTCGCGCAATGCGACCAGCCAACGGTCAATCTGTTGTCTGGGAATGTTTGTCTCCGGGGGGAGGCTACTGAAGAGATGACCAGAGATGAAAGGCTCAAAATTATGCGGAGGAAATCAGCACGGAAGACCCGCCGGCATCACGAATGAGGCTCTACTGCGCATAAGTCCTTGCTGCGCATAATATAGGTTGGACTAAACCGCTTCGCGGTATTCGTGTAGCGCGACCAGTTGAACGCAAGAGAGCGGCGCTGTCGAATTTGTCCCCCTTCCGCTGAGAACTCCCACGCGAAAGCATGGAATTGCTGCTTGCAGCAAATTCCGTTTCGCAAAGGAGCTTTCCATGACATCCCTTCGGCAACGCATGACCGAAGACATGCAGGTGCGGAATCTCGCCCTGAACACTCAAACTTCCTACGTGCAACAGGTGTCCCTGTTCGCCCGTCACTTCGATAAATCACCGGAGCAGTTGGGCCCCGAGGACATTCGCTCCTATCAGGTTTATTTGACCAACGAAAAGAAGCTGGCGCCTGGCTCCGTCCTCATCGCCGTTGCCGCCTTGCGATTTCTCTACAAGGTTTCCCTCAAGAAGGACTGGACCTTCGAGGACGTCATTCCGGCGCCGAAGAAGCCACAGAGGCTGCCGGTGGTTCTGAGCCCAGAGGAGGTCCTCCACTTTCTAAGCTGTGTAGGCAGCACCAAGCATCGGGCGATTCTGACTACATGCTACGCCGCCGGCCTGCGCATCTCCGAGGCTATCCGTCTGAAGCCCGCCAACATCGATAGTCAGCGAATGGTCATCCAGGTCGAACAGGGCAAAGGACAGAAGGATCGTTACGTGATGCTATCTCCCAAGCTGCTGGAGACGCTGCGTAGCTACTTTCGAGCCGTGCGGCCGAAGGGTTGGCTGTTCCAGGGTGATGTGAACGGCCAACCGATCAACAGAAGTTCCGTCGAACTTGCCTGCCAGAAGGCTCGGCGGCTCTCTGGCATCCGCAAGCCGATCACTCCCCATTCGCTGCGCCACGGATTCGCTGTCCACTTGCTGGAATCCGGCACGGATGTTCGGACTATCCAACTGCTGCTCGGCCACCGCAGCCTGGCCACTACGGCCCGGTACCTGCGAATCGCCACCAGTAAGGTCTGCTCCACCTCCAGTCCGCTGGACTTGCTGCCGCATCCCATTGCCGTTGTGTCTGCTCCTGCCACGCCTCAGCACTTCTGAGCGCCGGGCCCATGGAGCGCCCCAAACTGGAAGTGGCGGATGTGTTCCGCCAGTACGGCGAAGCCTATCGCGAAAAGCATGGCGCGTTGATGTCCACGGCACAGCGACGCGTCATGACAGCCGTCGAGCTTTGTCGAACCGCAGCGCTCGGCGGCCATTTGGAACAGTGCGATCGGTGCGGCCATGAACGCAATGCTTATAACTCTTGTGCCAATCGCCATTGCCCCAAGTGCCAGTCGCTCGCCCGCGCCGAATGGCTTGAGGATCGCCGCTCGGAGCTTCTGAATACCGAGTATTTTCACGTGGTGTTCACCGTACCGGAACAGATTGCCGCCATCGCCTACCAAAACAAGCGAGCGGTCTACGGCATTCTGTTCCGCGCGACTGCCGAGACCCTACGCACCATCGCCGCCGACCCGAAACACCTCGGCGCCGAAATCGGCTTTTTCGCCGTGCTCCACACCTGGGGATCGAACTTAATGCACCATCCCCACCTGCATTGTGTCGTCCCAGGCGGCGGCCTGTCTCCGGACGGCACGCGATGGATCGCCTGCCGACCGGGATTCTTCTTACCGGTCCGTGTGCTCTCCCGGTTGTTCCGCCGGCTGTTCCTGGCGGAGTTGGTCAAAGCCTTCGATAACGGCAAACTGAAGTTTTTCTCCGCGCTGGAAGGATGCCGGGATCGAGGAGCATTTCTCCGTTACTTGGCTCCCACGCGAGAGGTCGAATGGGTGGTCTATGCCAAGCGCCCGTTCGCCGGACCTGAGCAGGTGTTGGACTACGTTGGCCGTTATACTCACCGCGTGGCCATCTCCAACAATCGCCTGCTGGCCATCGCCGACGGAAAGGTCACCTTTCGTTACAAAGATTATCGCCACGACGATCACCAGAAAACGATGACGCTGAACTCGGAGGAGTTTATCCGCCGGTTCCTGCTCCATGTGTTACCTGACGGGTTCCAGCGCATCCGCTACTATGGCTTCCTCGGGAATCGTTACCGCGAAGAGAAACTGGCGCGCTGCCGGCAACTGTTGGGCATGCCGGCGTGTGCACCTCCCGCATCGGAGGCCACCAAGGATTGCCTGGACCACTATGAAGAACTCACCGGATCTTCATTGAGGGAATGCCCAGTCTGTCACCAGGGACGAATGGTAAGAATTGCAGTCTTGTTGCCGAGCCCCAAATGCCAAACGGCAATTACGGACACGTCGTGAAAACCGCCATCGAATCCATGATCAAATCGCGGCGAACCGGCTTGGCCCGACCACGCCAAAGCGGCAGTGTTGCCGCGCGGGTTGGCCCAGCGCTTTTTCCGCGCACTGTCACCATCGTCCGACGCACTGCTGCCTATTCCAGGCGCCTTGGCTATTCTCCGCCGTTCGCACTCAGGTATCCGCCGCACAATTTTCCCCCTCACCGGAGTTCCATCCGACAATCAACACACATAGGGCGGGAGTCGTGCCAGCGGTTTAGTCCAATCCATTTTTAGCTCACCGTCGCGGCGATCAAGATTCGACTGCACCCGGAGTGTTTCGCGCCGCGCCGCTGGGCTAAAAATGCTCTGCCTTATGCCGCATGCGGATTATGCCGCGTCGATGTGACTGACGCCGATGGACATTGGCGTCCCAGTCTGGCCTATCGGCATAATCCGAAAACCTCACTTGGCAAGAATAGAACACTTCCGGTCACCAAACCTTTGGCGGTTAGGCAAACTCATCCACGGTTTCCACGACAAGGCTCCAAGAAGATGCCTTGACCAGACGGGAGCCGCGGAATCGGTAGACCCTGGGCGACAATGGAGGGCCTATCTCCCAGAATGGCGTTTCGGGCCACTGTACGAGAAGCCCACTTTTTGTCCAGAGGGCGAGAGCTGAAGACTAAATTGCGGAAGCAATTCCAGATGCGCGATCCGGAATCTATCGACTTCTCATGTAGAATCGAATGATTCCCAAATGGCGATCTCCCC
>DATBAT010000254.1:0-3308 GCA_036271375.1 Terriglobales bacterium
CGAAGAGCTGCAACAATCTCAGCGGTCTGCATTCCAATCACTGCCGGATCAAAGCGTATTAAGAGATGCGGCACGTGGTTGGCAATCTTCGGGGTCACAGTTTCGCACTTGACTGAAGGGATGCCCTTCATTTGCGCGACAATGTGATCGACCCTCGTCTGATAGTCGCCCTGCATCGACTCTTCGGTGTGCGACAAGACCCAATCGACCGCAGCGACCATGCCCACAATCTGCTCTTTCGCGACTTTCATTCCGCGGCCAATTCCTTCTTCCGGATTGTTGTTCTCATGAGCTAGATCGGTCAGACTCTTCCTGCCAAGCAGGAGTCCGGCGTTTTGTGGACCGCGCATTCCTTTCCCGCCGGAGAAGGCCACGAGATCAAATCCCATGCCGGTGTATTTCCATAGATTCGAAATCGGAGGCATGTCCGCGGCGGCATCCAGATGGCACGGAATTTTATATTCGTGCGCCACCCGCAGCCACTCTTCCCGTCCGATTTGCGCGGTGCCGGCGATGCCGTCTTCGTCCTCAGCGGCGTTAAAGAAATTTGTCATCACCGCGTTGCCGGTGGCGCACGCGCGCTTGTAGTCATCGAGCGTCACCACCTCGGTCACGCGAGCCCCGCAGAGATACATGGCCCGGTCGTATCCATAACGATGTGCTTGCTGCACGATCACCTGATTTTTCCTGCCTGCGATCGCCTGCGGCATGTCCAGCACATCGATGTGGTTTGCCTGTTGCATGCACGCAGCAGTCGCAAGGCTGATCGCCCCCGATGCTCCAGAAGTCACCACCGCTCCCTCGCACTTAAGCCGCTGAGCAATATACTCGCCGGCCTTGCGTTGCAGTTCGTGCAGCCGAACTGGATGGAGTGCTGCCCTCTGCACCGCAGCGAGGACTTCCGGCGGCATGCAGGCGGCAGTCAGCGTCGTATAAGTACCCGCGGCATTGATGATCGGCGTGACGCCGAGCTTCGAGTAGTAATCCTCACCGTCAGAAGATGCTCCCGATGAAACCATCTGGGCGGAAGAAAGCAAAGGCGCCGCACCGAGAGCGGCTGTCAGGGAAGTGGCCCAACCAAAAAAATTACGACGGGAAAGTGCCGGCATGTGATGGCGCCTCGAATTTAAGAGAGTCGAAACAGAAATAATGTATCACCCGCTGACAGCGGCGCACGGCTCCTTCGTTTTTCGCCGACTTTTTGTTACTGGATCAAAACATTTGCGTTCGGCATTTGTGGGTCGCCCTTTTTTGTACCGATTCAGGCGCCCAAACCCTAATAAGGCGCGCCGGGTTCGAAGCGGCAGCCGTTACGGCTGGCGCGGCGGTAATTCAATTGCGGTTGTGAAAGCCTTGTGTCTGCCTTTGTGCCAGACGAGTTTGCACGATGTACTGTCGGCGGGCTCGTCCCATCGGGAACCATCTTGAAAGAGCACACTGGTCAGGACAAAAGCGGTCCCGGCCTCATGTTCGAAGTCCAGATCGGCGCGGTTCCACGACAAGGTCTTGGCCTGGTCCGGCTTGATAGGCTTGTTCCAACCGAACTCGCGTAGCGGTTGGTCCTGATTAAGATTCCAGTGAAGCCACGTCCAATGCTCGGTAGCGTCGGAGAGCGCCGCGTAGAAACTTAATCCCACGATCGTTTTTCCGCTCACGTTTTTTACGCGAACGCTGACTGCGTCCGGATTGAAATGCAGGAAAGCGACCGGGCACGCGGGACCCGTTGTTACCTGCGCATGAGCGAGTAGCGGCAGAAAGACAACGGCTCCGGCGAAGTGAAAAATCCAGTTTCGTTTCATGGCATCCTCTCCTTTGGAAAGCTTTCGACATGACTGGCAGATTCTACTCAACCTCGATGGTCGAGGCGAATCTGATGCTAAGGCTTGCTCGAGGCGTCGTACGGAATGGTCAAGCTTTGCAAATCACTGACAATTCTGGACAGCGCCTGCTCAAAATTCTTGTCGCGATTGCCCTGCAAGATGGCCCACTGCACGTGCTCGGTGAATGCCCACAGCAAGGCATTGCTCTTGGGATCGCGAATCTCCAGGCGAAGCTGGGGATCGTAGGGAACGGAGCCAAAGATGCCGCTGGCTACACCCTTTTCGGGCGGAGGCACCCGGCTGCTGGCGATGGTAAACCATATCTCGAACAGCAGGTCTGCGTCGCCGGGGGCGCTTTGGAGATCGTATCGTCCAGCGGCTTTCACCGCCGCATAGAATTCGTTGTAAGCTCGGTCGGGTCCTCCGTTGAATAGCTGGTCGTCGTAAAAAGGTTCGTCTCCGCCGGCGTTCCCGATGAATACTTTTTTCGCGGCAAGAATCTGCGCTGGTTTCGGTGCTGGAGGAATTTGCTTCGTCTCCGCCATCAGCAGCGACGACCATGTCAGCATGCAAAAGAAAACTGTTTTGAAGTGCCTGGCCATCTTCCCTCCCCAAGTTCTTAGACGTCCGCCATGCATGGTAGACGTGAGGGGAGCGTGTTTGCTGTGTTTTTATCGTCTAAACAAGTAAATCTTTGTCAACATATATCGCGAAATATGTGCCAGCCGATTCCCAAAATGGAATGCTGATGCTAACTCCATAAAGCCAAGCGACTTCATATATTTCTATATGTACATTTCTATATGTACATTTCTGTCTAGACACTATGTTCCCTGTGGAACACTTTTCCAAATTGTCAGCTTTTAGGTTGTGAATCGCTGGCGATGTTCCACAGATACATGGCTGCGTAGGCGCGCCAGGGGCGCCAGTTCTCGGAGCGTTTTTCGAGATCGCGAAAATGTTCCAGGCCTGAGGTGCGGAGCAGGGCGATGTCGCCGGAGGGAAATGCGTCGGGCTCGCCCAGGGCGCGCATGGCGATGTACTCCGCAGTCCATTTTCCGATGCCAGGAATTTCGCGCAGCCTTGTGATCGCTTCTGAAGCTGCGATCCCGTGAAGTTTGAGTTGGCCATCGCAGACAGCCCGAGCCAGACTGCGAATGGTTTCGGCCCGCGCTTTCGGCAATCCGATTTTGGACAAGTCAGCGCCGGCGAGAACTTCGGATGAAGGGAAGAGATGAGTGAGGCCGGGCGCGGAGGGAAATTCTCGTCCGAAGGCTTTGGCGATTCGGCCTGCGAGCGTCGTCGCACCTTTTACGGTGACTTGTTGGCCGAGAATTGCGCGTGTTGCCAGCTCGAAACCATCCCAGCAACCGGGGATGCGCATGCCGGGACTTGCCTTCAGCCGCCCAGTCAATAACGGATCGGTTTTTAAACCTTTCACGATCGTCGGCCAGTCCGCATTCAGATCGAACATGGAGCGGATTTGCT
>DATBAT010000255.1:0-18339 GCA_036271375.1 Terriglobales bacterium
TGCTGGAAGCGGCTGCGGTGATGCGCGACGTAGGCAGGGTCAAGCGTGAACGGAAACATCAAAAAAGTTCTTATAAGTTGATTCGAAAACTTGAGCTTCCTTTGGGCTGGCGAGAGAACGACCTGGAAATGGCGGCTCTCATCGCCCGCTACCATCGGGGAGCTTTGCCAAATTCCCGCAATCGCGAGTTTAGTGGCCTGACTGAACCTCAGAAGCGGCAGACGATCATGCTAGCCGGCATTTTGCGCCTAATTGACGCTGTCGATTGGCAACTCGGCGGCAAGGTGCGTTCACTGGAAGTCGAACAGACGGAAGAAGTGATCAGAGTTTGGGCGAAGGGCGCGACCGACACGAACTCTTTTGAAAAGATCGCCGCTGCCCGGCACCTTCTCGAGGTCGCGTATCAGCGTGCTGTCCTGGTTGGTATTCGCCCGCGCGCTGCCTGAGGCGACCGTGTTCTTGGAGGTGTGATGCGTTTTCGCATTTGCACAACAGCTTTAATTTTGTCCGCATGTTTGCTGGCGTTTGGGACCCGCCCGCTAAACGCAGCGGATGTGAAATTCTCGATCTCGTTTCCCAAGGAACGCAGCGCTCAGCCTCTTGATGGCCGGCTATTGCTTTTGCTGTCGACCGATCCTGCAGCCGAGCCGCGTATGCAGATCAACGATTCGCCGCAGACGCAGATCATCTTCGGCAGTGATGTTGACGGCATGCGTCCCGGACAAGCGGTCACGATTGATGATTCTGCCGCTGGGTATCCCATCAAACATCTGCAAGATATTCCAGCCGGAGAATATTTTGTTCAAGTTGTCCTGCACCGCTACGAGACCTTTCATCGTGCCGACGGACACACCGTCAAACTCCCCATGGATCGTGGGGAAGGCCAACATTGGAACATTGCGCCGGGTAACCTTTACTCGTTGCCGAAGAAAGTTTCCTTAGGATCATCCAAAACCATACAGATCGTCCTTGATCAGGAAATCCCGGCAATTGCTCCGCCTCAGGACACGAAATACATTCGCCATCTGAAAATCCAGAGTGGATTGTTGACGAAGTTCTGGGGATGCCCGATGTTCCTCAGCGCGAATGTGCTGGTGCCGGAGGGGTTTGATACGCACCCCGAATCACATTTCCCCTTGATGATCAGCGAAGATCACTTCAACGCGGATTTCGACGGCTTCAGCACTGAGCCTCCGGACCCTTCACTGAAGCCCGATTACAGTGATCGTTTCCATCTCTCGGGCTATGACCGCATTCAACAGGAAGAAGCTTACAAGTTTTACAAACAGTGGACGGCGCCCGACTTTCCTCGCGTTCTGGTGGTTCAGATCAATCACGCCAATCCTTATTACGACGATTCATACGCGGTCAATTCGGCGAACCTTGGGCCTTATGGCGACGCGATCGAAACTGAACTGATTCCCGCGATTGAGAAGCAGTTCCGCGGAATCGGCCAGGGTTGGGCGCGTTTCGTCTATGGAGGTTCAACCGGCGGATGGGAATCGCTGGCAGCGCAGGTTTTTTATCCTGAGCACTACAACGGAGCGTTTGTCGCGTGTCCTGATCCGGTCGACTTTCGCGCTTATATGACGGTGAATCTGTACGACGACAAGAACGCTTTCTACATCGCAGGTCCGCATACGAGGATCGAACAGCCAGCCATTCGCGACTACCTTGGTCGCATCTATGGCACGGTTCAGGGCGCGAACCAATATGAACTGGCGCTGGGCAGCCACGCGCGTTCTGGAGAGCAGTTCGATATTTGGCAGGCCGTATTTGGACCGGCGGCAAGCGACGGATATCCCAAGCCGATCTTCGATAAAGAGACGGGAGTCATTGACCCTATTGTCGCCGGCTACTGGAAAGAGCACTTTGATCTCAGCGCGATCATGCAGCGCGATTGGACAACGCTTGGCCCCAGGCTCCAAGGCAAGCTGCACATTTACGTTGGAAGCGCGGATACCTATTTTCTGACTGACGCCGTCTACTACTTGGAGGATTTTCTAAAAGGAACCACGAATCCACCGTACGACGGAGAGGTGAAGTACGGCGACCGCGCGGAACATTGTTGGAATGGCGATCCTAATCTTCCCAACTATCTTTCGCGGCTGCACTATCACACCATGTACATCCCCAAGATTTTAGAACGCATCCAGAAGACCGCGCCGCCGGGGGCTGATTTAACTTCGTGGCGTTATTAGTCTTTGTAGCGAGAGTTCCGCTTCCATCTTTTGCTTTTCCAGAACGGCGTTTGCGGCTTTAACCCCAAGCGCAGGGCCGTGTTTGAACCCATGCCCTGAACCGCCGCCGAGGATCCATGCGTTGCCGGCCTCGGGATGCTTATCGAGGATGAAATTTTGATCGAGGCTGTTTTCGTATTGGCAGACGCGAGTTTCCAGTAGCGGTGCGCCACGCATTTCCGGAAAGCGGTTGTCCATGTAGCTGCGAACCTCGTGAAGCATCTCTTCGCTGATTCGCCGCTCGCCATCGGTTGGATCGAAATCGGGGCCACGCTCATCACATGCCAGTTTGAATCCGCGCCATTGATTCCCTGGAATACCGTAGAAAAACTTCGCTCCATTGTCGATCCAGGTAGGGATGGCGTCGTCGTGGAATCGCCGATCGCCGGCAGGTGTGCCGAAGAAAAACACTTCCTGTTTAGTTGGAATGATCTTGCCCGTGAGGAAAGAGAACATTTGCGAAAGCCATGGGCCGCAGGCGAACACGTAGCGGTCCGCTTCTAGAGAGCCGTCATTTAGCGCTACTCCCTTCATTTCTCCGCCAACGACGGGCCCCGGAGTCGCTTGTGCCTGAAGATATTCGCCGCCCTCGGCGAGGAATGCCTCCAGCACCGCCTCGCAGGAACGTCGCGCAAGCAGGTACCCGGCATCAGGCTCGAAGATGCACCGGCTCACGCCGTCAAAATTGATCTGCGGCCAGCGTTTGGCCGATTCAGATACCGACAGCCGTTCAAATGCCACGCCCACTTGCACGAGCACTTCTTCGGATTTTTGTTCGTAAGTATCGTCGGCCCCAGCCATCCACAAAACGCCGGAGTTGTGAAAGAGCTTTCGCTGCCAGCGACGCTCGTTCTCTTTCCATAGGCCAAGGGCATCCACAGCCATTTGGGAATAGAGCTGCGAACCACCATAGGTCGCGCGAATGATTCGCGTTTCCCCCCCGGAGCTGGCGCGGCTGTTGCCGGGCCCCCACGCGTCAACCAGTTTGACTTTGGCTCCGCCGCGCAGCAGGTACAGCGCCGTCCAGCCTCCAAAGGCGCCCGCACCGACTACCACAACAGAGGTTTGTCCGATCCTATTCATTGCGTCTTTGGATTGTACATACCGCGCAGCCCCTATTTGGCGGCCAGACTCACCCACGTCATCGAAGGCGAAAGTGGTACTACGTAGTCTTCGCGTTCGATGGTCAACTCTTTGCTTGGACGATAGTTTCCGACGCCAGAGATCTTCGCGGGTTGCGCGATCCGCAGACGGGCGTTCGACGTGTATCGATTTCCAGCCGCAAATCCTAAACGCACTTCGCCGGAAGCGGAATTGATCTCCACGCTTTGAAAAGTTCCGGCGTCGAGCGTCAACCACAGTCCGAGTTGCGCTAAATAGATTCGAGAACGATAAGAGTCGAGTGGAGTCACCTTGATCGTTTTACCTTGTACCATCACATTGCCGCCGAATACGAGCCACCCGAGTTCAGGATGTTTGACGACATAGGTCGCTGTATTCCATGCATGTCCAAAAAAATTGGGACCATAATCCCCTGTGATTGGATCGAGCTTTAACATGTCGGGGAAGCTGTGAAACGCGGCCGAGGCGAAACCCTCCTGGTCAATGTCAGTCAACGCCCCCATTGTGCCGCCATATCCGACGCGAAGCAGATAAGTATCCTCGGGATGCTCGCGATACTGAGCCAGCAGCGGAATCGCGTTTAGCCCTGAACCGTAATGATGCAGTTGCCGCTCCAAACGCCGGTCTTTTGCGGCGAAGATGAAATCCCAGTAGCGGCGGGCGCTTCCGTTATATCCCCAATGCGGTATCGCCGGGTCGTAGCCGAGAATTGCGTTCAAGGTGACATCGGCCTTCTCGTTGTCACCGAAATATTTCGTCCAGGCGTAAACCTCTTCCTGCCCGGTTGAGTCCCATGGCATCTCGCTGCCAAAGGGATATGCTTCCTTGCGCCAACGGTCGGCGCGAGCGCGCATCTTGGCTTCGAATTTGTCCGCCTGGTCTTTCATGCCCTCACGTCTGAGGTCGTCGAGGATCTGCGGGAAGACGCTACCTTCCATCTGTCCGAACACGGCGTAGTCCCCTGCGAAATTTGTCATCGCCATTGAGGTCTGGTAGGCGTGGTCGAGATACCAATCCCAGGGATGATTCGTAACCAGATTTTGATTGTTGCGCGCGAGATGGTAGAGCGCCCAATACGCGGCGGCCACGTGCGGATAGTCATATGACCGGTCGACCCGTTCACTATCCTGCTTGTTCCAACTCGTCCAGCTGGTCCAATCCAAATCGCCCCGATAAGTGCCGGCCGGAGTCTGATCTGGTTGGTGGTAGAAGAGACTCTTGCGTACACCAAATTGCCGTGGTCCTTCTTTAAATTGTAGGCCGCCCCACAATACTCCATCCACGAACTGTTGCAGTTTCTCAATCTCTCCTTTATTCGGTTGGACGAATTCTTTCATCATCGCCGAAATCCAGGCGCCACCTCCGCCTTCGTCTCCGAGACCGGCGATCCAGACGCGACTGTCTTGCGTAACGATCGAATTGGTTTCGCGGTCGTAGGTCATCGGCGAAGGTGCACGATGAAATGGATCGCTCGCGTCCGTGTACCACTGCTTGGTGGTGAGGAAGTGGCCCATATCGGCGACGACCTGCGACTCTGGTTTGGTAACGAAGTATTGAATAGTTTGAGCTAAACCGTCTTCGTAGGTAATCGTCAGACGGGCGCGGCCCCAACCCTTGCTCTTTACCGAATAGGCCTGCCAACCCTTCGAAAGGGACCGAGCGTTACTGAATGCAAGCGCATCACGAGGCTCGACCGTCATCGATTTCACTTTTTTTGGATACTGCAGAAATAGCTTTGCGTCGATGTCAGTGGGGATTACGTATCCTGGCACGCCGACCGCCACCGGCCGATTGTTTTGAGTAAGCGTTTTCTCAATAGAGCGAATTGAATCGGAGAGGAGAAACTTCACTCCGTAGGTTTTTGATTGTCCCGGAGCCAACGTCAAAGAAGTCGGCGGATTCCACGGCTGCGCATTCTTCCATTCGTTTTCCGCGTAAGCGCGGCTATGCACCATCCATTCGTAGAATCCTTCGAAGGTGATACCGCGCTGGGTGGGATCAGTAAAGACCGGTTTCGCTCCCCAGGAACCGCTCTTGTCGAGAATCGGGTTATATGCCTCGAACGGTGTCTGCCCGTCGGGCACCACCACCAGCGCTGGTCCATGTCCGCTGAGGCGTGTGACCTGTAAATAGCCGGCGTTTTCGCCAATGTAGGGATCAAAGAATGAGCATTTGGCATGGGCGTCTTCCAGTGAGCGATCGTTCAGCACGTTGTTGAAGACCATGGGAATTCCCAGGGAGCCAATCTCCACCGGTTGGGCTGACTTGTTTTTCAGTTGAAAATCCAAGACCAGCTTGCCGCCTTCCAGTCGCCAGCTCCGGGTAACCTGCAATGGAATGTCTGCCGGTAAAGTCGGCGCGAGGTCGGCAGAGGCCAACGCACCAGCAGTGGAGGGAAGAGCGGTCACCGGCATTCGAGCGGTTGCGGTCGAGTAGTCTTGCCAGGCCTCAGCGGCGCTGGCGCGCAACCGAACTTCAAGATCACCCAAATGATTGAACTTGTTTTGCGAGCGCTGCACCAGCAGATCGCCGGGGGTGAAATCGAAGTTGGTGTCCGATTTCGGCCTGAGTGCCGCAATGGTTTGCGACGAACGCACCAGGCTGAACTTGAAGTCAGGCGTCTCCAAATCGATGAGACCATCGCTCAGCATCGGTCCCGGCGTCGGAACTGGTTTTTCACCGGCATTTTTCTTTGAGCATCCGAACAGGACCAATATGCCCGCGAGAGTTATGGACAGAAACCGGCGCTGGCCTGAAAAAAATGCACACATGGTAGGGTGTTCTCCTGGGTGGTACCGGCAAGTTTATACTTTATACCGAAGATCAGCGCGGCAAGGAGCGTGTAGGAATGAAATTTCGTCCGCTTGGACGCACCGGTTGGAAGGTCTCTGACGTCAGCTTTGGCGCCTGGGCCATTGGCGGTTCGTGGGGCAAAGTTTCGGAGTCCGACGCGCTGGCCGCGTTGAACAAGGCCATCGACTCCGGCGTGAATTTCATCGATACCGCGGATGTCTATGGCGGTGGCCGCAGCGAGCGGCTGATTGCTCAACTTAAGAAATCGCGCAAGGATGAAATCATTGTCGCCACCAAAGCCGGACGTCGCTTGCCGAAACAACTCGTCGACGGCTACAGCCGGGCGAACCTGACCTCTTGGGTGGAAGACAGCCTGCGCAATCTTGCGGCCGACACCATCGATCTTTTGCAACTGCATTGTCCTCCAACGGAACTGTATCCGCAGCCCGAAGTTTTCGGGATCCTCGACGATCTGGTGAAGGCCGGAAAGCTCCGCTACTACGGCGTTAGCGTCGAAAAAGTGGAAGAAGCCCTGGAAGCGATCAAGCACCCCAACGTTCAGTCGGTACAGATCATCTTCAACTGCTTCCGCCAGAAACCTGCGGATGAGTTTTTCCCGCTGGCAAAAAAGCAGCGGGTCGGAATTCTCGCCCGGGTTCCGCTTGCCAGCGGAATGCTCACGGGAAAGCTTCGCCGCGACTCGACCTTCGCCTCTGACGACCACCGCAACTTCAACCGCCACGGCGAGCATTTTGACGTTGGCGAGACCTTCTCTGGCGTCGACTATGAAACCGGCCTTGAAGCTGTCGAACAGCTACGCAAACTCGTGCCTCAGGGAATCTCGATAAGCCAGTTTGCGCTGCGCTGGATTCTCATGTTCGATGCGATTACCTGCGCCATCCCCGGCGGAAAGCGGCCGGAACAGGTTGCGGATAATTGCGAGGCTTCTGATCTAGCGCCGCTAGGCGCTGAAACGATGGAATCAGTCCGGCAAATCTACGATGCGAAAATCAAACCTCTGGTTCACTCTCGCTGGTAGTGCCCCCAAGCTAACCGGCGGCCGTTGTCGGTGCCAATCGGTGTGCTCCTGAAATGTGCGTGCCGCTTCGATGACGAGGTGGTCATTGAGCCCTCGGCCCAGAAATTGAATACCAAAGGGCAGTTTGTTTTTGCTGGACCCGCAAGGCACGGTGATCGCCGGAAGTCCGCAAAGGCTCGAAATGCCGTCCGGAGCGCGGCGTTCCAGTTCTTCGTCCATGCCGGAATCAGGCGGAGCCTTCAGGGGGGCCGCAGCGGTTGACTGACCTGCGGTTGTGAGAACGTCGTAATTCTCAAACAGCGCGTCGATCTGAGTTTGCAAAACAGTGCGGACGCGTTGCACTTGTAAATACTCTGTCGCCGAAAATTGCTCGCTGGCGTAGCCGTTAATCTGGCCCAGCGGGTCGTTCAACTCCGCGCAACGTCCGGATCGGATTAAATCCTGGAAAGCAGAAGCGGCCTCTATGAGGATGGTCAACTCCGCGGCTTCCTCGTAAGGTCCATCCGGCATCTCGACGTCGGAAATTTTTGCTCCGTTCTTTTCCAGTACTTTCAAACCGTCATCGACTGCTTGTTCGAGTCCCGAATCCAACTTATTCCAAACATTCGTCAACCTGCCCACGCGAAGCGGCCTGGAGGAACGGTTCGTAGGGTAATGGAAAGCTGACATCGAAGACGGCAGAGAGTGATGGTCTTTCGGGTCGTGGCCCGCGATCACCGAGAGTATGAGGCCACAGCAATCGGCGCTGCGCGCCATGGGGCCAAGCTTGTCCATGCTATAGGCGATGGCCATTGCGCCATAACGGCTCACGCGCCCGTAACTGGGACGCATACCTGCGATGCCGCACCACGCCGAAGGGCAAATGATCGAGCCACGGGTGTCAGAGCCCAGCGCCCATGGCGCCAGCGCGGCCGACACGATCGCTCCTGATCCGCTCGAAGAGCCGCAGGTCCAGTAGTCAGTGTTCCAGGGATTTTTGCAGGGACCGGCAATCGACGCGTCCCCGCTTTCATATCCGAGGCCGCCCGCAAGTTCTATCATCGCTGCCTTGCCGATCAATACAGCGCCGGCCTCATTCAGGCGCTCAATGACGGTCGCGTTGTAGTCGAATTGCTGCTTTGCGTAAGGACGAGCACCCCAAGTGGTGGGATATCCCTTCACCGCGACCAGATCTTTCGCCGCGTAAGGCACTCCGTGCAGAGGGCCCCGATAGTGGCCGCGCGCGATTTCTTGCTCGGCGGTACGGGCCTGCTGGAGCGCTAACTCGGGTGTAAGCGTGATGTACGCATTCAGCCTGGAGCCGATTTCTTGACTGCGATCAAGATAACTTTGTGCAAGCTCCACCGGTGAAAGCTGTCGCCGCCGGATGCGATTTCCCAACTCTCGAACCGGAAGATAAAGGACATCCTCACTCAGCAAGTTATTTGGTCCTCGAGCCGGCGTCGGGATAAAACTTCAGCACAGATGCTGTGGGTTGACCGTTTTCGATGGGGAAATTGCGGATTGGTTCCATCATCTTCTGGTTGTAAGCGAGAATCTTTCGCAGGCGAAGCTTTTGTTCTGGCGACAAGCGATCACCGTACTGCTGCAAGATGCGTTGGTGGCGTGAGTCGACTTCGCTGCCCGTCTCGGATGTCCTGGCTGGCGCGGATACCGCGCCAAAGACGACCGCGGCCCCGGCTACCGCAACTTGTTTCGCGAATTGACGGCGACCACTCTTGCCAGCCATGAAACTCAGTTCTTGCGGAACGATTTGACGACGGCGGCGAAATCTTCTTCGCCGTATCCATCGGCGATTGCCTTCTTGAGAACTTCGATCGCGGCGGCAGCGGTGCGGAACTTTATTCCGTGCCGTTCAGCTTCGCCCGAGGCGTACCCCAGATCCTTGGCCATCAAGCGCAAAGTAAAATTTGGAGTGAAGTCGCCGCTTGCCTCGATGGCTGCCACTCGTTTCACCAGCGGGCTGCCGGGCGCGCCATTGCTCAAAATCGAAACGACCTTTGCGTGATCGAGGCCGGCCCCGTCGGCCAGCGCTAGCGCTTCAGCAAACGATGCGGCTTGCACACCGGCCATGACGTTGTTGACCAATTTCATCAGCGCGCCACTTCCGTTCGGTCCCAAATGAACGACTTCTTTCCCCATTGCCGAAAATGCCGGGCGCGCTTTTTCGAGGGCTGCTTCCGTACCGCCGACCAGAAAGATAAGTTCGCCCGCCGCCGCGTGCGGCTTGGTGCCGGTGACCGGGGCATCGAGGAATTCGCAATCCTTCGCCTTCGCGGCGGCGGCAAGTTCCTTGATCCATCCCACGGTCAAGGTGCCCGACTCAATTAACAGGGAGCCCTTTGCCGCTCCTGCGAGGGCGCCGCGTTCTCCCAGCCACATCGATCTCGACGCCGCATCGTCGGCTACCATGCTGATGACGATGTCGGCGCGAGACGCTGCGTCTTTCGGAGAGGTCGCGACATTTTCGAAACCTTTACTCCGCTCGGGGTTGCGGTTATAGACCGTGAGCGGGAAGCCGGCAGCAAGCAGTCGCCGTGCCATGCCTGTTCCCATGGTGCCGAGCCCAAGAAATGCAACGCGTGGTTTGGTCATGATTTATTCCAGAGCCGTAACGCTAATCAATTGTTTAGTCGGAGCAAATTTCTTGAGCGGATTCCGCAAAGGTCGCCCGAAGCCTTCGCAGGAAACTTCCATCATGTCGCCGTCTTCAAGTTCGACGCCCTCACTGAAGCTGAGAGCATCCGTTCCGAAGTAGTGGACATGAACGTCGCCGGGTCGGCGGTGGCCCTCAAACTTGAAATGGTGATGTTCGATGTTCTGGAGGCTGTGGCACATTTCCGCCTCGCCGGTGCGGAAGGATTTCGCCCACAGACCTTTACCTGCCCGCTGAATGCTCGCTTTGACGGCGACCGACTGAAACTCTGCGCCAACGGTGAGTTCCGGGCCGAGAGAGCAAGTGCGTAGTTTCGATCCTGCGAGATTGAGATAGTTTTTCTTCTCAAAACGATGATCGGAAAATTCATTTCCTGTGGCGAAGCCAATGCGAAAAGGTTGGCCATTCTCGCCGATCACATAAACACCGGCGATTTCGGCTTCCTCGCCGCCATCCTCACCGTAAAAAGGAATGTCGAGCGTTTCGTTGTGTGCCCGCAGAAGGTTTCCGCTTCCTTTGTAGAACCACTCCGGCGGCGTGCCTACGCATTGCGGCGCCGGGCGGCCACCTTCGACGCCCCAGCGAAACATCTTCATGCTGTCTGTGAGCTCTTCGGTCGCCGAGATATGCATCTGCTGACGTCCGCGAGCAGAGCCCAGGTGCGTCAGTCCGGTCCCCGAAATCAGGCAGCGCGAAGGCGTTTCGGGATGATCAACGGCGGGAAGGATTCGCCACTCTGAATTCCCTTCATAGATCGGATCGTAATCCAGGGTTTCGCTGGAAAGCCTTTTCTGAACGACTGCTGAAAGCTTCTCAACGGAAGCAATCGCTTCAGTCGCAAGCTGGTGAATTGAAGTCACACTCGAGAGCATTCGCAGCTTAGGTTCTTCCACGAGTCCGACTCGCCGGTTATCGCCACGTCTCAGTTGGATAAGCCGCATTCGCTACTCCGTCACTTCGAATCGTTCCAACGCTTTTTCGTTGATGGTCAGGCCAAGTCCCGGAAGATTTTCATCAAGGTCTATGAAGCCACCTTTCGCTTTGGGCTCTCCGTCGAAGATGTACCAGAACAGTTCGTTACCGACTTCGACGTCGACGATCGGGAAATATTCCGCCATCGGAGAATTCAGGCTCGCCATGACCACGTGATAGTTGTGCATCTGTCCGGCGTGTGGAATCACCGGCACCGAGTGTGCCTCGGCGAGCGCCGTGATCTTGCGTGCCTGCGAGATTCCGCCTACGCGATTGGTGTCGAATTGAATGTAGTCGACGGCGCGGGCTTCCAGAAGTTCGCGAAAACCATACACCGTGAACTCATGTTCACCGCCGGAGATGGGAACGCGTCCGTAGGCTTTGAGTTCGGCGTAGCCATGAATGTCATCGGGGATCACCGGTTCTTCCAGCCAGCGCAGGTGAAAAGGTTCGAGCAGCGGAAGCATTCGCTTCGCGTAATCGAGCGTCCATCCCATATAGGCGTCGGCCATCACATCGATGTCGGCGCCAACCGTTTCGCGAACCGTCCTCACCAAATCCAAATTGTGTTGCATTCCCGCAGCGCCGTCAGTCGGTCCCCAGCCAAAGCGCAGCTTCATGGCTTTGAAGCCTTCATCTTTGTATTGTTGGGCTTCGCTGGCTAGTTTTTTCAGCTCGACGCTATAGAGCCGGCTGGCATAGACGGGGATGCGCTGTTTTGTCCTTCCGCCTAACAAGCGATAGACGGGCTGTTTGGCGGATTTTCCCAGAATGTCCCAGAGCGCGATGTCAATCGCGCTGATGGCCGTCATGCCAATCCCTTTGCGGCCGAACGCCATGGTCTTCCGGTACATGTGTTGCCAGAGCAATTCCGTGTCCCAAGGATCTGCGCCGATCAACAGCGGCTTCAAGTAAAGGTCGATCACTTGCTTACAGGCATGTGGTGCCAATGCGGCGTTGCCGATTCCTACCAGTCCGTCGTCGGTAAAAATCTCGACCACCAGCCAGCCGTGAAAAGTGAATGTACTCATCGACGCCGCGGGGAACGCCAGCAGGTCCATGGGATTGGTACAGAAGTGAGGAGGCAGCGGAACGGTTTTGCCACGCCATTGCACGACCCGGGTCCGAATCTCTTTGATCTTCAAATGGCCGCCTGATATTCGAGGTTTGTTTGCAACGCCAGTGGACGAACCACCGGGATTAAAACGAGGAGAATCAAAAATCCAATTACGTGAAACGTTCCGGCCAAACTGAACACCGTCTTGTAGCCCCAGCCGTGGTCGAGTAGATATCCGGCAAACTGGCCAAACAAAATTCCGCCGATTGCCCCGCCGAATCCAACCATTCCCGCCACTGCTCCCACGACATTCTTCGGAAAAAGGTCCGCGGGCAGCACGATTACCAACGTTGACCACCACTGTTGACCGAAATAAGCCAGGCTGAATATAGCAAGCGCAATCGATATCCGAACATGCGGAACGAAGAGGATGGAAGGCATCAACGCTGCACTGAAGCCGAGGGCAATCTTGCGCGCTGCATTCAACGAAAGATTGCGGCGCACCATGTAACTGGAGAAGCTTCCACCGACCAAACACCCAATGCCGGCCGCGGCGTAAGGGATCCAGGCGAACGTTCCCACCGCCTTGATGTCGAATCCACGCGCATCATACAGATATTTCGGGAGCCAGAACAGATAGAAGTACCAGGCTGCGTCGCTCATGAACTTCGCCAGAACGACTCCCCAAGTCTGTTTGAATTTGAGCAAGCCAACCCAACTTATGTTTACGGTCGGAAGTTCTGCCTCGGGCTCGAGTTTTTGAAATTCCTCGGGTGTTAATCGCGGATGCTCGTCTGGTGGGAAGTATGCGCGCCGCCACCATACCGTCCACATCAAGCCCAGCAGCCCCGTCAGCACAAAAATCCAACGCCAGTTGGCGTACAGCAACACCAATGAAATCAGTGGAGGCGCGAGAACCGCGCCCACCGCGCTGCCGCCATTGATGATCCCCATTGCCGTCGCCCGTTCTTTGACCGAAAACCACTCCGCGACCACGCGCGTCGCCGCCGGAAAGCCGCCACCTTCGCCCGCACCAAGAAGAAATCGGCTGACGGCAAGCATGGCGAAGGTCAATGCAAAACTGTGGCTGATGCAAGCCACCGACCATGCCACCATCACAACCGTGAATCCCCGCCGCGTGCCGAGCATGTCAGTCAACTTGCCGCCTGCAGCGTAGAGAAACGCATAGGCCAGCAGAAAAGCTGACTGCAAATAAGAAAATTGCTCGTTGGTGAGAGGGATATCTTTTTCAATCGCTTTGATCGCAACCGGAAGCGTCTGCCGGTCCAGATAGCTGATGGCGATCGCCGCACTCACTAGTATTGCGATCCGCCATCGAAGCACGCACTCCCCCTCACCACACCGTCGTTAACTTCGACTTCAAGATACACGCTTTTTTAGCTGCGCAAGAAAGGAACCCAGACCTGCATCGGCGTGGGCTTACGATTGGCCCAGGCGTAGTAGGGAATCATGGTGAGTTCGCTCGACCGGGTCTTCGCGGAAGAGGCGCTGGCCGGAAGGTACAGCGCCTTCTCTCCTGATGGAGATTCTGCAATCGCTCCTTCGTGGCGAAGTACGGTGATTCCGTCCAGCATGTCAGCTTTGAATTCGGCTTGGAAATCTTTCGCCTTGGAACTGAGCGCAATCGAAACGTCAGCCATTGCAGTTCCGGTTGGCTGGTCGCTTTCCTCGAGACAGAAAACCACCGGCCCACGTTGCACTGCCACGCGTCCCGTGTTTTCAGAGACGCGCGGGTTGGCCGCAATCAATTCTGTCGTCAATGGCATGCTCAGGGTCACGCTATCGCCGGCCTTCCATGTGCGTTTAATTGGAAGATACTGCCCCGGTTGCGCGCCGCCAACATTCTTGCCGTTGACCGCGACGCTCGCGCTTTTCGCCCATCCCGGAATTCTTAAATAAAGCGTGAAGTCGCTGGCCTCCGCTGGGCTCACCGTCATACGAACTTCGCCGTTCCACGGATATCCCGTCTTCTGTTCGATCTTCAGCGGCGTTTTGTTTTCGAGATGCCAATCGAGAGTTGAATTGTCATAGAGATGCACGTAAACGCCGTCTTTGCTGGTGCTGTAGAAGTATCCGGGAAGGGAAGCGAACGTACGCTCCAGGTTGGGAGGACAGCAAGTGGTGTCGTACCAGGGATTGCGAATCTTGTCGCCGCCCGTGGGATCAAATGCCAGCGGGTTGCGATAACAATAGGTCGTGCCATCCAGCGACATCCCGGAATTGATGCCGTTGTAGAGAGCGCGTTCGATTACATCGGTAAACCGCGCCTCGCCACTTGCCGCTAACATGCGCCAGTTCCACATCATGTTGCCGATGGCAGCGCAGCTTTCCCCGTAGGCTTGTTCGTTTGGTAACTCGTAAGCTTCGCCGAAGGCCTCGCCCTCGCTGCGCGCTCCCACTCCGCCGGTAATGTACATCTGTCGTTTGGAGAGGTCATCCCACAAGACGTTGAGCGTCTTCCAATAGGCTTCGTCGCCAGTCTCGAGGTAATAATCGGTCGCGCCGCAGCAAGCGTACATCGCACGCACTGCATGGCCCTCGAGCTTCTTCTTGGTCACAAAAGGAATTCCGCAATTCATGTACACGATGGCACGCGGCTTAATGTCGGCGCGTTCGTCGCCGTGCAGAATGTAACCCGCCAGTTCAACGTATTGCTTTTTGCCGGTAGTGCGATAAAGCTCAATCAGCGACATCTCAATTTCCGGATGTCCGGAGATGATAGGCTTCTTGTCCGCTCCCGGCCCGTAGTTGGGAATCACAAATCCATCGATGAACTTCGCCCCCGCATCCATCAACGTGGAGTCGCCAGTGGCCCGGTAATACGCAATCGCGCCCTGCAACATGTGACCCAGACAATACATTTCATGGCCGACTTCCTGAATATGGGGCGTCATGCGCTGCGAAACTTTGTCCTGAACGAAGTAAGTGTTCAGGTAGCCGGTTGGTTCTTGAATGGCGACCACTTCTTTGATCATCGAATCGGTCACGCGTCGAAGCTCGGCCTGATCGCCCGATTGCAACGCGAACCCCACGGCTTCCATCCACTTGTAAATATCGGAGTCGGAATAGTACGGCCCTTTCTGCGGTTCGGAGCTTTTCGCCGCAAGTCGGCGGTAATTGTTCATGCGGCCATGGTCTTCCAATTCCTTACGCATGGAGGGGATGCTGCTCTCGAGGTTGATCTTCCGCCGCTTCGACCAGAAACCTTCTTCGATGGTTACCGCCCGAACCGGAACGCTATGCAATTTTGCGTAGGGAGAATTCGCTAGATTGAGCACGCCTTGATCTTTCCAGGGCAGACCCGCGGAATCTCCGCCGCCTTGAAATGCTCCGAAAGAAAATGCTGGCCGAGCGAGATAAGAAACTGCCGCAGTGGACGCCACGCTTGAAATGAATTGCCGGCGAGAGGTAGCATTCTTCGGGCTCATGAAGGACTCCTAAAATATCGAGCTGAACCGACGATTGCGAAAACGCTTTCTCATATCATCGGTTTGCGAATCGATTTTGCAGACGGGAATATAATATGCAAATGTAAAGGGAATTTCGAGTGTTTTCGGTGGAAATCTGCAGTTGAGTTTCGAAACAGATTTGCGTCACAAAACTCGGTTTGAGAAAACGGTTAACTTACGCGTGAACTCGTTTCAAGTAGCATCAAAGTAGCAGAAACCTATGGCCCGTTTCCTGCTTGTCATTCTCTTCGCCGGTTCTCAATTATTCGCCCAGGTCGCGCGCAAACCAGCGCCTCCGCCTGCCGCCATTCCTCCTAAAGTTAATTTCGTCGACATCGCAGAACCTGCCGGACTCACCGCCAAGACGGAAGCCGGTGGCGACAAGTCGAAGCAGTACATCATCGAAACCACAGGCAGCGGCGCGGCGTTCGTCGATCTCGACAACGATGGCTGGCCCGACATATTTATGGTCAACGGTAGCCGCCTGGAAGGTTTTCCCGAAGGCCAGGACGCCACCAGCCACCTGTACCACAACAACCATGACGGAACCTTTGCCGACGTGACGGCAAAATCCGGCGCCGGTCTAAAAGGCTGGGGACAAGGCGTCTGTGCCGGGGACTACGACAACGATGGCGCGCGCGACCTCTTCGTCACCTTTTGGGGACACAATGTACTCCTGCACAATAACGGTGACAGAACATTTACCGACGCAACCAAGAAAGCAGGTCTTTGGGAGGATGCGGTGAAGTGGTCCACCGGCTGCGCGTTCGTCGACTACGACCGCGACGGCCGCCTCGATTTATTCATCACCCACTACGTCGACCTGGATCTTGAACACACTCCTACCCCTGGCAGCGGCACTTTCTGTCAATGGAAAGGAATGCCGGTGATGTGCGGTCCGCGCGGATTGAAAGGCACGTACAGCCAGCTTTACCACAACAATGGCGACGGAACCTTCACCGACGTCACCGAGAAGTCCGGTGTGGCCAAGACTGCTGCCTATTATTGCTTCACCGCGCTCACCGCTGACTTCGACAACGACGGCTGGCCCGATATTTATGTGGCCTGCGATTCCACACCCAGCATGTTGTTCCACAACAATCACGATGGCACGTTCACCGAAGACGGCGTGCTCGCCGGGGTCGCTTTCAACGACGATGGGCGCGAACAGGCCGGCATGGGTGCGCACGCTATCGACTACGACGGCGACGGTTGGCTCGATATCATCAAGACTAATTTTTCCGACGACACACCCACGCTTTACCACAACAATCACGACGGAACCTTTTCCGACGTGACGCTGGAGGCCGGACTCGGCAAGCACACGGAATTCCTGGGGTGGGGAACGCTCTTTGTCGACATCGACAACGACGGTTGGCCCGATATTTTCATGGCCAATGGCCACGTCTATCCCGAGGTCGACACCAAGGGGTTGAACAACACGTTCCGCGAGCCCAAATTGCTCTACTGGAATTCGCACGACGGCAAATTCAAGGACATCTCGCAGACGTCAGGGCCCGGAATCACTACTCCGTTCAACTCCCACGGCGTGGCCGCTGCCGATTTCGACAACGATGGCGCGGTGGAAATCCTGGTCAACAACAGCCACGACCATCCCAGCTTGCTGAAAAACAAAGCCGGCCACGGCAATTGGATCCTTCTCGACCTGCAGGGAACCAAGTCGAATCGCGACGCGATCGGTGCGCGAGTGACGGTTCGTCTAGGCAAGCACCAGCAGTCAGAAGAAGTCCGAAGCGGTGGCGGTTACGATTCGCAGAGTGATTTACGTTTGCACTTCGGACTGGGTACGGCTACCAAAGTTGACGACATCGAAATCCACTGGCCCAGCGGGCTGGTACAGCATTTGCCCAACGTCGCGGGCAATCGCACCCTTAAGATCGTCGAAGGCGCCGTAGAAAAATAATCACTTCAATTTCTCCGGCGGAGATTTCTGCAGAACTCCACCTTGCCCGACAAGTTTTTCCAGATCGTTCAGCTCCGTGGGCAGGAAGCTGGTGAAATTTTCGTAACCAGTGGGTGTGATTACGATCACATCTTCATAACGCAGATAACGGTTCTCCTCCGGCACGCGAAGTTGCGGATCAATCGAAAACACTTGTCCCGGCTTCAGCGGTCCCGGTTGATAGTCGCCATCATCGTGAACTGTCATGCCAACAGGATGGGAGAAGATGCCTCCACCGGTGTCGACTAACTTGTGTGCTGCCTGCTCGTAGATCGGCTTGGAAAATTTCGTTCGCGCGAAGACGGGCTCCATGGCGGTCTTGGCGTCTTGCAGTACCTGGGCCGGCATCGCTCCTGGAGCGATTCGTTCCATCACCGTGTTTCGGTAAATCAAAACAAACCCTAGTAGTTCACGATCGACCGCCGAATATTTTCCACTCGCTGGCCACATGCGGGTGATGTCGCTGACGTAATTGTGATAGTCAGGGGCATAGTCGAGAAGAATTAAATCGTCATTGGCGATCTGACGAGTGTTGCGAAAGTAGTGCATGTTCCAGATGTTGTCGACTCCAGCCGCAGCGATGGAGCGATAGCCTTCCAGCCGGGCGCCATTGGCGAGAAACACATAGCGAGCCGCAGCCTCGAGTTGATATTCGTAAATTCCCGGTCGCGTGCTGCGGATCGCTTCCATGATCCCCATGCCCGCGATCTGTGCGGCACGCCGCAGCAGCGCAACTTCCGCAGGGCTCTTCACGCTACGAAGGTCATCGAGAATTGGCGTCAGGTCACGAATTTCGCTACGCCACAACCGAGCGCGCAATAGATCGATGAAATGAGTTTGCCGCGGCTCTCGGCTGTCCCAGTAGTCGGAGGCGCTGGTGGCATCGGCGTCCAGCATTTCGCGACGGCTCTGCTCGGCGGCTTCTGCGGGCGAGGATGGGGAGTAGATCGCGTGAGGTGCTTCACCGTTGGCAGTACGCAGCCAGTCCTTGCGCATGGCCTCGGTACTCTGAACCTCGTCCACGCCG
>DATBAT010000256.1:0-5719 GCA_036271375.1 Terriglobales bacterium
TTTGTGCAAGCTGACCAAACGCCGTCTGATATTTCTTCGCACTGATCGTCAAATCGGCGACTCCATTTTCCAGTGGCGCAAAATTCATATACGGCGGTACCGCCTCTTCTTTGGGCGGATACGAAGGCTTCTGCGGATCTGACATTGCGGCGAAAACACCCTCGTGAATCTGTCGATTGGTCTCTGTAGTATCCTGCCGCGCGTCCGTTGCCTGCTTCTTTAATTGATCCACATAAGTATGGATGGTGTCCGCGACATCGGTGAACTCATACGGCAGCACCTCCGCGTCGGCCATTCTCATCACGGCCGTACCAGCCACCTGCGCCAGCGCGCGACCGTATACAAACTTTGTGTCGGAGAAATGTGTGTACCAATAGAAATCGTCATATTCGGAGTGATACACGCCGCCCGAAGTTTCCCCGTCGAAGCCTAAATCGACCGAAGGAATTCCAAGGTGGTCGAGGAATGGTGAGTAATCCGACCCATCGCCCAGAGCATCAATTCGCAGATCGCTGCGGTCGCGTAACTCCGTTCGCTCAGCTTCCGTCGCTGCCGTGCCGATCTCCTGCAGTCGCGCCCGCTCCAGCACGGAATATTTTGTTTCAGGGTCCGGCACCTGGGCCGCGACCGTATTCATAAAGTGCTCGATAGAGTGCGAACCCGCCATGTCGAGAAAGCCTCGATCGGTGTTGTCGGAGTTGACATAAAAAACAGCGTGATCGCTCAGATCTTTCGCGTGTGTCTCCACCCACTCAGTTGAACCCAGCAAGCCCGGTTCCTCGCCATCCCAAGCGCAATAAATAATGGTTCGGCGCGGCTTCCATCCTTGTTTCGCAAGCTGCCCGAGCGCGCGCGCTTCTTCCATTTCCGCAACCAGGCCGGAAATCGGATCTTCCGCCCCATTCACCCACGCGTCCTGGTGGTTGCCACGGATCACCCACTGATCCGGTTCAGTCGCGCCCGTCATGCGTCCGATCACGTCATAGATAGGCTTCGTATCCCAGTTGGAATAGACACGCAAATGTACCTTGGTCTCGCCCGGGCCCACGTGATACGCGATAGGCAATCCCCCACGCCAGGCACGGGGAACCATCTGTCCGCCCAAAGCCTGCAACAGCGGTTGCGCGTCACCATAAGAAATGGGCAGCGTCGGTATTTTTGTGATTTCAGGATTGTCTTTCAACGGGACGCGCTTTGCGTCTTTGGTCGAACCGTATCCCGGCGTGAGCGGATCGCCCGGATAGTACGTGTCCGTGACTGCGCCGCGCTGCACGCCCTCTAAAGGTCGCGCCGGACCAGCCGGGAAAGTCGTGTCTTCGCCGTATCCGTCCTGTTGCGGATCAGAGTAAATGATGCAACCGACGGCTCCATGCTCTGCGGCTACTTTAGGCTTGATGCCGCGCCATGCCCCCCCATAGCGCGCAATGACGATGGCGCCTTTGACAGATACACCCATGCGGGCAAGCGTTTTGTAATCTTCTCGCGTGCCATAGTTCACATAGACCAGCGGCGCAGTCACATCGCCATCCGCGGAGTAGGCGTTGTAAGGCGGCAGCGCCTCGGATTGCTGGTTCGATGTAGGATCAACCGCGAGTGGCGGCTCCGCCAGTTTCGCGGTGAACTTCGTCGGCTCGACTAGCTCCAGCGCCCGTTCCTTCGGAGTAGGAAACAGCACATAAAACGTCTCGATCGAAGTATCGAAGCCCCACGAGCGGAATTTCTCCGCAATCCATTCCGCGTTATCTTTGTCGTAGGGCGATCCCACATTGTGCGGATGCGCGGAGAGCCGCTGCATATAGCTGCGCAAATTGTCCGGCGAAGGAATCGCACGAAATTTCTGCTCCCACTGCATCTCTTTTGCCGACGCATCGTGCGAGTAGCCCTGCAGCAACTCCGGTGTCGAGGGTTGTTGTGCGTGCATCACGATTGCGGACAGAATCACAGGCAACAGCCAACGCGACGAAATCATTTTGGTCTCCAAAATCGAAATTTCTCTGGGTAGAAGCGAGGAGCGATCCTGCAGTCCCCATTCCCGTTTCCACGTCGGCAAACTCTGTGCGGGTGGATCGGTTTTTGAGCCGTTCTATTTCTTCTCGTACTTTAATCTATCCTCGCCGCAGAAATTTTCCTATTCGAGAATGGTACGGAAAAGGGAAGTTGAATGTGAAGGTGCAACCGATCGCAGACCGGCAAGCAAAGGATTGCGCCCCGTCTCTTGCTGGCGGCATCTATCATAGTGAGCAACAGGACGAGATGCGTGCAACAGAATCCAATGCATGAAAGAAGTCGCCACTATGAACTTTCGCTATTCGCTTCCCGCTAATCTTCAACAGGATTTTTCGGCCGCCGTCACCGATTGGGAAAAAGGAAAAATCAGCCGCCTGTGGGCCCGCGACGCTTCCTTGTGGACCAACCAGGATGAATCGAAGTGGCTTGGCTGGCTCGATATTGTCGAGCGTCAGCAGAAAGATTTGGAGAAGTTCCGCGCTCTCGCCCAGGACATCAAGGGAGCCGGCTTTCAATACGCATTGCTGCTTGGCATGGGAGGTTCAAGTTTGTGTCCGGAAGTGCTGGCGGAAACGTTTGGCCAACAGGAAGGATTTCCGCACCTCTCGATTGTCGATTCCACCGATCCGGCGCAGGTGCGAGCTGCCGAGGAAAGCGTTGACCTGAAGAAGACGGTCATCATCGTGTCCAGCAAATCCGGCTCCACGCTGGAACCGAATATTCTCAAACAATACTTCATGGCTCGCATGAAAGATGCGGTTGGAGATGAAGCAGGCAAGCATTTTATCGCCGTCACCGATCCCGGTTCTCACATGGAGCAGGTCGCCAAGGCGGACGGCTTCCGCCATATTTTCTACGGCGATCCCCAGATTGGCGGGCGCTACTCCGCACTTTCAAATTTCGGCATCGTTCCTGCCGCTGTCATGGGTCTGGATGTGGAGAAGCTACTGGCGAAGGCGAAGAGCGCTGTCGACGCATGCCATTCGACGGATGTGAAGAAAAACCCTGGCGTGGAGTTGGGCTTAATTCTCGGAGTCGCAGCCAACGCGGGTCACGACAAGATTACGTTTTTTACATCCCCGCCCATCTATGACATGGGCGCGTGGTTCGAACAATTGATCGCGGAATCGACTGGCAAACAGGGAAAGGGAATTACTCCAGTCGACCTGGAAGAAATCGCCGATCCCGACGAGTACGGTAAGGATCGCGTCTTTGCTTATGTTCGCCTGGAGGGTGCGGACAACGCTCATCTCGATGCTGCTGTTGAGAAGCTGGAAAAGGCCGGCCAGCCAGTGGTGCGTCTGGCAATGCGCGATGTCTACGACGCCGCGGAACAGTTCTTTACATGGGAGATTGCGACCGCAGTTGCGGGATCCATCATCGGTATTGATGCATTCAATCAGCCGGATGTGGAAGCCGCCAAAATTGAAGCGCGTCGCCTGACCGATGAATATGACAAGACCGGCAAATTGCCGGAGCAGACGCCGATCTTCGACGACGGGAGGGTGAAGCTGTTTGCCGACCCCCAGTATGCCGCTGTTCTTCACGGTGGACAGGACGTGGGGCAACCGGACTTGGTGGGATATGTGCGCGCCCATATCGCCCAGCTGAAAGCTGGAGATTATTTTGCTGTGCTTGGATTTATCCAGCGCGATCGCGAACATGAAAAAACCATGCAGCGGCTACGTCACAAAGTCCGTGACAACAAAAAGGTCGCAACCTGTCTCGGATTCGGGCCGCGCTTTCTTCATTCCACCGGTCAGGATTACAAGGGCGGCCCCAACACTGGAGTGTTTCTCCAGATCACCGCCGACCACGCGCAAGACCTTGCCATTCCGGATCAGAAGTACACATTCGGAGTCGTTATCGACGCTCAGGCGGCCGGCGATTTGAGCGTGTTGCAGCAACGCGGACGTCGCGCCCTGCGCGCCCACCTCGGCAAAGATGTAGAAGCGGGTCTTGAGTACCTGGCCGACGTTGTCGAGAAGGCGCTTCGCCAAGGTTGATGACTCGAGAGAGCAATCGCGCTCTCTCCATCAGCCGCTTGCATCCATTTACCGTTCAAGTATTGACGGGAGGCCCGCCAGGACTCGCGCCCGCAGAAAGATGTCCCGAAACATGGCGCGGGTCAGCAGGCCGGTGTTGGTGTTCTGCAGCGAAGGATGGTACGTCGCCAGAATGCATAGGCCGTCGGGTAGCGCATATTCCGCGCCATGACGGAAGACCAATCCTTTGCGACCTGAGATTTTCCCCGTTCGTATCAGATGGGTCAAAAATCCGTCGAAAGCGATCTTTCCCAGGCACACGACCACCCGAAGATTTTTTAGCAGCGCAATCTCCTCATCCACAAAAGCCGCGCAGTTTCGTATCTCCGCAGGCAGAGGTTTGTTTCCCGGGGGGGCGCATCGAACTACAGAAGTAATGCAAAGGTCCGTCAACCGCATTCCGTCCTCGCGCGAGTGTGCGATTGGCTGCGATGCAAATCCTGTCTCGAACAATACCGGGTACAGAAAATTTCCGGAGCCATCGCCGGTAAACGGCCGGCCTGTCCGATTGGAACCGTGCGCTCCTGGAGCGAGTCCCAGCGCCAGCACGCGAGCATTGGGATCGCCGAAGGAGGGAACAGGTTTGCCCCAATAGGTTTGATCCGCATAGGCGCGCCGCCGCACTCGTGCAATTTCCGCACAGTAGGTTCGCAGCCGCGGGCAGAGTTCGCA
Organism: Terriglobales bacterium; assembly: GCA_036271375.1. Classification (GTDB taxonomy): domain Bacteria; phylum Acidobacteriota; class Terriglobia; order Terriglobales; family Acidobacteriaceae; genus DATBAT01. The sequence continues at coordinate 4,725 of DATBAT010000256.1, forward strand.
GGCCTCGACGCGCAAGGCAAGCTCGTCGAATGCTGAGGACGCTTGCTTTTCTCCCGACACGCCTTCGTCGGGAACAACGACGTCTTTTTTCTTCAAGTAAGGCTCGCGAGTCACAAAGGGAATTGTACGTTTTGTCTCGCCGGCAAACTTCCCACGTAATGCCGCTGTCGCTTCTCACGTTGTGACTGACGTGAAATCCGCTGCCTGCGTTCTGCCAAACGGCAAGGGGTAAACTAGGCTTAATGTGGTCCGTCCTGGCGGCGCATTCGGCAATAGAACGAAAGAGGTTTGAAGGTTGCAATCGATCGGCGTTGGTAAGACTGGATTCAAACGAGCTGTATCGGCAGGTTTGCTGTCGATTGCCATCGCGGCTTGCAGTTCGGGTTGTAAGTCACGGCCAGTTCCTCCACCTCCCACCCCCACTGCAACTGCGTCGGCAAAAATGCCGGATGTTGGCGGTCAAAAAGCCATACAGCTGCGCCGGCTGCAAAGCGGTGTGGGCGCGAAACCGGAATTTCTGAGCGTCACACTTCTTCCCGGCCGCGGCATGAACGTTTTTCAGATCACCGCTTATCTTCCAGGGAGAGGCGAGGTGTCATTGCTGGCATCACAACCGATCGCTGCCGCTGCAAAAATCATGAATGGCGGCCCCGAGGATGTCCAGGGAAACCAGAGTTTCTCCATGGGAGGGGCGTTGCTGTTTCCGTTCGCCAACCGTCTAGTGGGTCCCGTCACAGTCGACCCAAAAACCGGCGATCACATGATAACTGCGACGTGGCAAGGGCGCAGCGTACCCGTGATCGCGAATTGGCATGGCAAGCAGCCTGGTGCTCCATGGTGCGCTATGCACGGCGAAATGCTGGCAGCGAAAGCGGAGGATGTCTCCGTCAAGGCGGACCCTGATACAGCGGCGGCCATCGCAAACTATCGTTTGCCGGCGAACGGTCACTGGTTTTCCGACAACGATGTGAAGGTCACGGTGGCGCTTGATCGTG
>DATBAT010000257.1:0-2936 GCA_036271375.1 Terriglobales bacterium
AACGACTAGGGTGTTGGCGTCTGACGGAATGCCCTGGTTGGGCTTTTGACCGGTGTTCGGATTCAGCTCAATGGAAGGCCGTCCGCTGCGAAGAGCTGCAACAATCTCAGCGGTCTGCATTCCAATCACTGCCGGATCAAAACGTATTAAGAGATGCGGCACGTGGTTGGCAATCTTCGGGGTCACGGTTTCGCACTTGACCGAAGGGAGGTCCTTCATTTGCGCGACAATGTGATCGACTCTCGTCTGATAGTCGCCCTGCATCGACTCTTCCGTGTGCGACAAGACCCAATCGACCGCGGCGACCATGCCCACAATCTGTTCTTTCGCGACTTTCATTCCGCGGCCGATTCCTTCTTCCGGATTGTTGTTTTCATGAGCGAGATCGGTCAGACTCTTCCTGCCAAGCAAGAGTCCGGCGTTTTGTGGACCGCGCATTCCTTTTCCGCCGGAGAAGGCCACGAGATCAAATCCCATGCCGGTGTATTTCCACAGATTCGAAATCGGAGGCATGTCCGCGGCGGCATCCAGATGGCACGGAATCTTATATTCGTGCGCCACCCGCAGCCACTCTTCCCGTCCGATCCGCGCGGTGCCGGCGATGCCGTCTTCGTCCTCTGCGGCGTTAAAGAAATTTGTCATCACCGCGTTGCCGGCGGCGCACGCGCGCTTGTAGTCATCGAGCGTCAACACCTCGGTCACGCGAGCCCCGCAGAGATACATGGCCCGGTCGTATCCATAACGATGTGCCTGCTGCACGATCACCTGATTTTTCCTGCCTTCGATCGCCTGTGGCATGTCCAGGACATCGATGTGGTTTGCCTGTTGCATGCACGCAGCAGTCGCAAGGCTAATCGCCCCCGATGCTCCAGAAGTCACCACCGCTCCCTCGCACTTAAGCCGCTCAGCAATATACTCGCCGGCCTTGCGTTGCAGTTCGTGCAGCCGAACTGGATGGAGCGCCGCTTTCTGCACCGCAGCGAGGACTTCCGGCGGCATGCACGCGGCAGTGAGCGTCGTATAAGTACCGGCTGCATTGATGATCGGCGTGACGCCGAGCTTCGAGTAGTAATCCTCACCGTCAGAAGATTCTCCCGATGAAACCATCTGGGCGGAAGAGAGCAAAGGCGCCGCACCGAGAGCGGCTGTCAGGGAAGTGGCCCAACCAAAAAAATTACGACGGGAAAGTGCCGGCATGTGATGGCGCCTCGATCTAAGGAAGTTGAAGCAGAAACAGTGTACCTCGTTGACCATGCCGTCAAATGCGTTGACGGTCGCGTCCCCACGAACACGCTAGAAAACGTTTGGAGCTTGGTGAAACGCGGATTGCATGGCACGGATGTTTCGGTAGAGCCGTTTCATCTTTTCCGATACCTTGACGAACAGAAGTCCCGTTTCAACAATCGCAAAGACATTGACGATGGAAAGCGCTTCAAACTGGCAATGAGTCAGGTCATGGGCAAGCGCCTTACCTACGCCCAACTGACAGGCAAAGGAACCGACTCGCTACACCACGAAACGACAGGGGCGGGGGAAACGCAAATCCCCTTCTTGTCCCTGTCGGCACGCTTGGACTTCATCGAAGAAACAGTCTTCGGTTTCTTCTTCTTCGCCTGTCCAATTACCGCTGTTTTCGGAACCTTAAACAGTGCTTTCATCCCCCGTTTAAAGTTCGCCAGTGCTTCGGGCCCCTCTACATATTCAGGTTCCTTCATGGAGTGATTATGCGCCTCGTCGCAATTGCTTTGTTAGTAATTCTATTTTCTCCCTCGCAGCAACAGAATCAGAAAACTGCACCCACCAATACAAGTACCAATACCGATAAGCGCGGCACCAATGAAGCGCCCTTGGTTGTGAAAACGCTTCCACCCGTAAAGGCTCAGGCTGAAATCGAGCAAGAGACAAAGGACCGAAAAGACAAATCGGCCAATGATCGGAATATCGTCAAACTTTCGGCTGTACTTGCGTTGGTCGCGGCGCTCCAACTTTTCGTATACAGCTACCAAGCCTACAAACTGAGAGAGACGGTAAAATCTGCCGGAGAGCAGGCCGAAGCTATGGAGCGGCATATTGGCGAGGCTGCGCGTGCTGCAACTGCAATGGAAAAAATAGCTACCACGATTGACGGCGGCAACCGTGCGGTCATGCGCGCTTATGTCACCGTCACGGTCGGAACCGCTATTTATCAGGAACGACGCGGGCCAGGCCAAAGCGATCTGTACTTTGAGGCGAGACCAAATTTGCTGAACACTGGCGGTACGCCAGCGCGGCGCGTTCGAATTAAGACCAAGGCGGATATTTTGCCAATTCCGATCCCCGAAGATTTCACTTACCCCCTGCCGGACGATCCCGTTAAACCAAGTTTCGGAGCGGTTGTTGGTGCACATCAAACACACATAATGTTCGGCAGCGTTGAACGTTTCGTTCCCGACGCCGAAGTTGCCTCGATTAAGCAGGGCACCGACAAAGCGTTGTGTGTTTGGGGAGTGGTCACCTATGAGGATATTTTCGGCGTTCCCCATTCCACTAAATTCGGACAAATAATAACTTGGCTGCCGAACAACAACATCTTCATTTATTTCATTACAGGGCAGAACGACGCAGACTAGCCCCGACATCGGATAACGAAATACTTGAGGCACATTAACATGAACGATAAGTCCAAACCCGGAAGCCATCAAAGCCATTCCGATCCAGACAATCACGGCAAAGATCAATACAAGCGCCACGTAGACGGCAGCATTCGCGTCTCGGGGCAAATCGAAGTACATCCTCCACCAAATACGAACAAGGAGGAAACACCCGAGCAGAAAAAAGCACGCTCCTATCGCTTCCTCAATTTCGTTGTCGCGGCTGCTACCCTTCTGGCGGTCGTAATCTATGCCGGATTGACCTTCTGGCAGGCTTGTCTCACCCAAGTTGTTATTAAGGACGGA
>DATBAT010000258.1:0-91121 GCA_036271375.1 Terriglobales bacterium
CGGACAAGTTGCCGTTGCAAACTTGATCGGTGCGGTACAAGCCGTTAGAGCCGGTATTCGAAGGATCGAAACTCATCTGCGGGGTGAAGTAGAAGCCGGTATGCACAGTGATGATTCCGCCTACGTGCCATCCTCCCAAAGCCAAGTCTGCCGCCCGGCTTGAGTTCAAGAAGCGTGAACCCTTGCCGATCGGTAGCTGGTAGTCGAAGCTGTTGACCCAACGAAACTTCTGGTCGAAGTCGGAACGTCCATACTCGTGGCTCAGGTCGTAGGTGTTTTGTGGAGTGGGTGAAGAGCAGCAGATTTCAGGCTGATCGTTCAGCGATTTGCTCCAGGTGAACGAGCTTAAGAACAACAGGCCGTGACTGAGACGCTTGTCCGCTTTGAGTTGCAGGGCGTGATAGTTCGAGTTTCCACGATTCACCATGCTGGAAAAGCTACCGAACTGCGGATAAGGCCGTCTCGCATCGATATCGCCAGGGCCGGGAACCGGGTCTTGGTTGTAATCGAGCATGGTCCCGAGGTGGGTTGCCTTGGAGCCTACGTAAGCGATTTCCACCAACAGGTTGCCGGGCAATTCGTGCTGGATGTTCAAGTTCCATTCATCTAACACGGGCGAGTGCAACCGCGACTCTGCACCCGCGGCGGAGGTGGTCACGGACGCCCCGGTGATGTTGCTGGGGTCAACCGCCGGGAATCCTCCGGAAACGGTGAGCGCCGGTACCGTCCCATCGGTCTGATAGTTAGGTTCAATCACAAACGGAAGGTTGTAATAAAGCTGGAAGGGATCTCCTGAGCGAAGTTCCTGAGCGCTGAAGAAACGGCCGTAGCCGGCGCGAAGAACGGTGCGTGGCATGACCTGCCAGGCCAGGCCGATGCGCGGGGCGAAGTCAGCTTTGTCAGTCGTTACCAACCCGCGCGAGTGGCCGTCCTTTCCCGCGTACACCAACTGCCCGGTGGCGAAATCCAGATTGGCTATCTGATTGTTGGCGTCATAGAGAGGCGTGGTGTAGTCATACCGTAGCCCCAGGTTAAGGGTCAGCTTGGAGTTAAGTTTCAAATCATCCTGAGCGAACCCGCCGTAGACTTCCTGACGATTATGAAAGGTTCCACCGAGCGAGATGTTGGAGTTCGGAGTCAACCCCAAAAGAGCATCGGCCAGCGGAGCGCCACCGCCGTCGGGATCATCCGCGCTACTGGTCAATTGTCCAGTGAAGCGCATACGACCGCGGGGAGAGCCCAACTGCTGCAGATCAAACTGGCTACGATGGAGTTGAACGCCAAGCTTGATCGAGTGCCTTCCGTGAATAATGCTAAGCGTGTCGCCGTATTGAATTTCCTGCGATGTGCTCACGGTGGGGGCAAAGCCGGGGAAACCAAGTCGCTTGTAGCCTCCGGAGATCTGGAACAAAGTGAGGCCTGCGAACTGCGGATCGTCGGGAACCCCCGGAACCTTCAGATCGGGAGAGGGGTTCACGAGACCATAGCTCGGGATGCCATTGGCATAGTGCTCGTGGTTGTATCCGCCGCGCGCGTCATTCACCATCGTCGGGGAAATCGTCCAGGTGTGAGCCAGGGCCAGACCCTTCGATGAATCGAAGGAGATTCCCTGCGCCGGATTTGCGCCATCGGCAAGCCCGGGCAGCGGTGGCTGTTGATAGCGGTGCTGATTAGCCAGCGAATAGCGGGCGAAGATCTGCTGTTTTGAATTCAATAGATAGTCGAGCCGCAAGTCGCCCTGATCAATGTTGTTGCTGCCAGGATCAGTCCGGACAAAGTTTTGCGAGAGCCCATCGCGATTGGGGGCTGGATAGAGCGAAAGGATGTTATGGGCGATCGGATCCCAACGGTTCTGAGGAATGATGTTTCCCACGAACGGCTGGCGCACGGCTTGACCGTCCCCATTTATCACGGTAGTTGCGGGATCGTAAATTTGGGAATCAAGTGCACTGAAATCTCCATTCAGCTCGGCGAGTGTGGGCACCGTGGAGATATCAACCTGAGAGTTGCCAACCCGTGTTCCCTGATAGTCACCGAAGAAGAACAGTTTGTTACGAATCACCGGGCCGCCAAAGGTGAAGCCATACTGGTTCTGTCGGAAAGGAGCCTTCTCGTCGTCCGGCGACTCGAAGTATCCGCGTGCATCGAGGACGTCATTGCGCAAGAACTCGAACAGAGTTCCGTGAAATTGGTTGGTTCCGGACTTGATCGTAGCGTTGATCACAGCACCGCCGCTGCGTCCGAACTCGGCCGAGTAGTTGCTGGTTTGCACTTTGAACTCGGCGATGGCGTCCACGTTGGTCTTCAGAACGTTGGTGCCGATGTCGTTGGAGTTGTTATCTACCCCATCGAGAATGAAGTTATTCAACAGGCCGCGCGTTCCGTTCACCGCGAAGGTTCCGCCGGCATTGCCATTACTCGACGATTGGTTACCGCCGGTAACGACGTTGCCGCTTTCGGCGATCTTCGTGACGCCTGTACTTAACGCAATCAGTTGGGTATAGTCGCGGCCATTTAATGGTAGATCCTCGATTTGCTTGGCGGCTACTACGTTACCGAGGGTTGACGACTCTGACTGAAGCAGCGGCGGCGCGTCATTTACGTTCACCTGTTCACTGACCGAACCAACCGGCATGGTGAAGTCGATCCTTAAGCGGTCCTGCACCTGAAGCACGATGCCAGTGCGCTCCACGGTCTTAAACCCCTGCGCCTCGACGGAAATAGTGTAGTTACCAATCTTCAGAGGCGTCGCTGTGTAATTGCCTTGAGAGTCCGTCTTTCGGATCGTCTTCTGGTTGGTGCCAGTGTTCACGATGGTCACGGTGCCGTTAGGCAAAGTCGCGCCACTATTGTCGACCACCGTTCCCACGATGGTGGCCGCGTCGGTCTGCGCGTAAAGGCCAATCGGTAGGGCCACCACAGCGACAGCAAGACAGATGAGGACCCACAGATTTTTTCTTCTTGATTTGTCGTCACGTTCAAAGCGCGAAGCCGACCCGCCGGCATACACCGAAAGGGCCTGCCGCATTCTCCCAACAATCTGCCTGTCCATCATTTGATCTCCCTGTTTTGTAGTTCTGTCTTGAAAATTGTTTCCACTCGCCGTTCCATCCAATAGCCGATTTATGCCTCTGGCGTTGGCGCGTGGTCCAAAATTGTTTCGGTCTTTGCGTCCCAGAAAAGCTTCTTGCCTTCGCGTTGCGAACGCGCGGCCATGATGCAAGCCACCGAATGCGCGTAGCCCGCGAGCACAGACGCCGAAGGTTGCGTTCCTGCCCGTAGCGCCTCCAACCAATTCGTCATGTGCGAAAGATCTTCGTCCACGGTATTCGGCGGGCCTTTACCGCCGTCTCCCGGCAGCGATAGCCATTTTTCTTCGCGCACCGTTAAAGGCTCATCTTCTAGATTGCCCTTCTCTTCCACCCACAACCAGCGCGGAGTGCCTTCGGTCCCGAAATTCATCAGGGTGGCTTTCTTCCCCATGAGCCGGATGAAGCTGGGTGCATCGTTGCCAAAACTTGTCGAGTAGCTGACCAGGAATCCAGTGGGATATTCGAGCAGCGCCTCAAACGTATCCGGATTTTCTCTTCCGTCTTTCCAGGCGAAAACCCCACCGTGAGCGACAACAGATTTCGGGAAGTGGTCATCCATGAACCAATGCACCATGTCGATGCCGTGGCTCATCCACTGGTCGGGGATACCGCTCGAGTAGTCCTTGTAAAGGCGATATTCGAAATAGAGCTGAGGATCGAAGGGCCGATAGGGTTTCGTCATCAGCCATCTGCGCCAGTCGACGTCTTCTTCGCGAATCTGTTTCACTTCCGGACGCCCACGCCAGCGCGGTCCGCGGTAGTTCCATTCAACCTCTACCTTGCTGACCTCACCGCAGACTCCAGAGCGGAACCATTTATTGGCGGCAATCTGGTAAGGTTCGCTGCGCCGCTGGGTTCCCACCTGAACGATCAGCTTTCTTTCGAGCACGGCATCGCGCGCCGCCTTTGCCTCTTCCAGGACGTTTCCCATCGGCTTCTCGACGTAGACGTGCTTGCCAGCCTCGGCGGCCATCTTCAACATCGGAGAATGCTGATGCTCGGGGGTCGAGATGATGACGGCGTCAACATCTTTGCGGCTTAGCGTTTCTTCCAGGTACTGCGTCGTGTGAGGCGTCTTCCCGTAGGTCTTCTTGGCAGCATTGGTGGCAAGCTCAAGGTTCACTTTCCAGAGGTCGCAAAGACTAATGACCTCGACGTTCTTCGAATCCTTGAGTTGCGAAAGAATGTATTCGAGGCCCCGTCCACGGTTCCCGATCCCGATGTGGCCTAGAGAAATGCGATCGTTCGAGCCTATGACGCGTCCGTAGGAAATCGCTGTCTGACTGACAGCCTCGGGTCGGGCGGTGCCAAGGAGGGCACTGCCCAATACCACCGTGGCAGAGCGATCCAGAAACGTCCTTCGCGTAAGACCCTTGCCAGTTTGACCCGATATTTTCTGCACTTCGCCGGACCTCCGTGGTCTCGCCGATACTCTTTGCCGACTGATTGCCGAACCTTTGCCATTCCTCGGCGGAAATGAGCAGAAGAATAGGTACCATAGGCGAATGCACGTTGTCGACACATATTCAGTTTTTTGTGAAATATTGCATATAATTATTGAAATGTTCCAGATAAATTTTTCAAATCTTGCCCTTGAGGTGGGGATGAGAATGCCAGTTAAATTCAATAATATCAATATTATAAACGGTATTCCATTATGATAGCAACGAATGGTGCCTCATTCTGCTTAAAGAAAAATCACTAATTTCACATTCCCACTATGAAATGTTTCAAGGCGCGGCTATAATTCCGTTTCTGTTTCGTCAGCAATCTTTAAGGACGGTCGATGCCAAGTAAGGTCAGGGTCAGGGATTTAGCACGTCTTGCCGGTGTGAGTCCGTCGACGGTATCTCGCGTTCTCAACGGCACCGCCCAGGTCAGTCCAGAAGTTCAGGCGCGGGTTCGAAACGCCGCCATGGAGACGGGCTTCAAACTTGAGAATTCCAATCGCACCAAGCTGATCGCTTTTCTTCTGAGCAACCGTGATCTGCTGCATCCCTTTCACTCGCGGGTCCTGGTCGGGGCCGAAGCCTTCTGTTCCGCCAACAATTACTCTGTAATCTTCTTGCCGTTTCACTACCGTGCCGACGTTCCCTGGCAGGACCTTCATCTGCCGAAAATCTTGCAACGCCGCGACCAGATCAGTGGCTTCGTTATCGCCGGCACCAACTCGCAAAACCTATTCGATCTCTTGTCCAGCAAACAAATTCCATTTGCGGTTCTGGGGAACAACGTTCTTGAGGACTGGAAATCCAACGAATACGACACGGTGTGGGTCGACGACGAACAGGGCGCCTATGAGATGACGCGCCATCTTCAAGCGATCGGGCATCGTGACATCTGGTTTGTGGGGAACTGCAAATTCACCTGGTTCGCCCGCCTGCATAACGGATATCGCCGTGCGATGGAAGAGGCCGGTCTCGCTCCGCGAAACGCGGGGTTCGATTTCGAACAAGAAGAAAATGTCGGCTATCTGGGCGCCAAGTCCATATTCACCAGCGGCGAATCGGCCACGGCAATCTTCGCCGGCACGGACGTATGCGCCGACGGCGTCTACAAGGCGCTTCGCGATCTAAACGTTCGGGTCCCGGAAGAGGTGACCGTTGTGGGCTGCGATGACCTGGATGCGGTCAAACTCTATCCTCCGCTCACCACGATTCGCGTGTTCGGCGAACAGGTCGGCGCACATCTCTCCGAGTTGGTGCTCAACCGTATTGCTCAGCCGGATAGGCCCGTGCAGAAATATACGATCCCAACCCAGCTCATAAAGCGCGAGTCTTCGGGCCCACCTCCGCGGTTTTCCGGCCGGACGGCAGAGTTCGATTCGTCCTCCATTACCAACGCTTGAGCTGCTAATAGATTTCCAAACACAGATTTCCAACCGATGAGGGGCGAGAGTTCGATGAACTACGGGAAGACTCAAGTTGTGCTTTGTGAAGACGAGAATGATTTGGGTCGGCAATCGGCTTCAGCAGTCGCAGGACGGATGCGCGAACTTCTGGCGTCAAGGGATGAGATACGCATAATTTTTGCGGCGGGCGAAAGTCAGGCAGCCTTCCTGGACGCGCTCGCTCAGGAAACGGATATCGATTGGAGCAAGGTCGTTTGCTTCAACATGGACGACTTTTGGGACACGCGTATGCCCGAGGACTACACCTGCGGCTATCAGACGCGAAAGCAACTCTATGACAAAGTCGGGCCCAGAAAATTCCATCTGGTGCAGTTCAACGCTCCCGATCCCAATAAAGAGGCGCTGCACTTCGAGTCCCTGCTGCGTTCGGCGGGCAAGATCGACATTCTTTGCCAGGGGATTGGAACTTCTGGCCACCTCGCGCTGAACGAACCCTATGACACTGACTTCAATGATCCGTCGTGGGTGAGAGTGGTGGACATCGCCGAACAGTCCAAGCGCCAGCTCATGGACGATCCAAACTTTAAGGACCTCGGCTACATCCCGGACAAGGGCATCACCATGACCATGCCGGCTTTGCTCCACGCGGAGAACGTCTATACGATGGTGCCGTTAGGGATTAAGCGGGACATCCTCACTAAGCTGTTCGAGACAAAAGAGCCCACCGCCGCACTTCCCGCCTCCGTCCTGAGGACGGTCGACGGAAAACTTTTCGTTGATCGGGATTCGTGCCCGCCTGAGTTCCTGCCTGCTGAAAAATTCTCCTCGACCTAAGGCGTAAAGGAAAGTATCGAGGCACAGGAGATAAGATTTCTGCCTAATAACAAGATCTCTCGATCCGGGCGCCGCGATTTTCTCAAAACAGCGGCCACCGCCGCGGTGGCACTTCCCTCACTGGCCCACGCGGAATCTCCGTCGTCGGTACCCACGAATGGAAAAGCTTCTGAAGATCCAACCAGCCCCAGGCAAACGCCCAGCGATATTTCTTTTCCTCGCAGGTTCTCCGGTGAATATCTCTCGCGCATTTCTTTCCCACTGGGCGGCATCGGAACCGGCACCATCGGATTAAGCGGAAGAGGCAGTCTGCAAGACTGGGAAATCTTTAATAAATCACAGCCGGGAAACAGCCCCCGTTTCGCGTTCCCCTCGATATGGGTGAAGACGAAAAGCAATGCTCCATACAGCGCGATCCTGGAGCGCTGTCTGTTGCCTCCGTTCGATAAGACTGAGGAAGGTCTGGGTTCCAACGGGCTCCCCGGACTTCCCAGATTTCGCGAAGCTACGTTTCTTGGCGCTTTTCCATTAGCGCGAATTGAATTCGAGGACGACATCTGCCCGGTGAAAGTGGCGCTGGAAGCATTTTCACCATTCCAGCCTCTCAATGCTGACGAGTCCGGGCTTCCCTGCGCCGTCTTTTCCTACCAAGTGCACAATCCGGACAAGCAAGACGCGGAAGTAGTAATCGCATGGTCGATCGAAAATCCCCTGAGCTTAAATGATCAGAGGGAAAACAAATCCCAGGACGCTTTGGGTCTCGCCGGAATTGTGATGACCGATCCTTCGCTCGATCCAGCGAATCCGATGAAAGGATCGTTCGCCTTCGCGGCGTTGCCCGGCGAAGCGACAAAGACCGAGCGGCTGACTTACTGGCACAAGGACGAAATATTCACGCGGGCCGAGTACTTCTGGTTCGATGAATTTTCTCAGACCGGCAGACTTGGCGAGGAGGAAAGCGTCTCGAAGTCGCCGATGGCTTCGGTTTCGTTGCGGCAAGTCATTCCTGCAGGGCAGACGCGCGAATTCAGGTTTCTATTCACCTGGCATTTCCCCAATCGTACTTCTGCGTGGAGCGGTTGGAGGTCGCCCAAGGGTGAAGAGAACGTCGTACTGGGCAACTATTACTGCAAGCGCTTCGAGAACGCATGGGCGGCCGCGGAATATGTCGCTGCCCACCTGCCGGACCTGGAAGCGAAAACGCGAAGCTTCGTAACCGCAATCCGCGACTCGACGCTGCCCGATTCCGTGAAGGACGCAGCCACCGCAAATCTATGTACGCTGGTTTCCAACACCAGCTTCCGCATTACCGATGGCAGTTTTCATGGCTTTGAAGGTTGCGGCGACAACGGCGGCCTTGGATTCGGCACCTGCACCCACGTCTGGAACTACGACGTCGCCACACAATGGGTGTTCCCCTCGCTGGCGCGCTCTATTCGCGAAACCAGTTTCGGCTATGCCATGGATGCCACCGGCAAAATGGATTTTCGCCACCGCCTTCCCCCGGGCAAGCAACATGGCGAGAGTGCAGCCGACGGTCAAATGGGACAAATCGTCAAACTGTATTTTGACTGGCGCTTGTGCGGAGACACCGCCTGGCTCCGCAAACACTGGCCCGGAGCGAAGCGCGCCATTGAATACGCGTGGCGCCCGGGTGGATGGGACGGTGACCGGGATGGCGTCATGGAAGGCGTGCAGCACAACACTTATGACGTCGAGTTCTACGGGCCCAATCCAATTTGCGAAACCTGGTATCTGGCGGCGCTGAAGGCCACCGCGGTGATGGCCGGCGCCGTCGGCGAAGCTGAATTCAGTGCGAAATGTGTGAGCCTTTTCCAGCGGGGCAGCGCATGGACTGACGCCAATCTTTTCAACGGCGAGTTCTATATTCAGAAAATCCGCAAAATCTCAATCGATGAAGTTGCGCCGGACTTGCTTCCAGAGCACGACGAGGATAGCGATGCAAAAGACGCTTTAGCCAATGTCAAATTCCAACTCGGAGCAGGTTGTCACATTGACCAGTTGGCCGGCCAGTTTATCGCGAGCGTCGCTGGGTTGGGCGATTTGCTCTCGCCAGAACACATTCGCAAGACGCTGCAATCCATCCTTCGCTACAACTCGAAGCCTGATTTGTATCGCTACGTTTCCAACGAGCGGACCTACGCGCTGAATGATGAGCCCGCGCTCGTGCTTTGCGATTACTCGAAGGGAGGCCGACCCAAGATGACCGCGCCCTACTGGTCTGAGGTTTGGACTGGCCTGGAGTACGAAGCTGCCTCACTGATGATTTCTCATGGCATGCCGGAGCAGGGAGTTCAGGTCATAGAAGATATTCGCCAAAGGCACGATGGGAAAAGAAGAAATCCATACGCCGAAACAGAATACGGGCGCCACTACGCCCGCGCCATGGCCAGTTGGGCAGCCGTGCCAGGTCTTTCAGGGTTCCAATACGACGCAATAGACAAGCGGCTCACCGTCACGCCACCTACCGATGTGCGCCAACCGTTCCAATCTTTCTGGTCGGTGCCTTCAGGATGGGGTCAGGTCAAACGGACCTCAAAAGGTTCGTCAATGGATTTTTCGTTAGAGCCCGTAGTCGGAACTATTGTGGTGCAGGAAATGGTACTGTCATGGCCGCGACCGGTTTCGGGGTCGATCACAGTGAAAACGGGACCCCGCGCTATCAAGGTGGCTCCCCGCAAACAAGGAGCGACCATCATTCTTAGATTCGAAGAGCCGCTGACAATATCCGCCGAATCTCCGCTGCGCCTTCTTGCGGTATAACAAAGTCTAAAGAGGAATTTAGGATGGCTCGCGCATCGAAGAAACACCGCTTAATCCAAATTGAATGGCCGGAGTTCGGCGTCGCTGCCTTTCCGCCGCCTCCGTCTGCTGATAAGTTAGCCGCCAGGTTCGCCGCTCTGCGCGAGCGGATGCAGGAAAAGAGGCTCACGCACATCGTCCTTTATGCCGATCGTGAGCATTTCGCCAATCTGGCCTATCTCACCGGATTCGATCCCCGATTCGAAGAGGCCCTGCTGATCGTTGGCATAAAGGCCAAGCCACTCATCCTCGTAGGCAACGAATGCGAAGTTTATCTGGGCTTCAGTTCTCTTTACCGAGCGGGGCAAGTGCGGCATGAACGATTCCAATCGTTTTCTCTATTAGACCAACCGCGAGAGCGTAGCCGACCGCTGCGAGAGATTCTGGCAGAAGAAGGGATCGGCAAAGGCTCCCGTGTGGGCGCCGTTGGATACAAGTACTTTTCGCAAAGCGAGCAGGCGAAAGCAGCACAAGCGTTAGATATTCCGTCCTACCTGGCTGACACCTTGCGCGACTTGGCGGGTTACGAGAACGTCACCAACACCACCGACATCTTCATGCATCCCGGCTTTGGCCTTCGCGCGCGATGCAGCGTGAGCGAGATAGCATACTTCGAGTACAGCAACGGCCAAGCGGCAGAAGCTGTCAAGCGAATGATCTTCGCATTGAAGGAAGAAGTCACCGACCATTCAATAATCGAGTCCGGCCGCCTCAACGGAGATCCGTTGAGTTGCCACGTCACTTTTGGCACAGGGAAAAATTCGAAGTATGGCCTATGCGGGCCGAGCGGAGAACTAATCCGCCGCGGCCAGCCCCTTGCTTTCAACGTCGCCTATTGGGGCAGCAATATTTGCCGCGCAGGCTGGATTGCCCAGTCCGCCGCTGACCTGCCAGAAACCGCCAAAGACTATGTCGCGTCATTCGCCGGCCCTTACTTCGAAGTGATGGCGGAATGGTTTGGCCTCATGCAGTCCGGGAATCCTGGACACGCCGTTTACGATCTAATTCAGAATCGATTGCCCTTTGAGAAATTCGGCATCTACCTCAACCCCGGCCACCTCATCCACCTGGACGAGTGGATGAGTTCGCCCATCTATAAGGGCTCCGACATTCCATTGGCCTCAGGCATGGCGATTCAAGTCGATGTAATCCCCGCGTCAGAGCAGTATTTCTCCACCCGGATGGAAGACGGCATAGTAATCGCCGATGCCGAGCTGAGAGCGAATTTAAAAGACTCAGCGCCGGAATGTTTCGACCGGTGTCAAAAGCGGCGGCAATTTATGGCAAACGTCCTGGGGATTGACCTGCCTGAGGAAGTCCTTCCGCTGTCGAACACCTGCGCCATCGTGCCTCCGTTCTTCCTGGAGCCAAACACCGTATTAGCGCTGGATATCTAGAAGAGGCGACAACGCACTCAGGCACGGTCGGCCATCGCGGCCAAGCTACTTCTTAAAAGTGAATTTCAGGCTGCCTGAAATCAGCCTCGGATATCCAAAGTGAGTGCCCGAAAACGGATTACCCCAGTTGAAGGCAAAGTCGCGATCTGCAAGATTCTGAAGGTCGAGTTGGGCTGCCAACGCGAAGCGTTCCCTCCGAACCAAATCCATTCCTCCCGACAATCCAAAAACGTACCAGGGCTTCACCCTGCCGGTATCGAAGTTAACTAAATTTGAGCCGGGCAGCGCGTGCAATGCGTCATCATCGAGGTCAGGAAGTTCCAGGGGCACCCCGCTCTCGTATCTTCCATTAAAAGAGGCCCACAATCCGCGACGCTCCGCCGCGTAAGCGAGCGCGAAAGACGCAACATTGCGTTGATCGTGATCGGGAACGAATCGGGTTCCCGGTCCGATTTCGATAAAGTCATCGTCGAGAAAAAGACCTCCGTTAAGCGGCCCAATCTCCACGATTTCGTTGTTGGTGTAGGTGAAGTATGCGGAAACTCCTTTTCGGATGGGTACGTCAAGCCGCACATCCAGCCCCTGAGCTTCCGCCTTCGCCACACTGTTTGGAAAGATGATGGTCGTCCCCAGCAGAACGTTGGGATCGTCGATATTCTTAAATCGCCGCCACCAATAGGCTACATTCAATTTCATGGATTGAGGAAGCTCCTGAGCGAAGCCCACTTCCCATGAGGAAAGTTTTTCCGGCCGAATGTCAGCTCCGCCGCCGGAATCCGCAAACGGCGAAAGTTCGCGCGCCTGCTCGGAACTGGCGATGAGAAGGCTCTCGGCTTGCGGCGGCATAAACAGCCGATTGAAGGAGCCACGAATCGCCGTCCGCGTGCGTGGGATGTAGTAAACCGCTCCAATCCTCGGGCTTACCTGATGATCGGAGATCAGCAGATCGGAATGATCAAAACGAACTCCCAAACTCAGGGTGAGGTTCTTGAAAGGAGAAAAATCATCCTGCCCATAAACGCCTTGCGCCCACCGCGAAACATGACCTACGAACAGAAACGGATTGTCGGGGGTGAAATCCATCGCCGGATCACTGATTTCAGCTTCTTCGGCCGCTTCAGGATCGGTGACTGCGAAGCGGAACAATTCGGAAATGGCGATATTCGAAACCTCGAAGCCGGCCTTGATGATGTGGCCATGGGTCACATGCGAAAGGCTGGCAACGGTCCCCTGGCGGGTCTGATGCCGATCCTGTTGGGCACTGATCGGGGTATCGAATTCACTGGGGATGAGGTTGGAACGGAAGAAATTGCGGAAGTATGCAATATCGAACAAAGTATTGGTAGAGACGGTGTGTTGCCACGAGAGAGACTCGTGGTCGTGGCGGAGTTCCTGCCGTTGGCGCTGCCCGGCGTCTTGCTGGTCCTCATTGTTCGGCACGCGGAAATTTGCGCCCTGCAGGGTTCCGGCAAGCCGGAGTATGTCGTTCGTCGTGGGATGCCAGTCAGCGCGAATATCGAGGGAAACATCTCCGCCCGAATTGTTGAAGTTGCGGGGATCGACCGGATCTAAAAACCTGTCGGACTGATGTCCCGAGCCGGCGAAAAACAATCCCCACTTGTCTGTTCCTCCGCCGAGCGTCGTGGAAATATCGCGCGAATCAAAACTTCCACCGCCCAGGGCAAGTGTGCCATTGAATGGATTGAGATATCCGGACTTGGGCTGAATGACAACTACCGCGCCCGATTTGTCGCCAAATTCAGCCGGGATGTTCCCCGTGATGACGTCCATCGAAGTAATGGCGTCGGTGTTGAAAGAGCCAGCAAACAGGCCGTCGACCCGGTCCGGCGTGGGCACGCCATCTACAACGAAGAGCGTGCCATCATCTACTCCCCGGATGTGCATCAGTCCGTCGTTTTCGGTATTCCAGCCCGGAGTAGTGGAGATCAAAGCCTGTAACTGGTCGCGCCGTACTACTGTTGGGGCGAGCTTGATAAAACTTTCGTCGATCACGGTTTCGGTCCGCGGTGAAGTCGCCTGAACCAGATCCGCACGCACCGTGACCTCCGAACCGGAAGACGCGACGGCCAAATTAATGTCGCTTTGCACCGTAATGTTGGAGCGCACATTCACATCCTGGGCTGAAGCACCAAAGCCGGATGCGGTCACTCGCAGGATGTAAGCACCGTAGGGAATGTTTTCGATGCGGAACTTGCCCTGAGTATTGCTGGAGGTGCGGAGCTGACGGCCAGTGAGGGGGTTGTCCAACGAAATATCGGCACGAGCCACCCGCGCTCCGGTGGGATCAGAGACTGTACCGGCCAATCGTCCAATTTCAATCTGTGCCCGGAGCGAAGATGTAGTCGACAAGAAAAAGAAGAAGACAAAAGCAGTTATGCTGCGCGAGGAAAACAACAAGCTAAGGCGCTGAAAAACGCGGACGGCTTGTTTCTGGGTCGTTCGGGGCATTTAATTTATCGATCCTCGGTTGCATATTCCGCAACCGCCAGTTTTGTTCAGCCTAAATTTTCTGCCGGCAATTTTCCTTGAACAAAACAGGTACGAAGAGAATGTAGTATGTACAGGGTTTCGAGCATGCCAGAACAGTCGGCAGATCGTGTCTTAGCGCTTCCCCTTCCAGCCGTAAAGGGAGCGCCCTCTCTTGCAGCGACTCCTATTGAAGAAGAGGTGATCGGGCTTTTTGACGAGCTGCGCGACTCGCTTTTTCGCTACAGCCTGGCGTTCCGTCTCCCTCCTCATGACTGTGAAGACGTGATTCAGGAGGTGTTTCTTGCGCTCTTCAAACACCTGCAACAGGGCCGTTCGCGCCGAAACCTTCGCGGCTGGATCTTCCGCGTCACTCACAATCTTGCATTGAAAAGATGCTACGACTCTCGCAGACAGCAACAGCAAGTGGATTCAACTCCGGCAAGCGAACCGGCGGATATTGCTCCCAACGCTGAGGAGCAACTGGTCCTGAATGAACGTCGCTTGCGCCTGATCTCTGTATTTGACGCACTTCCCGACGAAGACCGCTACTGCCTGCGATTGCGTGCGGAGGGATTGCGCTACCGGGAGATCGCCGAGGTCCTGGGTATTTCGCTGGGGAGCGTTTCGCAGTATTTGACGCGTTCCCTGGCACGTTTGGCGCGGGCAGACGGGAGATAGAAGATGCAAATCACAAACAACCACATCCCGGATGAAGAGTTGTTGAGCTTTGCCGACGGCGAACTCGAATCAGTCCGTCAGGCCGCAGCGGAAAAGCACTTGGCAGCATGTTGGACGTGCCGAACCCGGCGAGCAGAAATTGATGGCGTAATCGCCGAATTCGTAAAGATTTCCAATCAGGATCTCAATTCGCGAATTCCTTCTCCGTCCGGACCCCGTACGTTGCTCAAGCTTCGACTTGCTGATGCAGCCAAAACGCAGCCCGGATATTTGGAACAGCTGCAAGCTGCTTTTTCAGGTTGGCGTGTAGCCTACCTGGGCGGAGCGGTTTTTCTGCTCATGCTGGCGAGCCTCGGATTGTGGCGCCATCGAATTCGTTTTGCGGCAAAAAATGTTTCGGCGATGGGGGTGATATTTGAACCGAATCCTGTCCTCACACCCGGAGCCGTTCGACCCGTGTCATTCACCGAAATTTGCCGCGCCGGAACGAGCGATAAGAATCGTACGGTACCTGTTGCCCTTCAACAGCAAGTCTTCCAGGAATATGGAATCCCGAACGCCCGTCCCGAAGACTACGAAGTCGACTACCTCATCACCCCTGAGTTAGGCGGCGCAGACGACATCAAGAATCTTTGGCCCCAGCCTTTCGGCGCAAAGAACTGGAGCGCCTACACCAAGGACGATCTCGAAGATCGCCTGCATGAAATGGTTTGCGCTCGAAAGATTGAGCTTTCGACCGCACAACGTGACATCGCCAGCGACTGGATTGGCGCATACAAGAAATACGTAGAAGCAGATAAACCTCGAGCTGACCAGCCGGGAACCTTCGAGAGAAGCGAGATCCCCGAAATAGCTGGACTCTCATCAATGCCGCCAGCGCAATAGCCGAAAAATTTATTCTGCGTGTGTTGCCTCTGGCTTCGCTTCCTGCCGCACGGCATTTCCTACACGGCGCGCAGAACTCCCGAGAGCACGAACGGTTTTGCCATAGCTTTTTTCGAGAGCGTTGCTGGTTGAGTCGCCGGCAACCGAGATGGCAGTGATGGTGTTGTCGCCGCTCGTAGCCAGAGCATCAGCGGTTGTATCGCTTATTGATGATCCCTTGAGCGGGATGCCGTCCGGCATTGAACCATGCGATGTCGGTAGGCGGTAAGGTTTCAAGGCGCGCCAGCGCAGTTGCAGGAAAATCACTGGCGTTTCAGGGACCGCTCAAGTTTGTCGCAGATCGAAAGACATTTCCCTTCGCCCGCTGGATTGCCTTTGAGCTTGGCAACGATTCGGGTTAGAAGGCAAAAATAACCACCGCCCAGCGCTTTTTGATGCGCCGGTTCATTTGTTCGCCGGCGCGCCGGCCTTGCTACCTTCTACTATCTTGAGAATTTGATTTGCTGCTACATCCGCCAATCGGTCGATTTGTCCGGAAGGCCAATGAACTTCGATCTGGTCGATGCGACTTGCTTTGCCCAGCCCGAAATGAATCCTTAAATCGTTCTGCGAGTAGAAGCTCCCGCCGCTGCGGACTTCATCAATTTGATGGCGGTCTCCCGTGGCGCAGTGTATGCGGGCGCCGATAGCACTCCGATTTGATTTCACTCCAACCAATTTGATGGTGATCCAATTATTTCCTGTTCGGGATGTACAGCGAAGAAGTTGCGGCATGGCGTTGATGGGATTGATCAGGACATCAATAAGACCGTCATTGTTGAAATCTCCGAACGCACAGCCCCGCGAACTCGAAAGATTGGTTATAGCGGAACCCGCCAAGGCGGATACATCACGGAATTTCCCATTCCCCAAATTCTCATACAAGACCTTCGGTTGCTTATAGTGCGACAAGCCCTTTAGCGAGTCGATCTCGGGATAGACGTGTCCATTCACATACAGAATGTCCGCCCAGCCATCATTGTTGAAGTCGAAGAACCCGCACCCCCAACCCAACAAGCGGGAATAGGACGCCACGCCTGCAAGCTCGGGACTATCTTCGAACAAACGTTTGCCCTTGTTGTGGTAGAGATTCGGTAGATCGTCCGAGAAGTTGGTTTTAAAAATATCCAGTAAGCCATCTCCGTCGTAGTCAGCTGCGGAAACGCCCATGCCGGATTGATTACGGCCTTCGCGGCTGGTTGCAACGCCAGATTCCAGACCCGCTTCAGTAAAGGTTCCGTCGCCGTTGTTCCAAAACAAGAAGCTCGGGTCACTGTCGTTCGCTACATAGATATCCGGGCGGCCGTCGTTATCAAAGTCTGCCACCAGCACGCCGAGACCGTAACTTGCCGGCGCCTTGCCGATGCCGCTTTGTTCGGTTACATCGGAAAAAAAACCGTCTCCGTTGTTGTGGAACAGGTAGCTTTTGGTTCTGGGTAGTCCCTGTGGTCCACAGTTGATGGGAAGTCCCTGAAATACACACGCGCCGGTTCCCGGCAGTGGAGCGGTCTTGAGATCCAAATTGATGTAGTTGTTAACGAAAAGATCCAGCCGACCGTCGCCGTCGTAATCGAAGAATGCGCATCCGGACCCCCAATGCGTTCCTTTCGTCAACAAACCCGCCTTCTCCGTAACATCGGTAAAAGTGCCGTCTCCGTTGTTGTGATAGAGAACATTCTGTCCCCAATAGGTGACGAAGATGTCGTCAAAGCCGTCATTGTCATAGTCGCCGATGCAGACGCCCTGCCCCCACCCCATGCGGTTGAGACCGGCCTGCCTGGTCACGTCTTTGAAGGTACCGTCCCGGTTGTTACGTAACAGACGGCTGGATGAGACTTGCGACTCGGGTAGGTCCAATCTTGTTCCGTTAACCAGAAACAGGTCAACCCATCCATCGTTATCGAAGTCGATGAAGGCGGCGCCACAACCCGTGGTCTCGAGAATATAGCTGTTGTGCGCGACTCCGCCGTAGATTGTGGTTTGGGAAAGCCCCGCACTGGCTGCGACATCTTCAAACGAGACAGGAAAACCTGACGGAGGCGCAGCGCCCAAGGCAGGAAGTGTAGGTAAAGCGGCGAGACAACCCATCGCCAGAGTTTGGCGCAGGAATGCGCGACGCGTGCTCGATTTTTCAACGAATACTGATGGTGCCCGGAGAGCCAAATTCATTCTCAAATCGTTGAAACCAGATTAGGGCTTACGTGGTTTGCGCGTATCGCTATTGAGCATCGAACACTGGACGCACGCGCAGAGTATTTGACGGATGATTGGACGGAAGCCGTTCATTCGCCGTTCGACACCTTGCATCCCTACTTTGGAGAATTGCTGGCGCGGTCCGCAGGCGTGCAGGAACCAAGTTCGCTGGCATGACGAAATTCCTCCTTTGCGCGGTCAGCCTTTCCCGCGTGCGATAAAGCACCGGCGAGTTGGCACATAACTAAAACTTGCCCAGGCCGAAGAGATGTGGCCGACTCGAATTCACGCACGGCCCCGTCCCAGTCATGCTGTTTCTCCAGGGAAATTCCATAGTTGAAATGAATTTCAGGATTCGAAGGGCTGGCCTGCACAGCGGCGAGGAAGGCGCGATTCGCTTCGGGCCAGTTCTGTTGTGCGCTTTGCGCTATGCCCATGTAGTGATTGGCGTCGGCAAAATCCGGATCTGCTGCCAAAGCAGCATGCAGAGACTCGATCGCAGGCGCCACCTGCCCTTTCTTCAATGAGTCAATTGCCTTATTGGTTTCCAGCAGAGCTTCGGTGCGATGCGCCACGACGGTGGAGACTTCGCGTGATTGCTTAAATGTCTCGAGCGCCTTCGGTTCGTTCCCTGCTTTTCGATAAGCGGCAGCCAGCGCGTTAAGGATGTCGGGTCTCTTTGGAGCAAGTTGAGTTGCGGCCTCAAGCTCTTGCGCTCCCTCGACCGGGGAGGTTTCTGCCAGCAGGCTCCCATACTTTAGCCGGAACTCCGCGTCCCGCGGACTAAGCTTCGAAGCTTTTTCATAGTGAGGCAAAGCTTCCTCTCGCTTGCCCATTTGCGTCAGAATCTCTCCGTAATAAAATTGGGCTCGGGCGAGGTTGGGAGAAATACGAACTGCAGCGCTGACCTCTTTCAGCGCGTCCGGTAGACGGTCCACCCGTTTGAGAGTGAACGCGAGATCGGCATGCGCATCCGCCGAGTTCGGCTGAAGAACAATCGCCCTCCGATAGTTATCGATGGCATCGGGAAGATTGCCCTTATCGCGCATGCCTTGCGCAAGGTTCAAGATCCCCGGCACGAACTTCGAATCAATGGCTACAGCTTTTTGAAATTCTTCTACCGCCCCCGCCAGATCACCGTTCTGGTCCAGCGCCACTCCCAGGTTGTTATGGGCTTGCGCCGACGCCGGTTGCAGCGTCATCACGCGATGAAATTCTTCCACCGCGCCTTGTGTATTACCGATGCTGGAGTTGAGCATTGCAAGTTGAGTGTGGGCCGCCGCCATGTCCGGACGAAGGCGGATGGCTCTTTGCAGCGCTTCAATGGCATCGCTCGTTTCCCCGCGCGCCGCGTAAGCATTTCCCAACTCGAATTGCGCCTCAGGAAATTCCGGCCGCAGAGCTATAGCCGACTTCAAGTTCGAAATGGCGTCTGTATATTGTTCTTCAATGCTGAGTGCCGTGCCCAGGTTATAGAGAGCTTCCGCATACTGCGGATCGATGGCGAGGGCTGCGTGGAATTCCAGAATCGCTTGCTGCACGGCGCCGGTTCTGCCGAGAGCAAAGCCGTAGTAATTGTGAGCGGGGGCGGAATTAGGGGAGAGTTCAACCGCCTGATGGAGTAAGGCAAGGGAGCGCTGAACATCTCCCTTCTGCAGCAGCGCAATTCCTTCTTTCAGAGGATCTGAATAGGGCTGCGCGCGAAGGACACAGCCCATCAGAAGGATTAGCAGGACACCCAACTTCCGCATCAGAAACGAAGTGTACCACCCACTTGCATTCGTCTCATGGTGCCGGTTATCCCGAAGATCTGCCCGGCAGTGGACGAATCCGCGGTGCCGTTTGGTTGGGAAAGGTTCCTGCGATTGATCGCGTTATACGCTTCCCATTGCAGTTCGAAGGCGACCCGCTCGGTAATGGGGAAAGTCTTGCTAAGAGACAAGTCCACTCCGACGAAACCTGGCCCTCGGAAGCTATTCCGTCCTGCATCTCCTTGGAGGTATAGACCCGGTTGCGCAAATGCCGTTGGATTGAACCAGTGACTTGCACTCTTATTCGAGACACTTGGGTCGCCTGTAATGTCAGCCACCAGGGTGCAGCAATCCGAATTGAGCTGTGATGTGTCGCCCCAGGTAACGGAATATGGGCGCCCCGATTCCACCGTCTCAATTCCCGAAATATGCCATCCACCGAGAACTGCGTTGGTCACGCCACCTTTGTTGAGGTACGCCTGGCCCTTACCAAACGGCAACTCCCAAACGTGGCTGAACACCAGTACAAACCTGCGGTCATTGTCCTGCGGACCGCGAGATTCATTGGTGTCGAAAGGATCAAAGGCATTGTGCAAGCCGAAGTCGTAGGACCGGCCGTAGGTAAACGCGCTGGTAAACATCAGACCGTGGGAATATCGCTTCTGGACCTGCAACTGCGCACCTTGATAACCGCTGTTGGTCTGGTTGCTCTGATTGTAGGCATTGGTCAGGAACCCGAAAGGAGCATACGGACGCCTCGCGTCCAAACTGGTGCCCGGCCCTGGCAACACGGCGTTGGCATCATAACGATAGAACATGTGCCGCACCGCGTTACCGACATAGGATGCGGAAACCGTCAGGTCGTTACCAAACTGGTGTTGGACCGTCGCGTTCCATTGGTCGATGGAATTTTCCGGATTGTGAAAATTCGTACCGAAACCCGTGGAATTCGGGGTGGGATATTGCCCTGGATTTCCCGCAGCTTCGAGGATGTCGAAGCCGGACACAAAAGCTGGAGGCCCTCCCGCCAGACTGAGAATGGGTTGGTAAATATCGTCTTGCTTAACATTTTGCCGAGTGGCATTCGGCCAGTCGTTGGTAATTGCGCCGAAATTCGCTCCATAAAAGCCGATGGCATAGGTGCGTCCAAAGCCCGCGCGAACGACCGTGTTGTCACGGACCCGATAGGCAAAGCCCACACGAGGAGCCCATGCGTTGTGATTTTGTTCCACGTCCGCGGTAGCGCTGGTGTCCCCGAAATTGCTGACGATTGTATTCGTGTTGGTAAAGTTGAAGTTTGCGATCCCGCCCTTCTGGGGCGAGGTCGGATACCCGAGGTAGTCCCAGCGCACGCCCAGATTCAAAGTCAACTTGGGAGTAACGTGCCACGTGTCCTGGGCAAAAAATGCTTGGTGAGTATTGTGAGCTTCGGGAAGCGCCGTTGCATAAATCACCCGGCCAAAGCTGCTGACATCCCCCAGCAGGAATGTAGCCATCGATAGACCGGAACCTGCGACCGCAGCGCTTCCGGTTATATTCTGGCTGAAGCCGTTGCTATCGCAAATACCGGCTCCGCAACCAAAATCTCCCTGTGAAGAGGTGTCGCGCCGGTCACGCCAGGCCAGCAATGTATCGCTGCCAAACTTGAAACTGTGAGGGCCATGATTCCAGGTAGCGATCTCGACGAAATTATAGCTTCCGTAATTGTCGACCTGATGTGAGTGGTCATTGTTGCCGAATGCAAAACCGCCGACCGGCCCTCCGATCTGAAATCCGGCCAAACCGCCGCAAGCCGAACAAGCATCATTCAGGCCGGGAATTCCGAAGTCCGCAGACGTCGTGGCATTTTGGTCGGGCGCGTCCTGACTCCATTGATTGAGCGTCCATCCAAACCGGCCCTCGAGCACGAGGTTCGGGGTAAACACATGCGTAATGTTCCCAACAGCGCTGTTTTGATTTCCACGAGAGACCGCGCTTCCTGGGAAAATCATGACTCCATAAGCCGGGACCACCGAACTCTGGTCTGCCTTTTGACGGGTAAAGCGGCCAAAGACCTGCGTTGCGCTGGTGGCCGTGTAATCGATACGAATGGTCCCCAGATTCTGGTTTAAAGGATTTATCTGCGGCGCAATGAAATTGTTATCGGTGCCCGGAAGATTGGGCAACGGCAACTTGGCCAGCATCGCTTGCACAATAGGATCGAGGCGGTCAGTGGGGACGATGTTGCCGGCAAATTGAGTTCTCCCCACGCCCCCAGGCCCGCCGGTTGTGGGGTCGTAGATCGGATTGGTGGCGGCGAGGCTGCTGAAGTCGCCGGTTCGGAATGCCGCAATGGGTACGGTGGTCAGCGCATTGCCCCCGGAACGTACCCGATAGCCTTCGTAGTAGCCAAAGGCAAAAAGCTTGTTCTTGATGATTGGCCCGCCCAGAGTTCCACCGAACTGGTTGTAGACAAAATGTCCGGGGCCATTGGGTTCGGAAAATGGATTCGCAGCGAACAGCGCATTTACACGATTGAACTCGTGCGCGCTACCGTGAATTTGGTTGGTTCCGGCCTTCGTGGTGAAGAGTTGAACTGCCCCGGCGACCTGTCCCAACTCCACATCGTAGTTAGAGGTCACCAACTGAAACTCTTGAAGGGCATCTGTAGAGGGGACGATGGCGGCCGCACCGCTCACACCTTCCGTGTCATCGACGCCATCGAGCAGTTGCCGATTCATCTGCGAACGGGCCCCGTTCACTTGAAAAGTGTAATTGGCGGAACCGGAAGTACTGGGGACGCCTTCGTTCCCATTGTCCAGGATCACTCCAGCCTGGATTCCAGCTAGACGCGTTGGATTGCGTCCCTCGGAGGGCAATGACTGGAGAGCCTTTTGATCAATCGTGCTCCCGAGTTCGACCTTCTCCGTTTGAATCTGGGCGGCCTCTCCTGTCACCGTAACTTTTTCGTTAACGTTTCCCACTTGAAGCTGGACGTCAAGGCGAACCACCGCACCGATGGCGACTTGAACTTCCGAATGGGAGGCACCCTTGAATCCCGGGGCGTCAACATCTACTCGGTAGGCCCCGACAATGAGGTTGGAGACAGTGAAATAACCAGAGCCGTTGCTCTTGCCTATCGACTCCACGCCAGTCTGAACATTCACAACCTTAATGGCAGCGCCGGCGACTGCAGCGCCGCTGGGGTCAGTGACCTGACCGGTGATTGATCCCGAGACCGATTGTCCTCGCGCTACCGGAGCACACCACGAGGCAAGTATCAGCAAACCAGCCAGAAACTGAAATCGAACAGAGAACAACTTCATTTAAGTTCCTCCCTAGGGGACGCAGTAACATCAGGCTGCGAGGGATTCTCATCGTTTCTTGTTGTCTTTATTGTCAACAATCGTGCTGACATTCGCAGCCCGGCGTGAACGGTAATTCAGGTCACATGTTGGTGTCAAGACAAATGTAGTTGCTCTGGACCAGAGCTAAGGCGTCTTGGACTACCCGAAGAGTTTTCGGACGATGGTGGCCGATACGGAAAATCTTGGAGGCTAAAGTCAACAGGTATGTTGACAACAGAAAAAGCGTTCCTATATCTTGGCCGCCGGATCAACTCCGCAAGTTGAATCTCTTTGAGTTCGAGCACGAGCTGGAACTTGATCCCAGAAACCTTTTTGAGAAGGCCTGCTCGCAGGATCGGACTGCTACTAGGTTGCGGTAATTAGTTGACCGCGATGACGGTAGTCGAAAAGCCACAACAGAACTGCCTGCTTCATCATCCAATTTGGAATCTGGAGAACTTCGAATGCATCGAAGGCGCTTTATGAAACTTTCGGGGGCAGCGGCATGTGGGGCGTGGCTGGGTACGTCCTCCGCGCCAGCGATGCCTTCAGCAATAGGCGCTGATCCAACCGACTGCCGATATGCCCCGCCCGGCGAATACATAAAAGATCACACGCTGGTGCGCCGTGACGGCTGGTGGCGTTTGTATTCCATCAGTGGAGTCTCTGGCCTCGCCTGGCTTTATTCCGGAAATGAAGAGTCGCTTTCCTGGAGTATCAGCCGGGACCTTAAATCCTGGGAGCTTCGCGGACACGTACTGCATCCTTCGGAACGGGAAAATACCTACGACGAGGACATGATCTGGGCGCCATATTGCCTGGCGGCGAACCACCGTTACTACATGTATTACGCAGGGTGCGTTCGGGGGAGACGCCCTTTGCAGTATGACAGGCGGGGTACGTTCGGCAAATTGCTGGATGCCCCTAATGACGCTTGTTCCATCGGCCTTGCAGTTTCGGACGATCTCACCCGCTGGACAAAAGTTTCTGATCCAGTAAAGGGCCTGGGCGTACCCGGCCGCGATCCGAACGTCGTGCGCGATGAGAAGAACCGAAGGTGGCTGATGTACACCACCGGAGCTGAGGTCGACGGCCTCGCTGGAGCCTACGTTTCCGAATCTCAGGACTTACTGAATTGGAAAGTGTTGCGGCCATGCGCAAAATTTCCCCGAGTCCCCAAAAAACGGCAGGGAGGATATACGGTGGACTGCCTCAGTGAATTTGGCAGTGACACCTCAGAAAGCTTGACGGTCATGCAACACCCGAATACCAATCAGTGGATCATGATGGGCAATTGGCACTACATACTTTCCGACGATCCCACTGATTTTCTGAAAAATGACGCCCAACTTTACAACCTGGAGTTTCATGGAAAGACGCTGGACATAGGGTTTGCCGGCGAAATCATTGAGTCCGATGGGAAATGGTACCGCTCCGGCGTTATGGGTCCGGTGGATCGGTGGAGACTTGCCTTTACCGAGATTGAATGGGTTCCAAAGGGGTTGTTTCGCATCGTTAAGCCCAGCGCTCTCTCAGGCTTTTGGGGAGCTCACAAAGCCGGAACTTGTAGCAGTTCGCCGCCGTCTTCCTAAGCCTTCGCGAAAATTCGGGCAGATTCTGGCGAGGATGCTGCGGGATACGGTGATGGGGATTTCAATCTTGGGAGGCGCTTGCTCGCTATAAGGTAAAACTGCGCGCGATTGTTTCCGGGGTGCTGACTACAGAATTGTCGAACGCGATGGTCTTTAGCAGGTTGACTCAATTCGGACGAACAAACAAACTATGATCTTGAACCCGATTTGCGCAGCTCCAACTGGAGACAGGGTCGGAGAAGGAGCCGTGTGGCATACGGCACACTCCGCCGTGTATTGGACGGACATCAGTCGTTTCTTAATCCATCGTTTCACACCCAATGACCGATGTGTACGTAGCTGGTTTTTCAACGAGCCAGTAACCGCGATGGTGCTCACCGATCGTGAAGATGTTCTTGCCGTGGTTTTGGGATCCAGCGTGATCCTGTGGGAGCCCGCAACCGATACGCGGCGGTCCTTCGGCTTTGAACTCGACGGATGGCCGAAGGTGCGGCTCAATGACGCGCGAGCTGATCCACGAGGTTCTCTTTGGGCGGGTTCGATGGGCAACAATGTGAACCCAGACGGTTCAAGCGGCGAAGTCGTAGGTCAACAAGGAGTTCTTTATCGAATCGATCCAAATGGGCAGGTATCGTCGCACGGTTCCGGCATTGGCGTTTCAAACACACTTGCCTGGAGCCCTGACAGGAGAACGTTTTATTTCGGCGATTCGCTGGCGAACATCATCTGGTCCTATGATTACGATGCGACGACGGGAGAAATTTCCAATCAGAAGCCATTCTTCTCGGACTATTCGCGGGGTCTTCCGGATGGTTCCACTGTGGATGCAGAAGGGTTTCTTTGGAATTGCCGTTTCGGTGGCTCATGCTTGGTACGGGTCGCTCCAGACGGAAAAATTGATCGCGTCATTGAAATGACGGCGGAAAGTATAACCACCTGCACCTTCGGCGGCCCGGCACTCACTACTCTCTACGTCACAACCGCTACTGCTGGAGCTTCCGCCGGCGATCGGCTAGCGGGCAGCCTCTTTGCCCTGGAAACGGGAATCAAAGGGCAGGTGGAGAATTCGTTTAAGGTTTTTGGCGCCAAGTAACCAGTTCGACAAACTCGTGGCCTCCTCCTGAAGCCCGCACTTCAAGACGAGGCCCACCTATTGTTAGTGGAGCGTTATTGTGGCGTTGATGTGGCTGAAGACATCCAGGTTTTTGCCTTGTAAGAAGGTGAAGCTTGCAGCGGTTGAGGCATTTTGTGTACCCGAAAACATAAAGTACACGGTTTTGCCGTCCGCACTCGTCCAGGCAGGTACGCCTACCGCGCCCTTTTTCCTTCAAATGAAATTTTAGAATTTGCGACCTCGGCGGCTTTCGGCGCGTTGATAACGAGCAAGATGGCTGTATGTTCGGGGTGGAAAGGTTTTGAAAATTGATTCCACGAGAACGGTAGGTTGGAGTTTCCACTGGTAATCGATTTCACGAGGCAGGGACTCTGGCTACTCTAGGTTGGAGCAGCCAAGGACAGTCCTAGCGCAATTTTGGAAAGCTCTTGACCAGGTCGCTGACCTTGACGGGTTCGGAGCCCTTGTATTGCGCGACGGAAGAGATGTCGTTCACCGTGGTCACGACCGCTTCGCCTAGGAGCGTGTCGTCCCGCATCAATATTTTATTGTTGGCGGGGTCCCGAATTTCCCGTCCCGCGCGCCACACCTGCAAGTGATCACCCAACCTCAACCCGTCATGGGCCCCGACGTTCAGGATCAGCTGGCCTGTTCCACTGGCGTCGGCCACCAAACCGTCGATCACAGGCGCATGTAAGGGCAGTTTGGGGAACGCCTCCTTGAGCTGGGACGAGAGCTGTGCGATGGCGCTGTCCATGCAATCGTGTATCAGCGGGTTGTTCGCGGTCGCCCCGGTCATGATGGCGATCTGGCTCATATCACGGACATCGATTTTTACGCCCTTGCGGACAAGTTCGCCTGTGCCCTGAGACACCGCCAATACCTCCGCTGTGTCCGGGCTGACCAGGCGGGTGCTGATCTGGACTTTGGCGGTGATGTCATGCTTGGTCTTCATCACATTGCCGCCGAAACCTACGAAGCGCCCACCGGTCCCCCCTCCGGTGGTCTTGTCGAAATAATCGTAGTGGGTGATCGTCCCCAGGATGATGGCATCCACTCCAAGAATTCTGCCCAGCTTTGCGGCCGTGAGGGGATCGGTGCGGTCGGTGTTAGTGAAATTTTGCTCCGCCAGAAGTTTGTCGATAGCATTGCGCTCGATCACGCTAACCTTGCCTTCCTGGACAAGCTTTGTGATCAGGAGATCGGCGGCTACTTTCCCGATGTTGGGAGCGCTGTTATCTGCGAAAGGAGAAGGGCGGGCGCTGCCTTGCACGGCTGCATTGTCGAAGTCGAAGACGGCGACGCGCTTCCTTGGAGGTTCCTGCGCCCAAACCGAGACCGCCCCCAGGGCCAGTGCCAATACCCACCCGACTGTGCGCATCTTCCAACCTCTAGGCCGTTATGAATCGTTTTCGCTTCCGACTCCAAGAATCTATAGACCGGACCCATCACCGTCAAGCAAGCTCGCGTTGAACGATCCTGATGTCACGTCGGTTGACGTCTATCCGTTTTCCAGCATCTTGATGGCTTCCACCAAACTCTTGCGCATTCTGTTGAAGGAGTTGGCGAGCCCCGCGATTTCGTCTTTGCCTGATACCTGGAATTCGGGCGCGGTCATATTTCCCAAGCTGACTTCGTTGGCAATCCCGGAAACATGCGTCACTGG
The DNA here is from genome assembly GCA_036271375.1 of Terriglobales bacterium. Classification (GTDB taxonomy): domain Bacteria; phylum Acidobacteriota; class Terriglobia; order Terriglobales; family Acidobacteriaceae; genus DATBAT01. Next base: position 26,732 of record DATBAT010000258.1, read on the forward strand.
CCGAATCACCAGGAGCGCAAGCATTCCGTTTAGCGCCACAAAAATAAGCAGGAAGACTCCGGCGAGTGAGGCCATGAAGCCGCGGAAGGCGGTACGGGCGCGCTCGATCGGCAACTGCATGGGAGCGGAAATAATCTGCGCGGTGAGAATGTCGCCTACCTTCCATCCAAAGCCATTATCGCTACCGTATTTTTCAATCAGTGTTCGGGGCGCATTCTCAGCGGTATCGTGACAGTCGAGGCATTTGGGGTCTTTGATCTTCAGTGGGCGGGCAATGTAGAGCACTCTGCCGTTGGGAGTATCGCGCTCATTGATCAGTTCAGTTTTGTCTGGCGATTGCCTGAAGTAGCGGACGATGTCAGCCTCCCAATCGGTCGCGCGATTGACCGGATTGGTCGGGTTCAGGGTCGCTTCCTTGTAGTAATAATCTGGAAATTTCTTGCGCAGCTGACCGAAGTATTCGTTGGCGGAATATGCCGGGACCGATTGTGGCAAGAAGGCGTACTTCATCTGGGTCTTCAACAGCGGATTGATTTGCGTGCTGGTATAGCTGCGCACCGCCAGCGCCGCCTCCATCATGATGCGCGCATTCTCGAGAATTTCCTGTTCGGCGTTCCGCTGAAGCAACCGATTCGAAATGTATCCCACCGCTCCGAAGCCGATGACAAAAATCAGGAGTAGAACGAGGTTGAACTTCACCATTAGTTTCATGTGTTTTATCTCCCGCGGGGTGCAGTGGATTCGGCCGTGTCTGGTTTGTACTTCTCTGGATGAAGAATCGGGTCCCACTCTGGATGACTGCTCATGTGGGCATCGATCGCCCGGCGAAATTCTGGATCGTTGAGTCTGGAGCGAAATCGCTCGACGAAGCCGCGACGCCACGCGACACCAATTTTCAGCCAAGGCTCGACGTCCGCATAGTTCACTTCGCGATCGACTTTGGGCTCGACCGCCTTGGCGGCGAAGCGCGCCAGACGCGAGGGTAGAGTGTCGCGGAACGGGACAGGCATCGCCTCTAGGAACGCCGCATCGGGACGAGCCGCCGGGACGACGTTCTTTCCCGCCCGCCGGGCGAAGAACTGCCCCTGCTTGGCGGGGAGCGGCGACGTTTTTCCACCCGCGGAATTTACCTGGCTTACCGTCCCTGCGCCGGATTCGAAGTAGGCCTCCGAGCTTTCCGGCGTGGAATGCAGAAGGACCGTTCCTCCCTTGCTGGCAGCGGCCAGTCGAGGACTGGCGTACAAGCAGGGGGCCGTACAGGCGCTGGCTTCACCTTTCAGCCATCCCGTGAGGATTACCAGTTCGCCTTCCTGCGAGCCGCGTCCCAGGATCAGCAGGCGCGTGCTGCTGCCGAGGGCGATGATCTTTCCATCGTTCAATTCAAGTTGAGCGAAGCCTTTGTCGGCAGTTTCGAGTATGTCGCCCGTTCGGAGGCGCATGCCCTCGGGAGCTTGCAAGATCGTTGTGCCGCGGATAAGGCGCACAGGCGCATCTTTTAGCGTCAGAGTACCGATGGCTTGCGCTGCCGCGAGGAGTGGCAGTAACGGCAGCAGTCCAACGAAAATGCGTGCTAGCTTCATGAAATTTTTGATTGCGCGGGACCTCAGCGGAGGAAAAGGCAAAGTCCGGCGAATTCAGTGTGGCCGATACTATTAATGTGAAGTGCCAGTGTCAAGTGTATGTACGCCGGAGAACCTTGCCTCTAGCCAGCGAAGAAGAACTGCAGAAAATTGCGCTTCAGAATTGACCTGAAAATTCACGAAACTATTCCTTGCCTTGGGGCTTCGGTCTTGGTGTACACTGCCGTTGCCGAACAGGGTCCGGCACTGTTTTACGTTCAGTTTTTCTTCCCGGCTTGGGAAAAATCAGCGGTCAATCAACTGCGTGGTTCAGTGGTAAATCCGTGGCCCGGATTTCGCCCGCGACTTCGATTTCTGCGAGTCGTGGCGTCAGGTATCGCCTTGGGGGAGGCGATAGCAGTAAATGCTGTCCTCTAGCTCCGTGATCTTAGTTCCAGCCAGGAGCCGTACCGATGTCCCGGCCCAACACTGCAAGCGCGAATTTTGAGGACAGTGAACAGACGCCTGCCCGGGCGGAAGTAGCCAGGCTCATCGAGTCACATCTCTCATACTCCCACGCAATCGCCTCGGAAGTAATTCGCAGGCTGCCGCCCGATCTCGAGAAAAAAGACATGGAAGGGTGGGCTGAGCTTGGCTTGGTCGAGGCTGCCAACGCTTTTGACCGTACGCGAGGCGTGCAATTCAAGACCTTCTCCTACTACCGCATTAAAGGCGCGGTCTACGACGGACTGCGCAAGACGGGCTGGTATCCCAGGGGCCAGTATCAGCAGATGCGTTTCGAAATGGCCGCCAACGAATACATGAAGGACGCGGCCGGGGAATCGGCGCCACCTTCCTCTGCGGATGCCCAGTTACGAGACTTAAAAGACCTGACCGGAAGCGTTGTCACCTGTTACATGCTTTCGTTGGACGCGTTACCGCAAGAGCCGGTCGACGAGGGGCAAACCTCCGCGGAAGAAACCGCAGTCCGCAATCAGGAGAAAAAGCACATTCGGTTCTCTCTCGCGCAACTGCCGGAGATGAACCGCAAAATCCTGGAGCATTGCTACTTCGAAGGCTTGACCCTGGAGGAAGCGGGCCGAAAGCTCGGCTACTCCAAGTCCTGGATGTGCCGGCTCCATGCGAAGTCTCTCGAAATGCTGCGCAAACAGTTAAACCAAATCTGGGGTAGTCCGGCTTCACCTTCGCCAGCAACCATTTCTGGAATTCTCCGATAATTTGGATGTCATGGTAGACCCAACAATTAATAGCGTCCGTGGCAAGGGAATTTCACCCGTAGGCGAACAGGACCAGACCAGCCCGGCAAAAACCCAGGAATCGAAGTTCGATAAAGTCCGCTCGCGACTGCAGGATGAGCAGGCGGCAAAAGTCGACATTCCGCCGGAAGCCAAGCAAGTTTCCCTCCAGCAGAAAAAAGTCCTCGAGACCCAACTTTCGAAGCGTCTGGAAACCACCAAGCCAAACCAGGTTTTTGGACCCGACATGAAACGAGCAAAAGAGGGCATCACCCAGTTGTCTACTCGCGTGAATGCCCTGCCCAAGACGCCTGCGTTTGAACCCTTTCGTGACCGGCTGACGAGTATCGACAACCAATTTCAGCAGACGGGCAAGCTGGTGAATTCGATCAAGGGCACCGAGAGTCCGCAAGAGTTGATGGGCATTCAGAACAAGCTGTACCAGATGTCGGAGAACCTTGAATTAATGAGCAAGGCGATAGAACAACTGACTTCTGGAGTGAAGTCCATTCTGCAAACTCAGGTTTAGGCATACCGTTTAAGAATCGAGGATCGATTGAGCTGGCAACACTTTTCGAAGCTGCTGATTGTGGCGGGCGCATTCCTGTTTTTGACCGCCTGTATGACGCATGAGTTGCAGACGGAACTTAGCGAACGCGACGCGCAGGAAATTGTCGTGTTGCTAAACGAAAACGGCATCGACGCCTCTGCCAGCAAAGCTACAGGCGAAAAAAAGGGCGAAGAGAAATGGACGGTGGCGATCCGAGGCGGCGACCAAAACCTGGCGCGCGCCTGGCGGGTGCTGCAAGAAAATGGCCTTCCGCGGCAGAAGGACAAGGGATTGGATGATGTGTTCGCGAGTTCGGGCATGATTCCGACGGCGGGGGAAGAAAAGGCGCGTCTGCTGATGGGCATCTCGGGAGAGATCAGCCGGACGTTGAAATCGGTTTCGGACGTGGTCGACGCCCATGTGTTGGTGGTGATGCCGGAATCGAATCCGTTGCTGGACAAGAGCGAGCGCATGCCGCCTACCGCCTCGGTTTTGATTAAGTACCGCGGGGCTAGCTTGCCTCTGGTAGAGGAAGACGTAAAAAAGCTGGTGGCGCGGGCGGTCGAAGGCTTGCAGCCGGAAAATGTCGTAGTGGTTTATAAGAAAATCGAGCCGAAGCAGACCATGGATCGCAGCTTGATTCCCATGTTGGGGAACCAGGAATTCCTGCTGGCTGCCTTAGTTTTGCTGGCGATCTCCAGTCTCGGCTGTTTGGCCTTGGCGGGAAAGGCCCGCTTCCAGCGCTCGAAAATCGAAAGCCTGGAGGATCAGCTTCAGGCGGCGACGCGCAAGCCGCAGCTTGAAACTCCGGTCAAGATGGCGAGGACCAGTTGAACCTGGAAGTATTTTGCTATCTTGGGCTGCTAAAGTTTCCTGAAAAGTTGCAGCCCATGATGGCTCTTTTGGACGGTCCGCTGAAGACGCAGGCAACAGCTCTTTTGCAGGAACTGAAAGATGTGCCCAGACCTGAACTGCAGCGGCGATGGGCCAGGTTGCGCGATGAAGAGTACATCGCGACGCGTGGGCAAATCGAACAGCAGATCAAAGTTAGACTCGACGATATGCCGCCGTCGATAAGAGTCTGGTGTACGTCCTGGTTAGCAGACCAACATGAGTGAAAAAATCCTCAAAGCCGATGGCCTTCCGGAAAGGATGGCTTTTTCGTCTCCCAAGATTTTGAAGCGGGAGGCTTACGAAGCCACGCAGGACGCCAAGGACGTAGTCACCCAGGCACAGGAAAAGGCAAAGGATCTGCTCGAAAGCGCCGAGCGTCAACGGGACGCGATTCTGGAGACTTCCCGGCAGGAAGGTCGCGCGCAAGGTCTCGCCGAGTGGAACAACATTCTGGCGCAGGCTGCCCGACGTTCGGAAGAGCTAACAAAGAATTGGGAAGAAACCATGCTTCAACTCTCGGTGCGCGTTGCAGAGAAAATTATCGGAGAGCAACTCAAGCTGCACCCGGACACGATCGTTGCCATTGTCAGGGAGGCTCTCACCACAACCCGGGCAGGTCGAAGGCTGGTGATCCAGGTAAACGATCGCGAGGCTGACATCGTGCGGTCGCAAGTCGATCGCCTCAAAGGCGCATTGGGCCCCAGCAGCGAGATTGAGGTCGTGTCATCCACCACCGTGCCCACCGGCGGATGCGTAATCGAAAGCGAACTGGGCATCATCGACGCGCGTCTTGAAACGCAACTGAAGTGCCTCGAAGACGTCCTGCTGCGCCGCACTTCTTCCAACTAACATGCCGAACAAGGTCACCGATATTCGCGGCTACCTCGACCGGATTGAACAGGCTTCTCCGGTGCAGGTTCGCGGGCGGGTCAAGGAAGTTGTGGGTCTCGTGGTGAAAGCTGTAGTCCCCGAAGCATGGATCGGCCAGTTGTGCCTGATCAAGAATCCACGATCCTCTGTTCCGGTAAAAGCTGAGGTGGTCGGCTTCCGCGACGGCGATGTTCTGCTCATGCCTTTGGGAGAACTGGTGAACGTGGGTCCGCACAGCGAAGTCATCCCCACGGGAAATTGTCTGACCGTCAAGGTTGGCGACAATTTGCTGGGCCGCGTGCTGAATGGATTAGGCGAGCCCATGGATGCAGACACCAAGGGACCTCTGAACTGCTCCGAAGAGTTCCCGGTTCTTGGTTATCCTCCCGATCCCCTCAAGCGCCAGCGAGTTACCAGGCCCATTTCTCTGGGAGTTCGCGCCATCGACGCTGTTCTCACGGCGGGAGAGGGCCAGCGCATTGGATTGTTTGCGGCTGCCGGCGGTGGCAAAAGCACTCTGCTTGGAATGATCGCGCGAAACACCGAGGCTGACGTCAATGTGATCACGCTGGTTGGCGAACGTGGCCGCGAAGTGCGCGATTTCATCGAGCAGGATCTCGGACCCGAAGGCGTCAAGCGCTCTGTGATTGTGTGCGCGACCTCGAACGAGTCGTCCCTGGTGCGCCTGAAAGCTGCCTATGTCGGCACCGCCATCGCCGAATATTTCCGCAACAAGGGCCTCAAAGTGATGTTGATGATGGATTCGGTCACTCGCTTTGCCCGAGCGCAGCGCGAGATCGGCCTGGCTTGCGGAGAGCCTCCAGCCCGCGCAGGATACACGCCTTCGGTATTCGCCGAACTGCCCAAACTCCTGGAGAGGTCGGGAAACTCCGACAAGGGTTCGATTACCGCCATTTACACCGTGCTGGTCGCGGGCGATGACATGAACGAACCGGTGGCCGACGAAGTCCGATCGATTCTCGATGGTCACATCATCCTGTCGCGGGAGCTGGCCGCGCGCAATCATTATCCCGCGATCAACATTCTGGAAAGCGCCAGCCGTGTGATGAGCTCCGTCACTGACAAATCGCATCGGGTTTCCGCGGGGGATTTGCGCGACCGGATGGCCACCTATGCCAAGAATGAAGACCTAATTCTTCTGGGAGCTTACAAGGGCGGTACGGACAAGCGCGTCGACGACGCCATCGCGAAAATGCCTGAGATCAATGCATTCCTGAAGCAGGCGACGGACGAAAAATCGGATTTTGCCGGGGCAGTCGACAACTTGAAAAAGATGTTTCCGGCGAATGTGTCATGACCCAGTTCTCCTACCGGCTGCGACCGTTGCTGGAGCAGAAGGAGCAGATCAGAAAAGATTGCGAAAACGACAAGCTGCGGCGCGACCGAGAGCTGGAGGCGCAAGAGGCCAGGCTGCTTGAACTACAGAAGCAGCAAAAAGATCTGGAAGAAAAGCGCGAAAAATTGCGCCGCGAGCTTTTCGCCACCACCCAACAGGGCCCGCCAACGGCGCACGATGTGGCCGACCGCCGAGCCTACGTAAAAGTCGTGGAACAACAGATTGAAGACGCGAAGAGCGACATTTTTGCGCAACGGCAAGTCATCGAAGATTGCAAGGCGCAGGTAGAAGAGGCAAAACGGCGAGTGGAAGAGGCCAGGCGGGAAGTTGAAGTTCTGGAAAAGCACCGGGCCAAACAGGAAGAGCGTTTCCGCCGAATGTTGCAAGCAAAAGAGGACCTGGAACTAGACGAAGTCGGTAACGTTCTGTACTCAACCAGAAGGTACCAGACATGAAAATCACAGATTCGCAACCGCCTGTGTCCGACGCTAATTCTCCGGCTGACGATGCTGATTCGGCCAAGAAGTCCAAAGACGATAAGGCATCCCCGTTTTCCCAATTGCTGTCGAAGAAGAAGGGCAATAACAACGGTGACGAGTCTCCCAGTAAAGGCGCTCCGTCGCGGGAAGCCGTGTTCGACCCCGCCGCTGCCGGCTTAATACCGGGTCAAATGCCGAAAACCGAGTTGCCAATCAAGACAGCGCAGGTTGAAGGCAAGCAGCCAGTGACGCTGCCGGTGGAGCTTCAACAACTGGTGCGCGAAATCACGGTCGGCGTAAACGCCGCGGGCCGGCAGGAAGTTCATATCGAGATGAACTCCAACGTGTTGAAGGGGCTGCACATTCAGGTGGAAAGAAAAGACGGAGCCATTGCGATCCAGTTTCAGAGTACTTCCGACCAGGTGACCAATATTTTGCAGAGAAACGTGGCCGCATTGTCGCAGGCGTTTACCGATAAAGGCATGAACGAGCCGGTGATTCGCGTCAACGGGCCGAGTGAAGCTGGCGAGTCCGGAGAATTCAAAAGTCAATCGCAATTCGGCGGCCGCGGCCAACGCGGCGGCCAACGCGGGGGTCGATAGCCGCACCCGGAATTTGCGGCGCGATCCCATATGAGCCATCCATTCGATAGTCTGCCTTTGCTGAGTTCTCAGGAGGTGCTCCTGTGGAATTGGTACGCCCGCGCCGGCATCGGCGGGTCGGACTGGAAATCATGGGTCGCGGAGATTTTCGGCCGGTTGGTGGAGCGTCCCGGCGGTCCGCAACTATCGCTGGTTCAGAGTCACCTCGTCGACGCCAAATTCCAGGAGCAGACGCTGGCATTCGGCGCTAAGTGGGAGTTGTTCCTGGGGCGCGACGCGGAAAACGATATTCCCCTTGCCAACAAGGCGATTTCCAGCAGACACGCGCGAGTTTTTCTCAGCGAGGGCCGCATTTATCTCGAGGATCTAGGCGGCGGACTCGGTACCTATCTCTGGGAAAAGAAGATCCTGACAAAAGAGCGGCAGCGGCTAAGAAACGGAGATCAGTTCACCATTTTCCCTTACCGGTTTCGGGTGATGGTGAGCGAATCCTGGACTCCGGAGCCTGAGGTGTCGATCGGGGAATTCCGTTCCCTGCCCTCGACCCGCGCCGACTTCCTGCAGATGTCGCCCCCACTTTGGCGGACCTTTGTGGTGAACGCCCAACCGGATGGGCAGCGCGCTTTGCTGGAGGTGAGTCCCGCGCTGCTGAATGGCCTTCAGCAGCGTGTTTTTGGCCCATTGGGGGTTGGTGCGGTCAAAGAATCGGTCCCCGCAGACGACACTCTGCTGGGTTTTGTTCTTCTGGCGCTTCTTGAGCGCCTGAACCAACGGCTAAAGTTTCCCCTGCAATTCTCGTTCATGAAAAGCAATCGCAACAAAGGCGATGCCTGCCGGGGAATATCTCTCAGCTTTGCCGTCGGCGTTCCCGGCCTGTCGGGACACTGCCGGGTTTTCCTGCCGTTTGATTTTTTCTCCTCGCAAATGCTGACAATGCCCGCCGATTCCGGATTTCAAGGCCCAGCCGGTCTGGCGTGGAGCTTTCCGGTATCGGCCGGATTTGTAGATCTTTCGCGGGAAGAAATCTCGCAAATAGGCCTGGGGGACATCCTGGTTGCCGAACGCGGCACGGGCCTCCTACTTCCCAACGATTTCGGCAAGGGCTGGACCGGTTCACCGGAAGGAAGCAACTTCACCAGCCTCAAGGTCGATAAATATTTTGAGAGGACTACATCCGTGGAAGGTTTCGAGCAAGCGGCTGGCGATATGGCAAAACCCGCTCTGGAAAAATTGCCTCTTCGCCTGCATGTGATTGTCGCAGAGAAGGAAATGACGTTCGCCGATATTCAATCCCTGGCCCCGGGGGCGATTGTCGAACTGGGCGCCAGCAAGATTTCTCCGGTCAAGTTGATGGTGAACGGCAAAGTCCTTGGCGAGGGCGAACTGGTGGACGTAGAGGGCAACCTCGCGGTCAAGATACTGCGCTGGAGAACCGCCTGATGGCTGTGTTTGTTCTGCAAGCCGCCAATGACACCGCCGCCCAGTTGACCTCCGTGAGTTCGCAGGTCGGCAGCTATCTGGAAGTCCTATTGGCGCTGGCTGGAGTGGTGGTCCTCGCCTACGTGACGTTGCGTTACGGATTGCCCTGGTTGTCAGGCGTACGTCCAAACAATTCCGGGCCAATTCAAATCGTCGCGCGCTACCCATTGGAAGCGCGCAAGACGCTCTATCTGGTAAAGACTGGCTCCCAGGTATTCCTCATCGGCACGTCAGAGAACCAGATGGAATACCTCACAACAATTGCTCCCGAGAACGCTGCGGAAATGCTGGAGAGTTCACCAACCGAAGAGGTACCGCGGAAGGATTTCCGGCAAGTCCTTGGCTGGATGCAAAAGGGTGGGGTATCCAACTCGCGCCGCCAGCCCGGAGCTTAATCGCATGAAGCGTTTTCTCTATCTCGCGATTCTGCTGTTTCCCCACGTCGCCCATGCTCAGGGTGGCAATCAGATGTCGAACCCTATTGTGATGGTCATCGTGCTGGGCGCGTTGTCACTGGCGCCTTTTGTTCTCGTCATGCTGACCTCCTTCGTGAAGATTTCAGTGGTGCTTTCGATTTTGCGAAACGCACTCGGAACTCAACAGGTACCCCCGAACCAGATCATTACGGGGCTGGCCTTCGTGCTCAGCCTGTTCATCATGGTTCCGGTGGCGCGCCAAATGTACGATGCAGCTGGCTCAGTCTCAAACACGAAGGACATCTTCTCCGAGGCAAGCGTGAAGAGCCTCTATGATGCCAGCACCAAAGCCAAAGAACCCTTGCGGTGGTTCTTGTCCGGACACAGCCAGATCAAGGACCGTCAGTTATTCATGGATTTGGCGGCTCGCCTGGAGTTGAGCGCCGCAAAACGGAAGCAGGCCAATACGGCGAAACCGGCCGCGCCAGCGACTCCTGCCCCGGTTCAAGCCGCAACCACTGCGCCGCCTACAGATGCGGCCCCGTCCGTTCCGCCTCCGCCGAAGCCTGAAGCTCTGAACATCGCCAAGCCTGACAAGGAAGATTTTCAAGTGCTGATGCCGGCATTCGTCACCAGCCAACTGAAGGAAGCCTTCGAAGTAGGATTTCTCCTATTCGTGCCCTTCATCGTGGTGGATATGGTGGTCGCCAACATCCTGCTGGCGATGGGAATGCAAATGCTCTCACCCACGGTAATTTCTCTGCCCTTCAAGTTGCTGCTGTTCGTGCTAGTGGACGGCTGGTTCCTGATCATTCGCGGTCTGGTGCTGAGTTACACATGAGCGTCGAAACCATCATTCGAATCTTGCGTGAGGGCCTGATGCTGGTCCTCATTCTGTCGGCAGGTCCCATGCTGGCTAGCTTGTTGATTGGGCTGGTGGTGAGCATCATTCAGGCCACCACACAGATTCAGGAACAGACTCTGAGCTACGTCCCCAAACTTGCCGGAGTGTTTGTCACCATTGCGATTCTGGGACCGTGGATACTGGCCCAGACCGTCAAATTCACCATCACCCTGTTCGAAACAATTCCGAACGTGCGCTGAGGAACCGCGGATGCTTGAGGCTCTTCAACACATCCTGAACAGCATTGGAATTCACACCGATATCGGCACTTCGGTAGTGATGTTTGGATTGTTGCTGGCCCGTCTGATTTCGGCGATCACGCTCTCACCCTTCTTAGGCGGGCAGTCTGTTCCGGGGCGCGCCAAGATGGGTCTCGCCATTCTGCTGAGCGCGCTGCTTTTTGGCAGCGTCGTTCCGCAGGAAGTTCCGGGTGAGATGAACGCGCTGCGCATGATGTGTTTGTTCGTGAAGGAAGGTCTGATCGGCGCGACGCTGGGCTTTCTTTCCCAGATCATTTTTCAAAGCGTGCAGATGGCGGGCGCCATGATCGACTACGGACGCGGCATGAGCCAGGCCACCTTTTTTGCTCCGCAGCTGGAAAGCAACGTCTCGCTGCTCGGCCAGTTACAGTTTCAGGCGACGCTGGTGCTATTCCTGATTTTTAATGGACACCTGTATTTCGTACGCGCCCTGGCGGAGAGCTTTCAGGCGGTGCCGCTGCTGGATTTTCCCCGGTTCTCCGGTGGCACCTGGCCGGCCATGGAACAGATGGGGCATTACACCAGCCAAAGTTTGGCGATTGCCCTTCAACTGAGCGCGCCAGCCCTGCTGGCCCTGTTTCTGGTGGACGTCGGTTCTGGAGTAATCGGCAAGGTCGCGTCCGGGATCCACGTTCACAATGAAAGTCAGCCGGTAAAAGCGCTGCTGGGGTTGGGCGTGGTGCTGCTCGCGGTGTCCTACATAATCAGTCGCATGCCGCAATACTTTGTGGGCATGATCGAACAAATCCATCAGTTCATGCAGCACCTGAGTTAGGGAGAGGCCATGCCTGGGGAAAAGACCGAAGAGCCTACTCCTAAAAAAGTCCGAGAAGCCCGCGAGAAGGGACAGGTTTTCAAGAGCCAGGACTTTACCCAGGCCTTGATGTTCGTGACTGCCGCCGCGGTGATCAGCGCCGGTGGCCGGACCTATGTTCAGGAACTCGGCGGACTGATGAAAGAGTCATTCCAACCTGTGATCCTGCGTGGCGATATGCCGCTCAATGCCATGCTGGCCCGCATGGGGTATGCGTTTTCAAAGTTTCTGCTGCTTTCTGCCCCACTTCTGGGAGCGCTCATGGCCGCGGCCGCGGCCGCGAATTTCATACAGGTCAAGGCTCTGTTCGCTCCCCAAATCCTGAAGCCGAAATTCGACAAACTGAATCCCCTGGAGGGCTTTAAGAAGACGTTTTTCAGCGGCAAAGTCTACATCGAGCTGGTCAAGAACCTGATCAAGTTCACCATTGTTTTTTGGATCCTGTACAGCGTGATCAGAGGCAGCATGCGAGATATTGTTCCCACCGTCGGCATGCGGATCGATCAAATCGCCGTTGTTGCCGGCAAACTGCTTTACAGCATCCTGTTCAAGGTGGGAGGCGTCTTTCTGGTTCTGGGCGGGGCGGACTACATGATCCAGAAAAAGTTGTTCATGAAAGACATGAAGATGAGCAAGGAGGAAGTAAAGCAGGAGTACAAAGAAATGGAGGGCGACCCTCATGTGAAGCACATGCGCAAACACCTGTTCGAACAGATGATGCACGAAAGCGTCGCCCACAATGTGCCCAAGGCAACGGTCATCGTAGCCAATCCCACGCACTTTGCGATCGCCTTGAAATATGACGAAGCCAGCATGCAGGCGCCGCAGCTGACCGCCAAAGGCCAGGATTCAATGGCGTTGAAGATCATCGAGATTGCTAAACAGCATGAAATCCCCGTGGTGCGCAACATTGGGCTGGCACACAGCCTTTATGACCTTGAGGTCGGGCACGACATTCCTGAAGACCTTTATGAAGCCGTGGCTGAGGTCCTCAATTTCGTGTACCAACTCGCAGCTATGGAGGAGTAACTGGAGAACAGCATGAGAGTCGACTACGTTTTGCCGGCGCTACAGCCGGAAGTTTTGTCGGATATGCCAACCGTCCAGGGCCCAAAGGTGGCGTTTCGCGACCAGCTCAAAAATACCGCCGTCGAACTACCCACTGCCTGGCAGACAGAGCTGGGGCTGGACGCGATACCTGAGGGAAGTAACCATATCGGCCCTCCACCGCGATCAAACACGCTGGAGTTAGGGGATATGGATACACAACGCCTCCGCTACCGGAATCTGCTCACGCAGCACAGCGCGAAACTGTCGTCCCCAGATAATGCGGACTTGCCCGCCGAGTGGCAGCCCGTCCAGGTCATGCTCAAGATGCTCACGGACATGCAGGCCATGGAAGATGAAGTGACTTCCCGCAACGTTGCGTTGACCAGAGGATAAACATGCCTGAGTTAAGTTGGACTGACGAAGAAATTTACCTGGTAGCCGATCGCGGTTTCGCCTTTTTCAAGCAAGGGTGCTATCAGGAAGCGGGCATCATTTTCGAGGGCTTGACCACCCTGGACCCGTTGAATGCCTATTGCCGCAAAGCCCTGTCCACAGTGTGCATGGTGCTCAACAATCCGCAGCGCGCGGTAAGAGAGCTCTCCATGGTGCTGAACCAGAACCCCGCCGACCATGACGCCCGCGGCCGCCGCTGCGAGGCCTACTGCTCCCTGCAAAGCTGGAACGAAGCCCGCCAGGACTTGGAGATCCTGCGACGCAACGGTCAGCGACGGTTTGCCCAGCGGGCAGCTTGGCGTATGCAGGCGGCTGGCGGCCCGGCCCACTGATTAGATAGCAACTTCGTATGCGGCTGGTTCGATAAGTGTAGTGAGCTGGAGAGATTGAATAACTCAAGCTTATAGAGGAAGGAGAAAAACATGGGTGACGTTATCAACAGCGCCGTAAATACCGTAAGTAACCTCGGCAAGGCTGTAGGGGACGCGGTCCACGGTGATTTCGGCGGGGCACTTGGCGATTTGGGTAAGGCGGGCGGCAGTCTGGCACAGACGGCGGTCGGCGGTTTCATGGCCATGAATCCGGAACTCGGAGCGGTAACCGGACTGGCAGGACAATTAGGCAATCTGCTGGGCAAAGCAGGCGGATTTAACCCCGGGCAGGCGGGCGGTCTTCCCTTGCCATTCGGTCTGGGAAACATCTTGGGTTCGATCATGCAAAATCCCCTCGCTTCTCTTTTCGGTGGGGCTGGCGCCGGAGGTGCCGGAGGCGCTGGGAGCGCAGGTGGAATCGGCGGCAATTTTGGCGGCGGTTTCGGCGGATTTCCTGGTTTGGGCGGATTGGGATTTCCAGGTATTGGGACGGGCGGCGGGACATCCGGAGGGGGTGGCAGTGCAGCCGCTTCAGGAACGGGTGGACAAAGCTTCGCTCAACTCTCTGACGCACTGAAAAACGCCGGGGATCCGGCTTCGCAGGAAAAGGCTATGGAAGGTCTGCAAAAGTATCAGGAAGCAGTCACCATGGCGGCCACCATCGCTAAATTGCAGCACGACATGACGATGAGCATCATCGGAAAGATCGCGTGAAGGAGAGATCATAATGGCCACTCAAGAAACCGGAAACATCACAGCCGATAGACTTCTAGCCGGCGAGCCACTGGGGCAGATTCTGGACATCCCCGAGACCAAAATTCAAGCCCTGGCAGCGCTGGGCTACAACCAATACCAGCAGGGAAAACTTGACGACGCGAAGACCCTGTTCGACGGCGTGACTGCTCTGGATCCAAAGTCTTACCTCGGCTATGCCGGCCTGGGAGCAATCGCCCTGGCGAAACAGACCCCGGACCTGGAGAGCGCTTTCACCAACCTTAGCAAAGCGGCGGAGTTGAACCCCAATGACGCTACCGTGCAGGCTAACCTGGGCGAAACACTGCTTCGTCAGGGCAAGGTGGATGTGGCAAAGTCGCACCTGGAGAAGGCCTTTGCGCTCGATCCGGGACACAACGACCCGGGCGCAAACCGCGCACGCGCTATTGTGGGCGGACTGAGCATGATCGTGAAGGAAGTCGAAACCCGCTTGCGGGCGCAGGATGGTTCGAGTTCCAAGGCCAACTAAGGCTGACGGAACTATGTTTTTGGCCGGACGCCGGGAGTTAACCGCCAGGCGTCCGGCACCTTTCATTTGTGATTCAACAGGGACCTAGAGGTGGCAATACAGTCCGGACATGATTGAAAAAATCCAGACGCAGCTGCTTGATCTCAAAAAAGAGATTCAGGGCGGCAATCTCACCGGCGTTCTAACCCGGTTTGCGGATCTGCTCCTGGTTGGACTCGTTGCGGTCATGATCGGACTGATGATCGTGCCGCTGCCGACCTTTCTTCTCGACATATTTCTAACCATAAATATTACGGCGGCAGTGACCATCCTGATGGTCTCGATCTACATATCGAGCCCAACCCAGATTGGTTCATTCCCCACCTTACTTCTCCTCACTACGCTCTACCGCTTGTCCCTGGATATTTCCGCGACCCGATTAATTCTGCTCAAGGCCGATGCCGGCGAAGTGATCCGGGCCTTTGGCATGTTTGTGGTCAGCGGCAATTTTGTAGTCGGCGCCGTCATTTTCCTGATCATCACTCTGGTCCAGTTCATTGTGATCACGAAGGGCGCTGAGCGCGTTGCGGAGGTCTCCGCCCGCTTCACTCTCGACGCCATGCCCGGCAAGCAGATGAGTATCGACGCCGATCTGCGGGCGGGCATCATCGATTTCCAAACCGCGCGCTCCAGACGCGAGGGGTTGGCTCGCGAAAGCCAGTTCTATGGCGCGATGGATGGCGCCATGAAGTTTGTGAAGGGTGATGCCATCGCTGGAATTGTCATCACCGCCATCAATATCGTCGGCGGATTGATCATTGGCGTTGCCATGAACAATATGAGCGTGATGGAGGCAGTGCAGACTTACTCCATCCTGACCATCGGCAACGGTCTGGTATCGCAGATTCCGGCTCTGCTGATTTCGATCTCGGCCGGCATGGTAGTCACCCGCGTCGCCTCGGAAACTCCTGATTCAAATCTTGGCAAGGATGTCGCCGGGCAGATCCTGGGCCAGCCGAAAGCAATTGCAGTAGCCTCAGGCTTGCTGACGATCATGGCGATTATCCCGGGCCTACCCAAAATTCCGTTCTTTATTCTGGCTTCATTGACCGGTTCGTTGGCTTATGGGCTTTTCCGCGCACAAAGAATGCGATTGGAAGCGAGCCAACAGAGTCAGCAAGACGTGGTCGCCGCGAAAGTGCAAGACCCGCAGATGTCGCTCACCGTCCCCCTGGTTTTGCAAGCCGGGGAAGGTCTGACCCCGTTGGTCGACATTGAAACCGAAGGCGGTAAGAAATTTTACGAGCAACTTCTTGGAGTGAGAAACGGTCTCTACTACGAACTCGGGGTAATTTTCCCTTCGCTTCAGGTCAAGGGCAACTCTCCTGGCGATCCCGGCGGCTACACCATTTGGGCCAACGAGGTGCCCGTGGTGAACGGCCTGATTCGCATGGACGCCGTGATGGTGAACGACTCGGTCTCCGGCATTTCGATTTACGGACTAAAGGGCGAGGAGACCACCAACCCAGCGACGGGGAAACCTGCGGCGTGGATTCCGCGTGATCAAGCGGCGCGAGCCAAAGAAATCGGACTGACGGTCTGGGACAGCCAGGAGATTCTTCTTTTGCATTTGGCGCACTACCTGAAAAAGAACGCGCGAGAGTTTATTGGAATTCAAGAAGTGCAGGTGATGGTTTCTGCGCTCAAGCAGCACTACCCAACATTGGTGGAAGAGACTGTGCCAAAGCCAGTGTCGCTGCAAACCCTCACTGAGATTTTGCGGAAACTGGTCGAAGAAGAAGTATCCATACGCGATCTCAAAGCAATTTTCCAGACGCTATGCGAATGGGGCCGCGCTGAGCACGACCCACTGGCTTTGACGGAGCAGGTGCGCGCGGGGCTGAAGAGGAAAATTTGCTACCGGCTTTCCGAAGGCCGCCCGCTGATGTTCGTGTATCAGTTGGATCCTGAAATCGAGGAGATGTTTCGCAATTCCATACGGCAAAGCGCCAGCGGCGCCTATCTGGCAATGGAACCGGCAATGAGTCAACAAGTTTTGGAAGCCGCGCGAGCCCATCTCGGCAATCTTCCTGCGAGCGCGCAGCGGCCGGTGATCGTTACCGATGGGGAGATTCGGCGGTTCGTGAAAAAGCTTCTGGATTTCGCAATTCCCGATGTCACGGTTTTGAGTTACGACCAGATTACGCCGCAAATTAATTTGCAGCCCCTGGGCGTAATCGCTCCAGTGAGAACGCAGCTTGCCAGTTAGCTACGGTTGCGTCGGAGAAGTAGTGGTCAATAGATCGCGGATAAGACTGGAAAACCGGCGCGTTTCCACGAAGCCGCAAACCTGAAGAAGCCGTTGTGAGTAGCTCTGATCGAACACGTTGGTAGCGGTAAGAGTTGCCCGATAGTTGGAGACGAGAAAACGGAGTAGTTCGCAGCCGGCAGGAATGGATTGTTCCGGCGAACGAATATCCAGTAAGGTGTGCGGCGCTTCCGGCAGAATCGCCGCATAGGCCTTGAGTTCATCGCCGGAAAAGGCACCGAGGGTCTGGATCATGGGAACTGCATTCATCAGGAAGGCGGGCCTCTGGCTCCAGTGAAGGTGCTCTTCCGGGGGAAGTTGGATTTGAGAAAGCAGTGCTGCCTCAATGGGCCGGACTGCGAAACTCGGATCCGGATCGGGCAGGGTGGCATGGTCACACCGCATGTCCATGAGCCGGTACTGCGGATAGGCCTGAATGAAACGGTAACGTTGCGCGGGGCGATCGCTGACGGAGACGCCGTAGAGAGTTTCGTATCCGTCGTCGCGCAACCGCTGGCAGCATGCGTCAAACAGAGGCACGGAAATGGGCCGGCTCCGAAACTGGGCCAGCGTGCCCCAGTACAACGTGTATGCAGAGCGCGTTTTTTGGTCCGTGCAGTTGAGCATCAAGGCGGCGGGTTCGCCTTCAACGTATCGGACAAGGGAATATTTGTAAGAAAAATTCCAGTATCGAGAAAAGTTCAGGAAGCCAAACATGTCGAGATGAAATTCAAGCGATGTGCCGCGGGAGGATTCGTTCAAAAGACGGATAACGTCGGGCAGGTTTTCCAGGCCTATGGGGCGTAGTTCTTCCAGCATCGGAAACGCATCATACTACAGCGTCTTAAGGGAGGTTTAGCCATGAGGCAAGAAGCACGACAGACTAATTCGGCGGGAAGAGACGACATTGGCTGGCGTCAATTTCCGGAATTTGAAAAAATTCTAACCAATGAACCGCCAGCCCCCATTCTGAGCAAGGTGGAGAAGACATGCCGCCAGCTGAATGAGGTGATCCTGTCTGGATCGGAAACCGATAAAGCACGCGCCCAATTGGGCATGACGGCATACGGACGCTCTTTGGATCTGCTGCGCATGCTCACAGAAATGCGTGACAAATCAGCGGAGCAGAAGTAGCAACATTGGCGGCTCACATCCGATAATTTGAACAGGAGGCGAAACCGATGTCCGAAATTAACCGCGCTTTGAGCATGGCATCCTCGCCGAATTACAGCATTGATCAGATTTTGCAGACCACCACGCCTGCCAAGCAGCCGGGAGGATTCCGGCGAGTACTGGGCGGAATCGTTGGCGCAGTGGGCAACGTCTTCGCTCCCGGAATCGGCGGCATGATCGGCAGCGCAATTTCCGGGAACACCGGCATCAACCAGACTGGCTTGATGAATGACTCCATGCAGTATCTGCAACTGCAGAAACAGATGAACATGGAGCAGCAGGCTTTCGAAACCGCTTCCTCGGTGATGAAAGCTCGTCACGATGCGTCGATGGCCGCGATTCGCAATATGACCTAGCGGGACTGAAGGTCAATGGAGGTCACAAATGGCAACCAGGTGGACTATCGCTCCTTCTAAAGAAGAAGCGGAGTTTTTGTTGGAAGCGGGAATCATCTATCGCGACGCGAAGAACTTCGCCGCCGCCCGCGACGTATTCATGGGCGTGCAGACGCTATTTCCGAAGAGCGAAGTTCCCGAGGTACTGCTGGGCACCGTGTCTTTCCAGGAAGGCAAATTCGAAGAGGCCGAGCGGCACTATCAAAAGGCTCTCGAATTAAATTCGCGTAGCGCTTTCGCGCATGCCTATCTGGGCGAGGCTTCGCTGTTCCGCAAAGATAAAGAAGCAGCGCGCGTGCATCTGAAGACCGCTTTGACACTGGACCCTTTGGGAGAGTCGGGCAAGATGGCCCGAAGACTCATGGAAATGTCCGATCAAGTGACGTTCGCGTAATCCGGCAGTTGAACGATGGGTATTGATGACATCAAGCCGCCGGGGTTCTATGGCTCTTTTGTTCCTTCTTCAAGCGAAGCGCCAATTGAATCCAAGCGCGACAATAGTTTTTCCGAGGTCAAGGGTAAGGTGGAGTCCCCTGCCTCTGAGCCCGCGCGTCTGTCCTTGGGCGCAGCTGCCGATCTCAAGAAGACCGACCTTCAGGATCCCGCAAAGCTGGAACAGATAGTGCGCAGCTCGGCATCGGAACTTGTCGACTCGCAGAACTTGTCAGGACCTTTGTCGGCTTCCGACAAGAAATCGCTGGTGGATTTCCTTTCGCAAGATCCAAAGTTTCGTCAACAGATTGAGTCCTACCTTCGAAAGGTCGCGGTATAGGCCATGGAGATTCTGCTTTCTATTCGCTCCAAGACGGACGGCAGCGTCCGTGAACTGAAGCAAGAAATTGCCAGCGGCGTGGCTCTGGGTCGCGGCGCGGAGCACGGCATTCTGCTGGACGGGCAGGACCTCTCCCGCGAACACGTGGTGCTTACCACCGACGGCGACCGCGTTTTCGTAACCGACCTGAGCAGCAATGGAACGTGGCTGAACGGAAAGCGGCTTACGCGATTAACCCGCAGCGCCTTTCGCGTGGGCGATTCCGTTGACATCCCTGGCTACACGCTGAGCTATCGGCTCGAAGAACCTCCACCACCGCCCGAACCTGCGAAAGCACCTGAGGCACCGGCCCCACTGCCAAGTATCGAGCGGCAGGTGGTGGTTTCACCTCCAGAGCCGATTCGTCCCGCGCCACGCGGTAATCCTGTCTTTGCTTTTATCGGATCGTTCAGTTTTGGAGAGAAGTTCTTGATTCTGGTTGGACTGGGCGGACTGTTGCTGATCTACACCTACGCGGGATTGTAGGGAAAGGTTCGAACATCAAAGCCGACCAGGCGATGGTAGTAAGGCTCGATCAACTCCCAGAGCCGTTCCTGATTTTTCCAAATCAGAAATCCTAAGAGACAGGCGACTGCCAGAATCAAGATCCAGATGATCACCGGAGTTTCTTCTCCTTTGACCTTTACTTTCTTGGCTGGTTTTGGCTCTGCCGCCACGGGCGCAGGCGCAACCGGAGCAGCGGCGGGTTTCCGCACATTAAGAATTACCGTTCGGTTGGCTCGCTGCGCAACCGGACGCAGCTTTGCCATAACCGCCTGAGGGTCGGGCGGTCTCTTCTCCGCGTTCTTCTCCATCATCTCTTCGACCAGGTCCGACATCGCCGCCGGACAAGATGGAAGTAGCATCTTTAACGGTGTGGCTCGCTTTTCCAGGTCACCGTGCCAGCGCAGCCAGTCCAGATCCGATCGCTGTTCTGGAAATGTTTTTTGAAACATCAGCTTTCCCAGCAGGATTTCGTAAAACATCATCCCCAGCGCATAGACGTGGGCAGTGGAGCTTTGCGCTCCGCCTTTGTCGGCAAAGATTTCCGGAGCGGCATACCGTGGCGACGTCAGAATAATTCCGGAACCCGAACCTTGGTCCGAGGGCGTCGCAGAAGTGCGGATCGTCGCCTTGCCCGCACGGTCAAAAAAGACATTTTCCGGGCTGAGAGCCGCTCCTTTGTTATTAGCTGCGTACATATCCAGCAAAGCTTGCACCGTGGCAACGAAGGGGTAAACCACTTCCTCAAGTTGCGGAGGATTGTCCTTCATGTAGCCGGCCAGGGTTTCTGGCTGCGCTAAGAATGGCAAAGAAATCTCCGGAGCAACTTTCGGCCGCGGTGCCGATGGCTTTACATCTGGCTTCGGAACGGGAGGAGGCGTGACGGGTTTGACCGGAACTGCCGGCGAAGACTGCCGCACCGGAGGAGCCGCAGGTGGGCCAGGTGGTTTGGCTGCGTTGGGTATTGCTGCCGGGCGGACTCCCGACGGTGGCCGGGCTGGCTGGCCTTTTTGGTTGGCAGCGCTCGGACTCTTCGACAGAAATGCCTTGCGTTCTTCCGGCTTTTGCAAACTCTCCGAGGCCAGAACGTAAAGGCGATCCAAATCTGTGGTTCGCGACGCAGCCTCCTTGATGATCACCCTGGCCATCGGTCCGACAAAGGCGGCAAGCAGGTGCTGTACGTCGCTGAGGACATCGGGATCCCACTTGAAGTCGTGCGCCACCTGGAGCGCCTCAAGTTCATGGGAAGAATTCCCCGATTTTTTGTCCCCGAACCCTTGCGGCGCGATGGCGGCAAGGGCGTTTTTCGAAACCGCAGGACTTACAGGGAATCCAAACGCCGTCTGAATCCCGCTGGAAAACGAGAACGCGGTGGGATAGCGGTCATAAACCGCTTTGGCCAGGGCCTTGGCGCAAACCGCATCGAAATTTGTGGGTACGTTGGGGTCTATTGCCGATGGCGGTTTTTCTTTTTCATGACACACGCGGTCCAGCAAACCTTGCGGGGGGCCAGCAAAAGGACTGACGCCGGTAAGCAGTTCGTAAAAGATAATACCTGCGGAAAAAACGTCGGAGCGGCGGTCTACGGGCAGCCCTCCAAATTGCTCCGGTGACATGAATTGCGGCGTGCCGGCAGTGAACCTCGCCACCCCAAAACCCGCGATATGAAGCTTTCCGTCCTTGGTGACCACTAGGTTTGCGGGCTTGAGGTCGTGGTGCGCCACCCCTTGATCGTGGGCATAGTCAAGGGCGGCCAAAAGTTGCACCCCGAGGCTAACGGCATCCGGCAAAGGAACGTGCAAGCCCGGAGGCAAAGATATCCCGTCAACGTATTCGGTTGCGATGAAGGCAATGCCGGCATCCTCCCCGTATTCCAGAACTTTCACGATGCCCGGATGATTGAGTGCGGCGGCAGCGCGTGCTTCACTCTGAAATTCCGCAAGACCGGAGGCGCCGTCGGCCTCCAACCGGTTCTTGGTGACCGTCTTGAGGGTCACGCTGAGATTTGTGGCCGGGTCTATCCCCCTGAAAGTCTGCCAGGAATCCCCTTGGGCAAGCGTTTCGGCGATCTGAAAACGGCCGATTTTTTCGGGGTGGGGCGTCTCAGCGCACATGGAATCAGGAGTAAGAATTAACCGGATTTACGTTCCGCCGCGCTTGCGGCAGCCGTTGATTGTAGCATTCCGCCGGTTTCAGGGAACCTCGTGGCCATCCGGGAAGCCGGCGCCGTCAACGCCACAAACTGCAAGGTTCATTCAGCATTGCCGGGACAAAAAGGCTCCCCGGGAAAGGCCAGAATATGAGACCATACGAGGCTATCCCGGTGTGGGCCGCGCCGACCAATTGGCCCGCCGTCAGGGTGGGATGAGCGTCGATCCATGGAACCTGGTGCCCCAAAAAAGATCAATAAGTACGACGTTCTAGGCCTGATCGGCCGCGGTGGCATGGGAGTGGTCTACAAGGCCATCGATAGCTCTCTTGATCGCCTGGTTGCCATCAAGATGGTCACCAGCGCGGACGATTCACACGGCGACCTTCTCAAACGCTTCTACCGCGAAGCGCAGTTCACCGCTAATCTCCGCCATCAGAATATCGTCACGGTCTACGAACTGGGAGACTTTGAAGGCAGGCCCTACCTGGTGATGGAGTATCTCGCCGGTCAGAGCTTAGAGTCGATGCTTGCCCGTCAACCCATGAGCCTGCGCCAGCGGGTCAGCCACGTTCGGCAACTTTGTAACGGCCTGCACTACGCGCATTCCCGCCAACCCAGCGTGATTCATCGTGATATCAAACCAGCAAACATCGTTGTTCTTGAAGACGGTACGGCCAAGATCGTTGACTTCGGCATTGCGCGCCTCGACCAATCCAACGACACGCGTTCGGGACAGATCATGGGCAGCTATCACTACATGTCTCCGGAACAGATCGAGAACGAACAACTCGATGGCCGCACCGATATCTTCTCCGCCGGCGTCGTTCTCTACCAACTCCTGACGTTGACACTTCCGTTCGAAGGCAGTGGTATCGCGCAGACGCTGCACCGTATCGTGAAGAGTCCGCCAGCTCCGCTAAATCAATTCCTCAAAGAATATCCCGCGGGGCTTGACGACATCATTGCCCGTGCGCTGGCCAAGAACAGGAACGAACGATACCAGTCAGCTTCGGAGTTTGCATTTGACCTGACGCAAATTGAAGACGAACTGGGCCGCGGACTGTTCGACGATCACATTCAGCGCGCGGAAGAATATTTGCGCGGTTCTGAGTTTGACCGCGCCAAGCAGGAACTGGTTAGGGTGTTGGACGTCGATCGCCATCACGCTCGCGCCGACGAGCTGATGAAGGAAGTGCAGCAGGCAATATCAAGGCAGCATCGCAAGATACGCGCCCGGGATTTTCGTGCCCACGCGGAAGAAGCCTTGGAGCAGAGCCATTTCAACGAGGCCCTGAGTTTTATCGATCAGGCGATCGGCCTGGATAATACCGACACGACTCTTCAGGAATTCCGCGGACAAATATCGGAATTGCAGGCGCAAGGCAAGCGAGTCAATGAGCTTTTGGACCAAGCCGAACGGGCTTGCGCCAGCCACGACTTGGATGAGGCCTCCCGTGCCGTCGAAGCGGCGCTGAATATCGACAGCAATTCGCCAAGAGCGCGCACCCTCAAAGCGGTCATTGAAGCGAAGCTGCTGGAGCGAGAAAAGACGCGCCAGTTGCAGGAAAAACTGGCCTCCGCGCGGGAACGCCTCAGTGCGGGGAACTTCTCGGAAGCCCTTGCATTTCTTCGCCAGGCGGAAAAGCTTGATCCTACGGTGTCCGGTCTGCGCGGCCTGATTGCGGTTGCCGAATTCGGACAACAGGAACAAGCCCGGCAGAAAGTTGTAGGCAAGGCCACGCTTGAAATTCACGACGCGCTCAGCCGGCAGGACGCGCCCCTGGCCCGCAATCTAGCCGCCTCCGCGCTGGAGAAATTTCCCGAAGACCGCAGCCTTCTCGATTTGAAGGCTTCGATGGACCGGCAGATTGAAGCGCAACGCCGCGAACAGATTGCAGAAATCAGGAGCCGAACTGCGGCGAGGGAATTCGACGAGGCAGAACGGCAGTTAGCGTCTGCACGACGCGAATTGGGAGACACGCCGGAGTTCCAACAACTGGCCAATGAAATTCAGTCCTCGCGAACCGCGCAGAACGAAGAGAAGTTGCGCCGGCCTGCCGCCGGCGATTCAGGGGCTTCTTCATGGCAGTTCGGGCAGCGCAGTTCACGGGACTTACCTGCGTCGGGTGGTTCGACAAATCTCAGAACCGGACGTCAACGCCCCGAAGACCACAGCGTAGCAGAGCTGACGCCGCTCGCCGGAATTCCCATCCCCGATACAACACCCAGACCTGTTCCGCCCCCGGACGTGCAGCCCCTGCCCACAGGGTGGCAGCAAGAAACTTTGAGTGCTGTTGAGAAACAACTCGCCAACTTCATTGGACCTCTGGCCAGACTTGCGGTGAGACGGGCAAGCTCCAGAACCACCGACCTGGACCACCTCTACGAGATGCTTTCTACGAGCGTGGCAAGCGCAGAAGACCGCCGAACGTTTCTTGCCGGAAAGATCAAAGGCAGTGCGCCGGGGACAGGTGCTCGATCGACCGGGCCGCAAGTTCCCGCGGCCGCGGCCAATGCCGCATCTCGCGCCGAACTCACCCCGGCGGCAACGGATCAAGCCACAAAACGCTTGGCACGACACGTAGGTCCACTAGCCGGGGTGCTGGTAAAACGCACAGTCCAACGGGCAGACAACCTGCGGCATCTCTATGAGCTTCTATGCGAGCACATCGACTCGCAGCCAGCACGAGACCACTTTCTGCAAGAAGCCGGCTTCGGTAAGAACTAGCGGCCCGTCGCTCTCCGCAGCGGACGACCAAGCCTTTCTGGACCTACGCGAAGACCGGTGTCTCGATCGTTATTACGACTCAGTCCCTCCTTTGCGACTAGCCTTATAAAGAGATCTCTTCCGGACTATTTGAAGGTGGCGGTGCTGCGAAGCAGTTCGTCACGGTGACCCGAGCCGTCGGTCACCGCGTCGAATGCCGGACCACCCAGCGGGCTTGCTTTCATCGCACCGCGAATCGCCGCGTTCACTTTGTCGAGTGCTTCCGCGTTGGCTGCGATGTAGAGGATTGAAAACGTGTTGGGCGGGTGAGTGTGGATGGCCTCCAGGTCGATTTCGTATTCGTGAATCGTTCCGTCACTCAGTAGCTTTTCCAAGAGGGGCACGATCAGGTTCTTAGCTAGCGTATCCACCGCATCCTCGGGCGCGGATTCCTTTAACTTGTACATTCCCACGTGGGTGTAGACGTCCTTCCACGTTCCCGGCTGCCAGTTATAGTAGGTGCTTACGTAAAGCCCATCAAAGTGCTTGGTCGCGGCGGTAAACACGGGAGAGGTCGCGGTGCCGTTCTTATAAGACTGGTCGAGCACGTTGAGCACGGCGGCCATCGACATCCCCGACCACCAGTCGTCGTGGGTTTCGCCGTCCGCCTGGTGAATCAGGTTGGTGTCGTTGCCATAACCAACGATGGTTCCGCTGGCGATGTTCTTATCCATCAGGGCGCGGTCGGTTGCTGTGGCCTTGTCCATCTCACCCCATTGAGCGCGTGGGATGGCCCAGTTGGCGACGTAGCTATACATCGGCGGTTTCTCTTTCACTTCCTGCGCGTGCGCCGCCAAGGCCACCATCGCGATCGCACCGATCATGAGAACTCTGCCCATCAATTTGTTCATAGTGTCTCCATTCTTGAAATTCGCCCCTAAGGGGCATCGAAAGGTGTGCACTCTAATTAGCGGGAACGGCACGCGAAAACTGGCACGGTTGTGCAAACTTTACAAAACGTTCCGCGTGGAACGTTTCGTATAGACAGATTTGTGATGACAGTGACTACGCGGCATTCCCAATTTGGGACTTCACCTTAATGGCCGGTGACCGAGACGGCGCCAAAAAGGTTCTGCGTAAATACAAGGGGAGAAAATGCGCAACTCTGACTGTTGCAAGTGCCCCCGAAGGAAGTGTATTGACAAAAACGGGTTGGGGGGACGAAGGCAGAACACATGTGTTGCCCGATGGTGTTTGGGGGAAACCAACATGCGAGAGAGGCGAGCCACCCGTGTTCGTGGGCAGATCGAAGGTGACGGCATATGTGCAATAGCAACCGAAGCATGCGGTGAAAGAGGCATGAAGATTGAGGACGTTGTCGGGGGCTGTGATGGCGTTGGAGGCCGACGAGGAAGGTCCGGGTCCAAGAGCATTGTTGGCAGTGACGGTGAAGGTGGAGTTGATCCCAATGTTGCCACGGTCACTGACCGGCACGGGCAGACAACCACCGTTATTCACGCCACTGAACGTAGCCGAGGTTGTACCGGGAGCAACCGTTTGGGTTGAGTTGCCCGAACCGTGCATGGTCACGGTGTATCCGGTGAGCGCTCCACCACCCCCTAAGGTCCCCGGCGGCGTCCAATTTACGGCGATTTGCTGGAAGAACGCACTGGCCGAAACACTGGACGTAGATCCGGTGGGAGCGCTCACGCAATTACAGCGAAGTCGCTCACGTCAACTCCAGCGTAGCGGACAAGTTGTAGACATCGAACTGGCCGCTGCTGGTGACGGCATCGACGTAAAGGCGCAGGGTGGCCTTCTTGATGGTAGAGCCGGTAGGAACCCCGGCGAGATTGAACTTCATGAAGGTGGTGGTGTTAGATCTGACGGCATCGATGACGCTAGTGCGATAGTTGGTGTTGGGGGAGGAGCTGTTTACAAAGGTGTCGGAAGTAGGCGGCGCCTGCTGCGCCAGCAAAGGCAGTGACATCGCCCACAGAGCAAGGACGGCGCGACGGAATGACATGACTCATCCCCCAGACGATTTAGAAGCTGGGCCCGACGGGGAGAAACAGCGCCCATTAGGGGCGCCTAATGTGTAAGCGGGAATTTGGGGCGGGGACTGTAACGCAATCAGAAATTATTTGGCGATCACCGGCTCATATGGCTAATTCCTCGCCTGATCCGTGGAACTGCCTGCGACCTCACTCTTTGCGCCCTCGGGATCTACCGCTCCCTGCAGTTCGGCAGAGCCGGTAGATCCTTTGGCGCCGACAGGACCGACGAGACCTAGCGATCCGGCGGCGCCTGTCGTCCCCCTCACAAACTTCGGAATCCCGTAGTCCATCGGTTCCTTGAATTTCGGGGGTGGCTCGCTCTATATAGAGCGGGAATTCGCCGAAAGAACTGCAACGGCTGGGAATATTTCTTGATGACGTGGGGCAGGTGTCCATCGGTTGTCCAGGCAAAAGCGCACATTCCTCTGTCGTTCGCCAGGCTGAACCGCAGAGGGTTTGAAAAGAAAGACTTATTGGTAGTAGTGCAGAGTTTTGGATTTGCACGGGGTCGCTTTAGCATTGCCGCTCGTGGCATCATAGTGGGGCATGATGATCCCAAAAGGAAAGCGTCCGGCGATCCTCGGCGGATGGCTCAGACGCTGGCGCGTTTGAGGGCAAAGGCAGTAATCAGGAGACAGAGACGCCGCCGTCGCTCATAACGCTCTATGCCCTCATCTGACGATCTTAAAGGGGTGATTAGCTCGCTAGAACGGACATTGGACTATTGGTCATTTTGGTTAACAGTCTTTACGTTGCTTGTTGTTGTTGGGCTAGTAATCGAATATGAACACGATGTAAGAGAGCTCATCAAAAACTTTAAGTGGAAGTTGCTGCAAACCGTGATTGGCGGAATCCTCGTCACCGTCGGCGTAGCTGGGGAATTAATAGTCCAGTATGAAGCTTCTAAAGTCGAAACCGACCTTAGAACAGCCAGCCACCAAGTGGAAGCCGTCCTAGAAGCCGACGCCGCACAAGCCCGCAAAGAGGCAAAGCAAGCAGAAAATGACGCGGAGACCGCACGCGTAAAAGCAAATTCACTTGAGCAAGCAAATTTAAGACTCAGAGCTTTCGTCAAGCCACGAGACCTGACCAAGCAGGAATCCGATAACCTACTCGCAACCTGCAAAAGATTTCCGGGCCACTCCGTAAAAATCAAATCGTACATGCTGGATATGGACGGTATGATTCTTGCGATGGAGATTGAGCGCGTGCTAAGTCGGTGTCCACGGCTCAACGTATTCGATGCCCGCTGGGAATATTTGCCGGGCAAAGACCTCGTGCGCGCAGGACTAGCTATTAGCGGCCCACCATCGGAACATGAGTTTGTGGCGGCCTTAAAAAAGGCCCTATCGGTTGATGGCGAACTCTTTATTTCCAAATTATCACCCCCCGACACCCACGTCACTTCTGACGGCGATGCTGTGGTTATTCTCGTAGGAATGAAGCCATTGCCCAGGATGAAGTAGGCCAAAACCGGGGAAATACCAGCCACGGTCTCACCGTCCTAATCCTGTGGAAATTGAACTGATCCACTACCACTTATTTTCGTTGGTGGAAAAGGCGAAGGCCTGTGTTACCCTCTCCGGTCTGTTCTAAACGGCAGAATCTAAGGGGCTTATTTGGAAACCCCGCAGTCTCAAGACGTCACCGGTTTGCTGCGCGCATGGAGCGGCGGAGATGAAGACGCGCTGTCGAAACTGGCTCCGCTGGTGTATCACGAATTGCATCAGGCGGCGCGGCGACATATGGCCGGAGAAAGGTCTGGACATACCCTTCAAGCGACCGCTCTTATTAATGAAGTCTATTTGCGGCTGATTCGCGCCAAGCCCACTGACTGGCAGAACCGCGCGCATTTTTTTGCCGTCTCGGCGCAGATGATGCGGCGCATCCTCACCGACTTTGCCCGTGCGCGCAACTATCAGAAGAGAGGCGGCCGCACGCCACACCTTCCGCTCGATGAAGCGCTGGTGATATCCCCGGAACCGGATGCCGATTTGGTTGCGCTGGACGATGCGTTGAAACGTCTTTCTCAAGTGGACGAGCGCAAGGGCCGGGTGGTGGAGTTACGCTTCTTTGGCGGACTCGATGTCAAAGAGACGGCCGAAGTGTTGAAGGTTTCCGACGAGACGGTGATGCGGGACTGGAAACTGGCCAAGGTCTGGCTGCTGCGCGATCTGAGCGGAAATAACCATGATGGATGCTGAACGCTGGCGGCGGCTGGAGGAGTTGTATCACGCATCGCTGGAGGTGGAGTCCGGCCGCCGGGCGGCGTTCGTGAAAGCAGCCTGCGGATCCGACCAGGCGCTGCGGCGTGAGTTGGATTCCCTGCTGGCTCATCAGAAGCAATCGGAAAAATTTATCGAAGATCCGGCGTTCGAAGTTGCCGCCCGGATGATCGCCAATGACACGACGGTGCGGCCTGACACCGATCCGGTGACGCCGGGAACCGTGGTCTCGCACTTTCGCGTGCAGGAAAAAATTGGGCGCGGCGGCATGGGCGTGGTTTATCGAGCCGAGGATATTTCTCTCGGTCGGCCGGTGGCGCTGAAATTTCTTTACTCCGACATTTCCGAAAAAATGCAATCGGTGGAACGGCTGCGCCGCGAGGCGCAGGCGGCTTCGGCGCTGAATCACCCGAACATCTGCACTATTTATGAAATTGGCAGCGGCGAGCATCCGTTCATTGCAATGGAGCTGGTGGAGGGGCAGACGCTGGAGCAGCGCCTCAAGAAGGGGCCGCTTCCCGGCGAGCAGCTTTTGCGCTATGCCATCCAGATCGCGCAAGCCCTGGCCAAAGCCCACAAGGCAGGATTTACTCATCGTGATCTGAAACCCGCCAACATCATGCTGACGCGCAGCGGGGCCAAGCTCATGGACTTTGGCCTGGCGAAGCGAACGGGAAGAGTGTTCAGCACTGAGCAGGCAGGGGAGACCCCGGCCAACGATACCAAGCTGACCGGCGCGGGCACACTGGTCGGGACATTTCAATACATGGCTCCCGAACAACTGGAAGGAAAAGACACCGATGGGAGGACCGACATCTTCGCCCTGGGGGAAGTGATTTATGAGATGGCGACGGGAAAGCAGGCGTTTACCGGGAAGAGTCGGGCCAGCCTGATCGCAGCCATTCTCAATGATGAACCACTGGCCGCGATCGGATTGCAGGCCCTCACCCCACCGGCGTTGACGCGGCTGGTCATTAAGTGCCTGGCGAAAGATCCGGAAGAGCGTTGGCAGAGTGCGAGTGATCTGGCTACGGAGTTGGAGTGGATCGCATCCGGAGAATCCCTGGCCGCGGACTCGGCCAAGCGTTCGCGCAAGCTGGCATACCTTTATGGGGCGGCAGCGGTTTCGTTTCTGCTGGTGGCCGGTTTGGGTGGGGCCTTCTATTGGCGGAGCGCGCCCGGGCCGGCGCAACCGATCACGGCGCAGATTTCCCCACCGCGAAGCGCCAGCTTCAGATTTTCCGGTGGAATGGACGATCAGTCGCTGGCGATCGCTCCCGATGGTCACGCCCTGGTATTCAGCGCGCAGGACGACAACGGAAAGACCATGCTTTGGGTCCGCCCCATTGAATCGTCTGAGGCCCGGCCACTGCCCGGGACCGAGGGTGCCAGCGATGTTTTCTGGTCTCCGGATAGCCGCAATTTAGGATTTTTTGCCACCGGGAACCTGGAAAAAATGGAAGTCGCCGCCGGGCAGCGGGAGGTGATTGCAGCCGTTCCATTTGATGTTGGAGGAAGCTGGGGGGCGGATGGCAACATCGTATTCGCGGACAATGAAAAAGGCCTCTTCAGAGTTCCAGCCTCGGGCGGGGCGGCAACGCCGGTGGTTCAGACCGATGGCTCGAATGTGACCCTCTGCGCGCGGCCGCAATTCCTGCCCGATGGCAAACAGGTCCTGTATTTCAGTAGCGGACCCAAAGCGGAGATGACTGGCACCTGGTTATCTTCGCTCGATGGAAAACAGAAGAAATTACTGCTGCGCGGCGCGCAGGCAAAGTACTCGGCGGGATTTCTGCTTTACATGCTGGGCAAACAGTTGATGGCGCAGCCCTTCGATCCGGTGAGGGGCGATCTGAGAGGAGAACCGACGCCGCTCCTCGACGACATATCTGTGGGGCCGGGAGGGGCGCTGTTCTCGGTCTCAGAAAAATATTTGCTCTACCAGGGAGGCGAGCGAGCACAACAAAAACAGCTTGCCTGGTTCGACCGGTCAGGCCGGAGCCTGGGGGCAACGGGCGATTTGGCGGACTATTTCGATGTGCGCCTGTCACCGGACGGGGAGAAGCTGGCGGCGAATGCGGGCTCGCCATACAGCGAGATTTGGGTGCACGATCTGGCGCATCCTGTCTTGACCCGGCTGACCATTGATCCCGACAGCGACCATGGCATTCCCGTGTGGTCACCCGACAGCACACGGGTCGCGTACTCGTCTCTTTCGGGGAAGGCGCGATCCGGGATTTATGAGAAACGCGGCAACGGGGCCGGCAACGATGAGCTGCTGCTCGGCGCCACCGATGCCGACGCCGGCCTGCTGCCGACCAGCTGGACGAATGATGGAAAATTTCTGCTCTACACGCGAGGGAGAATTCCGCAGCATTCGGGACTCTGGGTGCTTCCGCTTACCGGAGATCGAAAACCCATCGCTCTTGCCGATGCGCCGGCGGCAGCTGAGGAGGGAGTGTTTTCTCGTGATAACAAATGGATTGCTTACGTGTCGCGCGAATCCGGGACCGACGAAATCTACGTTATGCCGTTTGACGAGGGCAGCCTGGGGCGTGCCGCCACAGCGCAAAAACCGGGCGGCAGTAAATGGCAGATATCCACGCGGGGCGGACGAAGTCCTCGTTGGCGTGCCGATGGCAAGGAATTGTTCTGGCTTTCGCCGACCGGGCAGATGATGTCCGCGAAATTGGGAGTTAGAGATCAGGGAATCGAAGTGCACACGCCGGAGATTTTGTTTCGCACCCAGGTGGACAACATTATTTTTGAACCCTACGATGTCACGCCGGATGGAAAGAAATTCGTGATCAATACCGGAAATGGCACTGATGATTCGTTGATGCTTACAGCGAACTGGACCGCGTTGGTGAAGAGCCGTTGACCTTTCGCCAGCCCATTGCGGTAGAAGAGCTAAGTCCCACTCTAATCCGCGAACTCCCTTCGAGGCAGGCCTGGCGCGTCCAGATCGGTGGTATCGTGTTCGTCAACCACGTGTTACCTGTCCCTTGGTGACCTACCTAGCTCGAATGAATTCTCGTATCATGAAGGAATTGCAGAGTCGGTGGGTGAGCGCAAAGCCGCTCTAAGTCACAGGGTTACAGTCCCTTATGTTAGCCACCCCCGCGGGACCATCCATGCCAATTGCCAAGACACTTCTTTTTGCGCTCGCGGGATCCCTGCTGACCTGCGTTTTTACCGCGCCCCTACTCGCCGAGACGGCGGGCAGCGCAGATGCGTTTGTCGACAGCGTGGGGGTGAATATCCACCTGCACTATTCGAACACCTCCTACTCTGATTTTCCTCATGTCAAACAGGCGTTGAAAGATCTCGGAGTGCGCCATGTGCGCGACGGGCTGGTGGACACCAAGTGGAAGGACTACTACACCCGCCATAACGATCTGGGCAGCGCTGGCATCAAGGGGCTTTTTATCACCGCGCCTAACGAGAGCGATGACCTGCTGCTCGATTACCCCGAGCGCATGAAGCAGAGTTTCGAGGGCTACGAAGCGCCCAATGAGTACGATCAGAGTCGCGATTCCAACTGGCCGGCGACGCTTTCCCAGTTCATCACGCGGCTGAACAAGACGGTGAAGGGCGACCCGAATACGTCGCGCTTTCAAGTGATTGGACCTTCGTTTACCAGCCAGCGGTCGTACCAGCAGATGCGAGGCGTGTGCTCTTTCGATTTTTCGAACCTGCACAATTATTTTGGAGGGCGCAATCCCGGCACTGACGGATGGGGTTCGAACGGCTATGGCAGTTACGCATGGAACCTTTCCAACGCCAGTTCGGCATGCCCCGGGAAAGCGGTGATCAGTACCGAGACCGGCTACCAGACCGACCCCACGCTGACCCAGGGAATCAGCGACGAAGTGGCGGGCAAGTATCTTCCCCGGTTGCTGCTGGAGCAATGGATGCATGGCATCCAGCGCACCTATGTTTATGAGCTGATCGATCTTCCGGACATGGGGTCGGGCGACAAGGCGTTTGGGCTGGTGCGTTCCGATTTTTCGCAGAAGCCTTCCTACATGGCGCTGATGAACCTGCTGCACCTGCTGTCCGATCCGGGAGAGGCCTACACTGGCAAAGATTTTGGCTTCAGCCTGAGTGGCGAAGTGGCTGACGTGCAGCACGTCCTGTTGCAGAAGCGTGACGGGACGTTCTTCATCGCCTTGTGGATTGAGAAACCTGGCTACAACGTGAATCACAAGCAGGTGGTCAACGTGCCGACGCAAAACGTCACCCTGCAAACCGACAAGGCGGTAGCCATGGTGGCCCACTCCTTTGGAACCTCGGGCAATGTCAGGGTCAGCGCGCTGGACCTGGGCACGAGCCACTCGTTAAAGTTGAGCGACTACGTGACCGTGCTTGAAATTGACGGACTACGCCCGCTGCCTCCGGTGCTGCACGCGGTCGTACACTAATCCTCTTATCTGCTTGAAGCCTGCCGTAAGTACTTTAGATTCACGCGTCTTTACAAAACGTTCCGCGTGGAACGTTTTGTAAAGACCCTAAGCTCCTGATTACAGGTGGCTTAAGGAAATATTTACAATAATGTATGTACATTTGCCGGGAAAACCGGAAGCACTTCCCTACTGAAGAATCTCAGCGTAGACGGCTTCGACGCGGCGGGCGGTCTGGTCGAGGGTGAAATGGTCAGAGACGCGTTGGCGACCGCGCACGCCCATTTCTTTAGAGGCGGCGGGATCGGAAATAATGCGGCACATAGCTTCGGCCATGGCCTCGACGTCGCCCATAGGCACCAGAATCCCGGTGCGGCCATTTTCCACAATTTCGGGCACGCCGCCGCCGTCGGTGGCGACCACCGGCTTGCCGGCGGCCATGCCTTCGATGATGACCTGACCGAAGGGCTCACCCTTGGTGGAGGCGTGGACCAGCATGTCCAGTTCTCCCACCGCCTTCTTTATATCGCTGCGGAAGCCGGTAAATTCCACGACGCCCGCGATGCCCAGTTCCGCGGGCAATTTCCGCACTTCCTGCTCGTACTCGTCTTCGTCGAACAGGGCCGCGCCAATAATCAGGAAGCGCGCGTTGGGAAAGCGCTGGTGGACCAGGGCCGCCGCCTTGATGAAGATGTCCTGACCCTTCCAGGGAGAGATGCGGCCCACCAGTCCGATGCGAAATTCGTTTTCGGAAGAGATCTTCTCACCAGACAGGCTCTCGCTGGTGCCATCGTGGACGACCACGCTGCGCCCGCCGAATTCGATGCCTGACGGAATGGCGGTACCGCGCACCACGTTGCCCAGGTGAAGGGTGCTCAGGGTGGCGGCCGAGTTAGCGATGACGTAGGTGGGAATCACCTGGCAGAGAAAGCGGAAAAGCCGTACCACCGATTTCGGGAGGTAGTCGTCCTCGATGCGGTCGCGCACGTGCCACACCACCGGGCAGGGGGCAAGACGAGCGGCGATGCCGCCGATGATATCGGCTTTCAGCGAATTGGTGTGCACCACGGAAATATTGCGCTCGCGGATAAGCCGGGTGAGTTGGTTGACATATTTAGCGACCCGCAAACCATCCCTCACACGCAGCAACGTCCCGAAGCCGAGCTTGTCTTTCTTCTGCGTGCGCACCGAGGGTGACAATGGCAGCACCTGGGTTTCGACGATGGGGCGGAGTTGTTCAGCCAGAGGGCCCTCGGCTCCGAGCACCACCAGGGATTTAATGTTCTCCGGATTCAGATGGCTGACCAAGTTGGCCAACGCGATTTCTCCTCCGCCCAGCGCGGCGGTGTGGTCGAAGAAGAGCACGCGGATATCGGACATTGCTTTTACCTTTGACAGATTGCTAAGCGATGCGGTCGATGAATGTTTCACCAAGAGAGTCAGGCCGTAATTTCTCCGCCGAAGCTCTTGAAGCTAAATCACCAACACTGGACTGGCTATCTGAGGGCCTACGGGCATAAAACGTCAACTCCCCTCGTTCCCACCTATCAAATCCATGTGTGACTTTCTCGACTGTCGCCGTACAGCCCGGCTTGATACGGTCATGGGTTTCAATGGCAATCGTTTCTATCCGGTCGATCCAGCCGCATTCTTCGAAAACCTCTTTTTCTGCGCCCTCAATGTCGATTTTGAGAAGATCGACTTTTTCGATGCCAAATTCGGATAGTAGCGTGGGAATGGTGACTGCCCTGCTCCTGCCCTCTGAGGAGGTAACACTGAATGCCCATTTATCTCTGGAATCGCTATTTGGCAAGCCCAAACTTACGGTCCCATCAACTCTCCATAGCGCGGCTTGAATGGGCACGATGTTCGGATACGGCGCGATATTCCTGAGCATCGTGAGGTAATTTGAGTTTTCTGGCTCAATCGCAATAATTCGGGCGTGGGGATATTGTGTTGCAAAGTAGATGGCGGTGAGGCCAATGTTTGCACCAGCATCGACTATCGTGAGTGGAACTTTCTTCGGTAGTTCGACGTGGTATTCCTTGGAAAGAAGGACAAAGTTGTACACAAGCACATCAGAGGTTCTCACTCGGAGGAAAATGGGATGTTTCAGTCCGGGAGGGTGTACCCTTACTTCTTCTGGCCAACCAAACAAATAGTGGCCAAGAGCGGCGGCAAATCCCCGAATCCCGAGGGTCTTGTAATAGAAATGTGCTCCGCTCAGCGTCTCATTCTTGCTCGCCATAAGGTTGCCTCACATGTACCGTAGGTTAATCACTCGATTCGCAAGTGCCACGGATAGCTTCTGTGGAAGGATGCGAATTCCTAAAATTACGAGTGCCATGACGATCCGCTTAAGCGGATGGCGGACCTTGAAGGTTGACTTCAAGTGTGCAATAAATCCGGGCGCCGCCCCTGTGCTGGAAAGTTGATAGGCAAGGTATTCCAAAGTAAGGATTCTCCAATTTGAGTTCCGCCACCGGCTTGCGCGGCCGTCAAGTCCCAAGGAGTTGGAAATCTCCGCTAGCCGCTTCATGCGAGTCTCGTAGTGGCCAAGAACCATTCGAATGTTTCCGACGGTCATGGGGACCCATCCGCAGGTCATGTTCGCGCCATGCAACCGGTAGGCAGCTTTCACCTCATCAAGAACGACGACTTCGCCAAACAGAGGCGCCGCGTCCATGAGGAAGGTTTCCGACCCGATGGTTCGTCGAGTCTCGGGCAAGGGAAAGACACGATCCAAAAAGTTACGCGACCAAGCATTCCCGGAATTAGGCGTTGAGACGTACGAGCCGGGCCCTCTTCGCAGCATCAGATCGCGCATCTCCCCAACATCTGCAGGCTTGCCGGGAATCCTTTCTCCGGAGGGCGTGGTTCCATTCAGCACGGTCATGTAAGTTTCAGACCGTACGACTCCCGGTTTGCGCAACGCACGCGCATGCGCCGCAACGGCGCCAGCCAGAAGATAGTCGTCGGCATCCAGAAAAATCACGATTGATCCCTTACAGAGATTGAAACCGTGATTCATCGAGGTGACCATGCCGCCATTGCTCTTGAACGAGGCGTGTAGACGATCAGAGTAGGAATCTATGACGCTTCGGGAATCGTCGGTCGAACCGTCATCCACCACGATCAATTCGATGGGTTGGTAGTCCTGCGCGAGGACGCTGTCGATGCACTCTTTCAGAAAGTGACCGTAGTTGTAGTTAAGGATAACGACGCTGACCAGATCGTTTTCCAGGAGGCGCAGTTTGTGCGGCTCGGGCTGCGTCGATACGACTGCGCGGACCGCGAGATTGTCTAGCATGCGTCCCTTTCTTGTGCTTTCAATTTTTGATCTGTTTCTTCCCGAAGACTAATGATCTTGACCGCGCGATTCGACAGCAGGGTATCTTGGTCATTCGCTAGGGATCCGTAACTCAATGCTAGAGACGAAAGCCCTTCTTCCAAATTGAACTTGCTCTCGTAAAACTTTTCTAAGTGCTGGCGAGAACTGACCACTTTCCGCCCTTTCGCCGCGAGGATAGAATCGGCCCACAGCTCTGGTAAGTCCTCCAGGCTGAGAAACTGTGCCAGCTGGGAATCGACCACCGCTTCCTCGGGCACGCGATCGGAAATGAAGCAGGGAAGTCCTGCAGCTTGTGCCTCGACGGCAACCAAGCCCAGGCCTTCATAGCGTGACGGCAGCACGAAACAGTCCATGGCGCTGAGCATGATTTGAGGAACGGACAGGGTGTCCGGGACAAAGGTCACGCGTTTGCCCAATCCGCGGGCCTGAACTTCGGATTCCATTTGAGGCCTTAGCGGGCCGTCGCCGATCAGCAGAAAGTGAGCTTCCTCCGAATGCTTTACGACTTCAGCGCCAATCTGCAAAAGAAAGGCATGGTTCTTCTGTTCGTGGAAGCGACCGACGTGGCCCACCACAAAAGCGCCGACGGGAATTCCCAGCGTCTTACGCAGACTTGGGTCAGGGGCCTGTGCGAACGGGGCGAAGTCGATACCGCAGTAAAGAAGCTGCCAGCGCTTATCGTGGCGCCATCCGGGGCCGAACATGGATATGGCGGCGCGCTCGCTGGCGGCAAAGCCGCGATCGGCAAAACGGCGGAGCGCGCGCAGAGTTAATCCCACATACGTCCGGTAGGCAGTGCCCCGGCCTTTGAGCAGAGGACGAATGTCGTTGTGGCTGTGAATGATGGTCTGCGGTATGCCCAGCCGCTTGGCGAACAGCAGCGCGAGTAGCCCGTTGGGATTGCTGCCGTGAACGTGCAGAACGTCGTAAGGTCCATTTTGCTGGACGATTTTTTGTAGATTGCTTCGGTACTTCAGGGGATGGTTGTAGTTCAGGCAAGGCAACACGCGAAAGCCGGCCTGGCGGAAGGCGGCGGTGAAGGGCTCCTCTTGTTCGGTGCGGACCAGGATGTGATGCTCGAAACGCCGGGCGTCGAATCGTTGCAGCATTTGATACAGCCACATCTCGATGCCGCCGCGCAGCAGATGGCCGACGCTGTGCAGCACGCGGATTCGTCCAGTCGCCTTACTTTCGGCTTCCGGAGTTGCGATCGTAGCCTGGGCAATTCTCATCCCGCGCTCCTGCTTAAGGCCGGAACTTCCAGTTTGGGTGCCGCATTCGCTCTGGCTCGTTGGGATTCAATAGACACGCAGTGACCGGGCGAGGCCTTCCAGTGGCGGAGAAGCCAGCGGCGCGCTGGAGCCTCGACATATCGCTCAACTGCAAAAGAGCTCAAAAGCAATACCGGAAGGAACGACCAGAATTGCCAGGCAGGGTACCCTCTTTCGGTCACCTTGATATGCGCCAGGAAGCTGACGAAGTGTTGCCACAAATGCCACATGGGCGCCTGAATAATGTAGAAGACATAACTCACTCTTCCCAGCGCGTTAAATACCGTTCCCCCGATGATTTTGGTTATTCCTCCCGATGTGCGGGCGCAAAACAGGACGACGGCCAACAAAAGAGGCGCGACACCACCAGTTACATAGATCTCGACCCAGGAGGCTGAACCCATAGCTAGAGCGACCAACGCAACGAGCGCGACCGCGGGCACCACGATAGCGGTTGCGGGTGCGGCACGGCGCGACGTCGGAAGAAGATTGACGGCGCAAATACCCATGACGAAAAGGGGCGCCCATAGCAGGGGGTTATTGGTTACGTAGATCTTCCAGGTGTTTAGAGAAATAAAACCCAGCGCGTGGCAGGCAGCTACGGTCGCCGGGGCCAACCAGGCGAACAGAAGAACCAACAAGGTCTTCTTGAAATTCAGAGCCTTGAGGCGGAAGACAATCAGAGGAAAGATCAGATACATGAAGGCTTCAACAGAAAGAGTCCAGCTTGGCCCATTCCAGGATTGCGCTAAGGGTGTCCAGGCCTGCAACATCAGGCTGTACAAGACAGCGCTCAACGCAAAGGTCGCGGGGCCGTGCCCGCCAGCAGGCGAGTGCAGCAGATATTTTCCGATTGCGCCAGGAAGAAACAGCAGAAACCCAATCATGTAAGCGGGGTACAGCCGCGCGAACCGCTCCCAGTAGAAGACTCGAATATTCGGGCCTTGAGAATCCTCTCTCATGTAACGATTGGCCAGGACAAATCCGGACAAAATGAAGAAGAAGTTCACGGCAGCCGGGCCGCAGTTCAATAGAGACCGCACCGCCAGCGGAAAATCGGCAAAGCCTGCCATCTTGCGAGCATAGTGATAGAACACCACACAAAGGGCGGCAAGAAAACGCAGGCCGTTCAGGGCCGTAAAGAACTCGGGTTTTCTCGCGCCGCCGGACGACATAAGTTCCTCGCGTTGCACTAAGCCGAAGCCTGTTCCTTGTTTTCCGAGTAGTACTTAGCGCTTGCCAAAAACATTCCGATCGCCATCCAAAACATGGCGCCGGTGACGCTGACGAAGATATTTCCCCCAACGATCTGGGCCAAAAGAGCAATCGTTATTGCTTTTCCTACAGCTGGAAACTGGTCACTCGGTGGCCATGAAGTCTTGGTTATGAGCAGGCATGCGACTCCGGCGGCGAAAAAAAACGCACCCATCCAACCCAGCGAAAAAATTGTCGCCAGAATGCCGCTATCCACGGCCATTCCGTGGGATGTCTCAAGGTTCTTGAGACCGTGGCCAAAGGGGCTTTCGATGGCATCGTTGATTAGGATCCGGTACATGTCCGACCGGTCCTCGAAGCTTTCGTCGCTGCGCAAACTGGTAAAGGTTTTGACGCGGTCGCTCACGACATCTGAGATTCTCTGATCGCTAAGGAAAGGAACAAGGCAGACCAAGAGCACGATCCCCGACAGAAAAATCCGGAGTATCACGCGCGGAGAAGATTTCTTGAGTATCCAAACCAAACCGATTATCCAACTGAGCCACGCGGTGCGAACGACTGAGAGCAGAAACGAAGTGTAACCGGCAATCGATGCGGGAAGTTTCAGCGGGGAGCGCACGACGAACAGGAATAACAAGGCGACCATCATCACATTGGCGAACGGCCCGGGAGCATTCAGGGTGCTCCAGACACGAATGAGAAGTGGTTCAGGCATTCCGAAGCTGGTTCCAGTCGAAGCGGCCCTCGCTCCTTCGAGCCAAAGGCGGTCCCAGGCGGGTGGCGAAAAGAACTGGTATACGCCGTAGATGCCCATCAGCAATGCGCCCCGCAGAAAGCATCTTCCGATTACGTCGCGGTAGATTTCGTATCTCGGCCAATTGCGGTAGATGTGGAGGCCGAACAGAAGCGGGCAAAGCCAATTCAATAGTCCGTACAACAATTCGGCAGAAGGGTTTAGTAAGCAGCCCACGACGAAGCCGTACAGGATCGCGCCTCCGCAAAGCGCAAAACCCACGGGAATGCCGGGCCGGGCGTTTGTGTCTTGGCGCAGCAAAGACAGACCGGCAAGGGCGGAGACCAACAGCGGCGACAGCAAGATTATGTTGGGATCGGTCCAACCGAAATGCAAATCCACCAGACGCCGGAGCAGCGGAGTAAGGAACCAGACCCACAGCGTGTACTGTACGTACAAAATGGGCTGACGCAGATACAGCACCAGGCCGACGGCGACTGCGACTACGGGAACCGCGAGGCGCATGGCGAAGCCATTG
This sequence comes from Terriglobales bacterium, assembly GCA_036271375.1. GTDB lineage: Bacteria > Acidobacteriota > Terriglobia > Terriglobales > Acidobacteriaceae > DATBAT01. The sequence goes on from DATBAT010000258.1 coordinate 67,112, forward strand.
CCGCCAAACCACAAGGCAATCAGGATCGCGCCTGCGATGGCCCCTAAAGGCAGGGGACTTGATTTTGCGGAGCGCTCCTGGGGCAGGGGCAATTCGCCGGGATAGACCCAGACATTGCTCATGAGGCCCGCCATCTTGCGACAGTGTCGAGGCCGTGGTCGGATGGGGCGGAATCAAGACGCGCACCGACGCGGTTGAGGAATGCGCGGAAGCGGTCGCGGAAGACGGCGGCGCTGAACGTCCGGGAGTGTTTTCGCAGTTCGGTGGAGGACCAGGGGAGGCGCTCGAAGCGCTCGATGGCGTCGCCGAGGGACTCGGGAGTCTGCTGGTCGAAGAAGACTCCGGTGCGGCCTTCGACGATGGTTTCAAGGGCGCCGCCGGCGCGGAAGGCGATGGTGGGGCGTCCAGCGGCGGCGACCTCGACCGGGGCCATGCCGAAATCTTCTTCTCCGGGAAAGAGCAGGGCGCGGCAGCGGGCGGCGTGGTACTCGACTTTGGCGTCGGAGGCGCGGCCGAGGAATTTGATGGTGTCTCCAGCCATGGCTTCGAGACTTTGGCGGTCGGGACCTTCGCCGATGACGAGCAGGCGCTTGCCGCGCTGGCGGCAGGCCTGGACGGCGATATCGATGCGTTTGTAGGAAACCAGGCGCGAGAGCACGAGATAGTAGTCGTCGTGCGGGGCGTTGCTGAGGTGAAAGCGCTCGGTTTCGACGGGCGGGTGGATGACTTCAGCGGTGCGCTGGTAGGTCCAGCGAATGCGCTCGGCCACTGATTTGGAGTTGGCGACGAAGTGGTCGGGCTGGCGGGAGGCGGCGGCGTCCCAGTGTTGCAAGCCGCGGACAAAGAGCGGCAGGATGGCGCGCTGGCCGAGCCCGAAAGATTCGCGGTTGGCGTACTGCTGATAGTTCCAGGCCCAGCGCATGGGAGTGTGGCAGTAACAGACGTGAATGGCGTTGGCGGAGGCGCGGACGCCCTTGGCGTATCCGGAGGAACTGGAGACGATGAGGTCGTAGGCGGAGAGATCGAGCGAGCCCACGGCAAAAGGATAGAGAAAAAAGTAGAGGCGGTAGTAGTCGCGGATCCTGGGGAGCTTCTGCATCCAGGAGGTCTGGACGTTGACCCCCTGCAAGCGGGGCGGCATGTAGGCGGGCAGGGCGAGAGTGGCAAAGAGGTCGGGATCGGGCAGGAAGCTGTAAAGCTCCTCGGCCACCTTCTCGGCGCCTCCGTGCTGGGTGAAATAGTCGTGTACGACAGCAACTCTCATAGTATGGCTTCTTGCTCTGTCCGAGTAACCGGGATGACTAGGCTGCGCCCGACCGCCGCAAAACGGTGGTCACAGTGCGGGCCAGAATGCGCATGTCCAAACCGAGGGACCAGTCATCGATGTAGCTGAAATCGAATTTGATCCATTGATCGAAGGTGGCGTCGCTGCGGCCACTGACCTGCCAGAGTCCGGTGATGCCGGGCTTAACGCTGAAGCGGCGCATCAGGGTGGCCTCGCTGAAGAGGGCGACGTCGCGGGTGGTCATGGGTCGGGGCCCGACCAGGGACATATCTCCGACGAGGACGTTCCAGAGTTGCGGCAACTCGTCGATGGAAGAGGTACGCAGGAAACGGCCAATGGGGGTGATGCGGGGATCATGGCGGATCTTGAAGATAGGTCCGACGGCCTCGTTCTGGTCCTCCAACTGGTCGAGCAAGTCGGAGGCGTTGGCCACCATGCTGCGGAACTTGTACATGCGGAAGAGGCGGCGGCGGTATCCGTAACGGTGCTGAGAAAAGAAAATCGGACCGGGGCTGGAGAGCTTGATGACCACGGCGGTCAGCAGAAATAAGGGCAGTAATACGACCATGCCAATCAGAGCGCCGGCGACGTCGAGGAAACGCTTGATGGCCTGGCTCAACGCGTAGGACTCGTGGCGGCGGGCGATGTCGGTGAACATCTCGGGCTCGTCGAGAGCACGTTGCTTGAGGGTGGTTACGTAGAGGTCCTGCATGTAGAGGACTTCGACTCCCACCTGCTCGGCAGTGCGGATGGCGCGCTGAATGTGGTCATAGCAAGTCTTGGTGGGAAGCGCGATGAGCAACTGGTCGACTACGTTGCGCAGCAAAAGATCGCTGAGCTGATCGATGGTGCCCAGATAGCGGTCGGCGATGTCGGGGGCCATCTCGTCGGGGGAACGGTCGTCGACAAAACCCACCAGCTTGACGGTCGAGTGGTGGCGGGTGCGAATCTGGCGCCACGCCATGCCGGCTTTTTTGCCGCTGCCGAGAATCACCACCTGACGGGGATTGCGCGATGCGATCCAGGTTTGGCAGAGGCTCCCGCCGACGACGCGAAGAATTTCAAAGACCAGGGCGGCGAAAAAGAATGCGACCGCAATCCGCCCGGTTGGACCCTTGGTGTGAGAACCGACCAGGTAGAGGGAGAGTCCGGCAGCCATCAGCCCGCACCCCAGGAAGATTTTTTTTAGCTTGCGCCAGATGTGGCTGGACTCTACGCGGTAGAGGTTGAGAGCGCCAAAACAGGAAGTCCATGCAACCACGAAGGCGGCGGCGAACAAGACGTTCAGCAGCGTTACTCTGAGTTCCAGGAACTGGGCCAAGCTTCCGGAAGGGAAACGCGCTATGTTCTCGTATAACGCCGAGAACAGGACCAATCCAAGCGCGCAGACGCCATCGAGCCCGACCACGAACCGGTTCGAATTGGACACGCGTTCTCTCATCAGCACTCGACAACCTGGGTTTGACTGGAGACAGCGGGCGGATTGCCGACTGCCAACGGACCAAAGCACTCAATTTTAGGTGACCGGCCTTTCTGCAACACGGATTCGTAGACCGCTTCCACCTGCCGGGCAACATTGGCCCAGGACATATTTCGCTCCATGTAGTCGCGGTTATAGTGACCCATGGCGCGCCGTTGCTCGGGATGACGTAATAGCGAAAGCAGTGCCTGGGCCAGAGCCTCAGGGTCGCCGGCCGGAACTTTTTTTCCTCCCTGGTCATGCACCAAGTAAGGAAGGCCACCGGAATTGGTGACCACCAAAGCCCGCCCACAAGCCATTGCTTCGAGAACGGTCGTGGCGTATGGTTCGCCGAACGAGGGCAAGCAATAGACGCTGGCATGGCGATAGAAGTCTGGAGTATCGGCACGCTCCTGCCAGCCGAGGAATTGGACCCCCTGGACGCAACCCAATTCCTCCGCCCGGCGCTTCACCAGTGACAATTCGTCGCCGCCCCCCACCACCTGAAGTTTGCAGTTTGCGATTTCCCGCACAACTCGAGAAAAAGCTTCGATCAGGACGTATATGCCTTTATGCCTTCCCACATTTGCCAGGAATAGGATGGAAGGCTCCTGCTGTTCGGCGGCCAGGAATTGCTCAGAATCCCAACCCGGCGCCGGGGAAAACAGCGAAGTGTCGATTCCGTGGGGAACATAGTGAATCCGGTCACGGACCGATTCGGCATGAGGCAGGCGGTTGCTGGCGGAGGGCGAAGTGAGAATCAGCGCACTTGCCCGGTGCTGCTGCGTGGTGGCAATCACATTGCGTAAAGTGTTCCCCACCCACCGCTGGGCGCGCGCGACACTCGACAAACCTGAACTGTCCGGCCATTGGGCGACGTAGGTGCCCAGTACAACCGGCAATCCACAGCCCGCCAGCGACAGACTGATTCCGGTGAAAACCGGGTTGAATTGGTGCACCAAGTCGAAAGATTGGGAGCGCTGCAGCCTTCTGAGTAGTCGCCGAACCCGGAGCATATATCCCAAGCGCGACAGGGCTCCCTGTCCGCGCGACAGAAGATGAAGGGTAATATTCGGGTGAATCGGCTCGCGAAGCTCCACTCGTTCCGCGGCAACATGTAAACGGTGGCCGCGGCGGGCAAGGTGGGTCATGAAGCCGTGGGCTATCAACCCATCGCCGTGCGGAAGATGGTCGGTCAAGACATCGGAACAGTGCGGAACAAAAATGTTTAAAGGTCGTGGCATCAGTCGCCCACTCCTGCGGCCACGAAATTTGCGGCGGAGCGCGATTGATGGATCCAGGAGGTGATGGCGGAAACGGCGAACTTCAGGTCCTCGTAGGCGGGAACCAATCGTGGAATTTTCAACTTTAAGAAAACTGGAAAGCTAAAAACTACAAATGACAAGCGCGCGCAGGTCGAAGCCAGCAGGGCAAGGCCGGCACCGAGGATGCCGAATCGAGGCACCAGCAGCAGCATGAGCGGTATGGTCAGCAGCAGACCGGTCAATTGAAGTCCGGCGATAATTCCCGGACGCTCAAGCGCCATAAACGCCTGGGACAAGACTTGTGTGGCCCCGGAAAGAATTACCTCCGCAATCAGGATTCTGAGCAGAAGTCCTGCACCTTGATATTCCCGACCGTAAAGCAGGACCAACATCTCCGGCCCAAAAACCGCGATGGCGATCCCGCACACTGTGGTCATTGCAGTGGTCACACGCATGGCGCGACTGGTCATTTCGGCAACTTCCGCTGGCGCCCGTCCCACGGCCCGGGGAAACAGCACCATCACCACCGAGGTGTGAAAAACATTCAGCATGCGCGACAGACTCAGCCCAACCACATAGGTGCCCATCAGGTCAGGATTGAGTAGACGAACGACCAGCGCCTGATCGACATAGAGCGACATGGTCCCGCACAAATCAATGCCGTAGGAACGCACGCCGTACGAAAACAACGTGCTCACCGATCCCCTTAGTCCGGTTAGCGAGGGACGGAGCGCTTTCGATACCCGGAAAACCATCCAGGCCAGGGGCATCACTCCTACCAGCACATAGGAGATCGCCGCAGTAAACGGCGACATGCGGCTGGTTGCGATGAGAATTCCCAGTAGCACTAAAGTTGTGGCCGGAGACCAGATCAGCAGTTTGTTAGAAGCGGTGAAATCTCCGCGACTCTCGAGCGCCGCCCGTCCCACCAGTAACAGCGAGGTTATTGGGGTGCTCAGAAGGAATATCCTGGCAAACCAGATGACTTGGGGAGGGTACTGAGGGATCCAGGAGTGCATGAAGATCGCGCCCAACAAGGCACCCGCCAGACCGGTCATTGAAGCCAGCACCAACCCCGCACCCATCAGCGATCCGGCTTTTTGCGGGCTGCGCCTCAACTGATAAGTCAACGCGCTCGGCAAGCCAAAGCTGAGGGCGCTCCCCAGAAATACCGGAAAAAGAATCATGGCCGCCAGCTCGCCGCGTCCTCCGGGACCGAGAAAACGGGCAGTAATAATTCCGGTCAGGGCATTAATACCGACGATAAGCACTTTTACCGCAACCGACTGGACCACCGCCGCCACCGGCCGCAAGCCGGCGCTGGTTTCAGGCGGACAAACTCCGGGACCCTCCGCACATGGCATATCCATGACCAGCGTGTCGGGTCCGGTCATGGAACTACCGGCTAACAAATTGACTTCTCCTTCGTCCACTCCGGTTCCCTTTGCTCGTTCATGCCGAGTGGTCACAAAACTCCCATACTAAGGAACCAGTTGCAGCGGATTGATGTAAGCCCCGATGTTGAACAGCTTCATGTATCGGGAAACATTCTCCAGCTTGTTGCGGGGGACGAGAAGCATGTCTCCCGGCTCCAAAACCGCATCCTGCTCCAGTTGCGCGGTCTTATGAACATTGGTCAATCTCAATGTCTTTACTTCCGCCGTATCACTGTTGATTTTGCGGAACAGCAAGACCTGATTGGAATGGGCGCTCTGCTTGAATCCTCCGGAAAGCAAGATCGCCTGCATCGCGGTAGTGGTTTCGCGAAGATCGATTTTTCCCGGGGTAGTGACTTCCCCCGCAACCACGACGTAGGGCCGCTGGTATTCCCGCAATATCAGGTTTATGTCGGGATCGTTGAGGCGGACTTCAGCTTTTTTGACAATCAGATCATGCGCCTGTGACACCGTAAGATCGCTGAGCTTGACGTCGCCAATCTGGTTCAAATTTACGAATCCGTCGGGAAGCACGGTGACTGTCTGGTTCAATTCCGGGGTATACCGGTATTGCAGTTCGATCACATCACCCGACCGCAAGGTGTAGCGGGGGCGCTGGCGCAACTCCTGCGCGGTGGCGAACGTCACCAACCACAAGCATGCGAGCAAGATTTGTTTCCACCTAAACATATTTCACCCTCGGCAAAAACGGATTCTCTAAATACCGACCGCTTCCATTCGGCGATGCAGCCAGTTCGGAACCACGTAGGTCCGTTTATTCAGTACATGTCCAAGAATGCGGCCTCTCGCATTTTCAATCGTTCTCTCCGCGTGGAAGAGTTGTTCCTTGTGGGTACGATTAGCTTCGACGATTATCACAACTCCATCGACCAGAGGGGCGAGAAACACCGCGTGTTGCGACTCACGCAGTGACGGGCAATCGATAAGAACGTAACGATATTGCTTCCGGGCATTTTCCAGATATTCCGCCACTCGTATTCGCATTTGGTGCCAGTTGTCAAAAAAACGTCCGGGGATGTCCCTTGGCTGAAACTTCGAGGTTCGCCCCACCGAAGGCAGTCCCGCGAAGGAGTAATCCATCTCTCCCGCCGCCATATTCCGTCCGTTTAGCAACGAGGTAAATCGCGGGTCAAGAGTGGACGCCAAAGCGTTGGTGATATAGCTGACACCCGCCCCCGGATGGGCCGAGGTAACCGCCACCACAAACCCTTCATTATGGTTCTCGTTTGGGCGATGGAATATTCTGGACAACAGTCCATCGCAAACCACACTCAGTTCTGTCCCTTGCATCATTCCTCCCTGCTTTACTCGGGGTATAGGTCCCTGAGGCCAATGGCGGACTGGCTGCGCTTTTGCACGACAACCGGCACCATGGAATATTCCCGATCGATGATTGTCCCTTCGATCTTCTTCAAGCCTGGAGCGGCGGTCGCACCCAAAGTAGCCAACACGGGGTAACGCGAGGCTGAGTCGAGCTCACGTGGAGTAGCAACCGTGTTCCTGCCAACTTCTGCCAGGTAGGTGGCACAACAGGCAAAGCTCAGGGCGGTGATGATGCCAAGCAAAAAGTTGACCAAGAGCTTGGGCCGGCTAGGGAGATAGGACGTCGTGGGATTCTGAGCCACGACAACGTTCATCAGGCCACGATCGTCCATCGCGTCGGAAATCAGCGATTGGTCGCGTTTTTCCGCGTACAGATCGTAGTTTTCCTTTCGCTCCTTGACCTTGGCCTCGAGATTGTTGAACTGAACGTCAAGATCCTGCAGTTTGCCTAACTCCGTCTTCAATCCATCGATCTGCACCACGACGGCAGACTGGCGGGCGACAGCCGAGCGCCGAGCCAAGCTGGCTTGAGCGTGTTCGGTTCGTAACTGTTGCCACACTGGATCGACGTCGGTGGTGACTTGATGGGCTTTAGCCGACGCCGCCTGCTCGTACTGGGCTTTGGTGAGGGTAATCTGACGATCAATCTCGCGCACCAGCCGGTCATCCGGCTTGTAGTTGCTCAGCAGCACCGTGCGGCGGTTTTCCAGATCGGTGATGACAGCGGTAAGCTGCTGCATAGACTGGGTATAAGGTTGAGCCGTGTCTTGGGTGGTCTGCCTGGCCGAGGTTGCCTGGATGCGCGCGTCAGTTTCTTTCAAGCGTCCGTCAGCTTCGCCGATGCTTGCCCCCGATGCCAATAGATCATCTCCCGCCTTATTGATCTTGATTTCGAGGTCCGCCTCGCGTTGCTGGAGCGAGGACAACTGGTGCTCCTGTTGAAAACTGACCAGCGTGCGGGTAGCTTCATCCCATTCTTTCCGGTATCTCTCCGCCTCTGAGGTGAAAAAGGCAGAAGACCCGACGGGACGCTGCATGCGGCGATGCTGTCCCAGGTAAGCGCTCGCCAAGCGATGAAGCGAGTCTGAGGCCTGCTCAGGACTATCCGCACGTAAGCCAACGCTAATGACATTGGTCTTGCGGATAGGTTCAACTTCAAGCTTTTTGTCGAAAGCTGCGAGCAAAGCCTGATGGTGCGCAATAGCATCCGAGCTACGATCGACAAGATTGGCCCAGGATGGGTCGGCGACCGGGTCAAGCACGTCATGACTGCGCAATATCTCGATCTCTGAGTTGACCTGGGACTCGGTCACGTCAGTCACCACATTGAGTGGATTAGTTCGCTCGGGAGTGATAACCACATTGCCGCGAGCGTTTTGCACCAGAAACTTCATCTCTGACGTGTACTGTTTCTTCATCAGTGCCGAGGCTAGTAATGCGAGCAAGGTGATTCCGAAACAACACCCAAAAAACAGTCTCTTATGGCGATAAAAGGCCTCCGTCGCAATCCGCAAAGAGAATGCTGGCAACGCGGGAACTTGGGATTGAGGGATTAGTACGGTTGGCACTTATCTAACCCTTTCTACAGCTGATGCCGCGGAGTGGTAGTGGGCACCACTCCAAGTGGGAATGGAACCATTAGGTTGCGGCCAGATAAGGTGCTGGGAACCACATCCCCAGAAGAATCAATGACCACACCCTATCAGTCCACTATGTGCAAAAACAAACGAATTTTTTCTATCGTCGTGATAAAGCCTAGGCTAGGAAACAGTTCGCTATGGTGCTGAGACACTACCCTGGGTTGTCCCGAATCGTTACATCTTGCCGTATGGGGGGAGTATTGCCAACTGAATTTTTCTATCACTGCCAATTCTATTTAGCCCACCGCTGATCTCATTTGAATTCTCCTGGAACCGCCTTTGATTTTGGGATCTTGGACATGTTAAACATTTTCCCCAAAATTGAGATTATTACTTGTCCCAAAAACGATCAGAAAGGTCTGGTTTGTTTTACAAACATCGCCCCTGTTACGAGCCGCCGAGGGGATCTAATTCCCGCCCTGAAGGTATGAGAGTCTGTTGGAAAAGCCACTGTCTGTGCCCTGAAGAAGTCTAGTCAGAAGCAGAGACGCGAGTAGACGATCGGCTCCGTGGCGTTGGAAGATCAGATTCCAGCCGATCATCCGCTGCGTGGAGTAGGGAAGCTGTTGGACGCGGTATTGGCCGGGATGTCGAAGGACTTCGATGGACTTCATGCGAAGGTAGGGGGGCCCTCATTTGCGCGGAGCGGCTGTTGATGAGCAGCTCAAACTACGACCTGCTTTTCCACTGGTTCGTGGGAATGGAGATCGACGGGGAAGTGTAGAACCACGCAGTGTTCAGCACGGGTCGCGAGCGGTTGCTGAATCAAGATTTGGCCCAGAAATTCTCCGGCCGGGTGAAAGAGCAGGCGACGGGGCAGATTTCGGACAAGCACTTCTCGGTGGATGGCACACTGATCGAGGCTTGGGTGCGGCAAAGAGGCCTCGCCGGAACGGAGATGACGAGACCATGGGTGGAGGAGATTCCCACGGCGAACCGAGCCGTAAACCGCGCGCACGGATCCCGAACGAGCCGGAAAGCACGACTCTATAAGAAGTCGTCTGGACAAAAGACCAAGCTGACTACCTGGGGCATACCTTGGTGGAGAAGCGGAACCGTTTAATCGCAACAGCGATGACGACGCAGGCGGATGGCCGGACAGAGCGCGATGCGACCCTATCAATGTTGCAGGAATTACGCAGGGGTGAAGCGGCCGGATCACGACGGGAACGAACAAAGCCTATGACACTCGAGACTTCACCAGCAGGGGATTGCATGAAAAAAGCGTAACTCGGGACATCTCTTTTTTCCTTTGCCCAAATGAAAACGTTGGAATGTTAAGGCAAATACCGATGAGCTTTTCTGCGTTCCATCGACTTACGATGCCTGCCTTCCTGTATGAGTTGAGCGAAGAGTCAAGCGAAATTAACTCGTGCTATACAAGTGGAAGAAGTTGCCTATAGCTTACAAATGGCTGGCGAGGAAACACGTTTCGGGGAGCGCTCTGTCATGACTGCGTAGATTCACCGAACACAGCAAGCTACAGTTACCCAGTTTTAGATGTATTGGCTTGGATGAAAATAATGGTAGGAGAATAATGCTCTCTGAAGGGCTTACAGCCCCAACCAGCAGGCGTTTCGGGGCGACATCTATCAATACGATTGCTGCACACTGTTTCGCGTAGAGGATGATACTTCCGCGACAGGGGTAACATTTGTAACGGTGTCATTTACTTACTGTTGTTTCGTACTTTAATGCAAATTGTATTGTCAATTGCCCTGAAGTTGGGAAGTATACTCATGCTCCTCAGCCGCAAACGCGTGACGACGGTGTACTGGCCTTGTCAAGGTGCGACACACCAGAAGTATCCCCGTTCTTCCGGCACGCATGACTCAAAGATAGCCAAGTTGATCCCGTGGAACTGTGGTTCGGGGGCCGGTTCGCAGGTATAAGGAGAGCAGCCAAAGGCTCGCCAGTCTGAACACGCAATTAATAGGACTCGCATTGGAGAGAAAAGAACCAACGCACCGATAACGACCCTAAAAACGTGGGTGCCCGCGCTTAATCCCTAGTTTTTTCTGTTACTTCTTCGTTGCCTTCTGTTCGCCGGTTACGGCGAACAAAAGAAGAGCCGTATCTCCTGCCGCATAGCCCGAGCCCGTTACATTTGGCCGGCTGACTAATGGCCGGGTTTCGGGGAGCGGATCCATCTCGATCCGCAAGCGCGCGATGGGCTTGTGTTTCACCGCGACGGAATACAAAAGGGTTCGGTACTCCTCGTGGACCGGATTTCTGGTGAACCGGATAACCTGCGGAGCGAGAACGGCAACCGGATTGGTGCGGGTTGCTACTGCCAGGACATTGCTGCGCGCCAGTTCCAGACCCCATCGGAGCGGGATGAGCTGTTGTTCCCCATCTTTATAGATGACCACATACTTTCCTGCGGGCCCGCCGACTTCTCCGCGCGTCGGATAGCCGTCAGGTAGAGTGCTGTTCCCGAGGAAATGCAGCCGGTCACAGCTCAGGTTGTCCAAGGGGATTTCCACGCTCTTGCCATTCAGGACGACGGCGGGCCTGGTGTGGCTTTCGATTTGCGCGGTAGTGAATGGAATGGGACCGACTTGCGCTAGCGCAGCGTCCCACGTCCAGAAGGTTTCTCCGGAATCCTGCCAGTAGTGCTCTGACATCTGATTGGAGATCCAGTAATCGCTCATGGACTTTTCGAACTGCCTCCAATCACCGCTTTGGCTATCGGCGCTCTGATTAGCGACGATGGACTGAATAGCTATTGGCGAGAAAATGCTGTCCGGATCGGCATCCAATTTGCCGGTCGGCAGAAATTCGGGATCGCGTGACGGCGCGGGGACAGCTTCGCCGGGAGAGTAGCGATACAGTTCCGCGAGCCGGGAGAACACCTCGTGTTTAACCTTGCGGTCTTGTGTGACCACACCTTCCACCAGTATGCCGTTTTCCATGGAAAGATCTTCGCGTCCGAACTCCGCCATGTCAGCCCACTCCCAGAACCAATGGCCGGCGAGCTTGCCTTCTTGCACAAGCTTTCCCAGAGCTTGCACTTCTCTATCCATCATTAAAGGCAGGCGGCCAACCGGTCCGGCCCACTCAGAAAAGATCAACGGCTTGGTGCTGTAGACGGCGGCCACTTTTACAAAGTCCTGCGGATCGAAGGTGTAGGGATGCGCGGTGTAGAAATCAAACCCGGCATCATCGAACATCTGCTTTAGCGTTTCTGGTTTGTCATCAGGTGAGATGGCGCCGGGCATCGAAACGAATAATCCCGGCGCCAGCTTCTGAACGCGGTCTCGCGCGCTACGCATCAGGTCAACGGAAGGCGTGCTTTCGTTGGCAACCAGGATGGCAAACAAAGCAGGGTTGTTCCAGTCGCGCTTCACCTCACGCTCCAGATTCCCGATTCCGGTGTCGAGCAGGCTGGAAGGCGCTTTGCGAAAATCAATCCAAGAGATTCCCGATTCCTCGCTGACGAAGAGCCCAGTTCGGGCGGCGGCGGCCAAGACCCGCGGATCGTGCGGATAGTGCACCAGCCTCACTGAGTTCGCCCCCATCGACTTGATCATCCGCATGTCCTGGTCGATTTGGTCCGAGGTAAGGGTGAAGCCCTGGCCCTCCCACATGTGATGGCGGGCGACTCCCTTAAACACGAATGGACTGCCGTTAAGCAGGAATTGATTACCGCGAATAGTCAGGCTACGAAATCCGGTGTCGAATGAAAAAGTGTTCGTATTCCCCGAATTGGAGAGGTTGGTCGAAACCGAATAGAGAGTCGGAACAGACGGCGACCACAGATGAACATCGTCGAGCTTGAATTTTAGAGAAACCACCGACTCGCCGGCAGATGCGTTCACGGATTGCTCGGCCTGGCCAACCCGCGTTTCTCCGAGCTTCAGTTCAGCATGGATAGTCGACTGCGCCATAACTGTCGATCGCAGGAAGACGTCGAGCTGGCAATCCACGGATTTAAAGTCAGGCGATAGCTGGTAACTCAGCCGCGCGTTTTCGATGTAAGGGTCGGAACGTACTTCGGCGTACGCGTCGTAGATGATTCCGCCATATGCCTCCCACGCAGCGGTTGGCCCCAACCCACTGGGCACCTGCCAGTCGGTTAGCTCCACTTCGATTTTGTTCTCTCCTGCTTTGACGAATGACGTTACGTCAAACTCGTAGCGAGCGTAAGGGCCCAGAGCGCCGGCTTCGCGCCCGTTTACGACAAGATTCCCGGCGCCACCGACTCCCTCAAATCGAATGAACAGACGCTGGTGGGAGTTCAGGGCAGGAAAGTTGACCGACCTCGTCAGTCGGGCGGAACCGATCGGACGATACGAAGAGGGAACAGGGACGCTGTCGTAAAGCATGCCGGCAATCCGTCGCTGCCAGAGTCCGCTCAATGGAATCCGTTGCTGGGCTACAACAAACTGACTGGCAAACAACGAGGCAAAGAAGAAAAGCAACCTGCGTTTCACGATTCCCCCTTTGGTTTCGAACGCGGGCACGCAGCGTCGTCGATGGCCTCTAAGGTAACACCGGTTTCGGAACTCGTACCGAAAAACACATCTAAGAACTTCCGTTTGCATTCAGCAAGGTTTTCCAACTGTTCGACAGAAGTCCACGAAATCCGTCTTTCAGCGCCGCCGCGAGATCGGTATCCGCATGGCAATTGGCTCGACACGCGCTGGCATCGTGCGCATTGTGACTCTCGATTCCTTCCTGCTGATCGTGCTAGGAGGCTGCGCGGGCGTCGGGAGTGAACGGCTCCGCCATAGTCTGATCATTTTGATTTGACACCCAGGGGTGGTTTTGGAGAGGAAATTACCGAACAGCCACTGTTTTGTTTGCGATCAATGCAAACCCTTTGTTATGCGCAACCGTTCTTAGCGCAGCCAGTTGGGTTCCCGCGGCATCAGCGTGGCCGGTTATTTTTTCGAGCTCACTCTGCGTGAGCATAATTTCAAGTTTCAGTTCCAAGAATCCAAATCTGTTTGATTCTTTCAATATCTGCTCCAGCGAATGCCGCAACAGTTCAGGCTGGTTCGAGCTCAACTGAGAACGGGCCGACTCCAACCGATATCGTATGCTTAGCAGACGATTTTGGGTTTTCTCTGCCAATCGCTGGCTTGTCGCCAATTCTGCTTGTGACGCAGGCTGTTTGGATTGCGCCCGTAATGCCTCGCTGAGTAAAACGCTGGCTGCCAGCTCGTCATCCACCTGCTGCTGTTGGTGGAACTTGTCCTTGCATTGGCGGATCTCGTCCTCCACCTCTGCGGCGTGTCCTTCTTCGATGGAAAGGTTCGAAAGAGCCAGCCGAGTTTCTGCAATTGTCTGGTTTTCACCAACTCGCTTACGTATCTCCAGCGTCTCGTTATAAAACTTGCGGGCCGCTTTCAGGTCTGCCTGCTCCGTCAACACATCGCCCAAACCAGCCAGGGCGTAGGCGGACACACTCTTATCGTCGAACTCAGATGCAACCGCTACAGCTTTCTTGTACTCGCCCAGAGCTGCCTGCAAATCACCTTTTTCTCTGAAATTTTCGCCGAGGTCTACCAAGACGCGGGCCACTCCATCTTTATCGTCCATCACCCGATAGCCAGACATGGCTTGCGTTAATAATTTTTCCGCTTCACCCAAATCACCTTGCAGCATAAGAGTGTCCCCAAGATTGTTCGCGGCCGCGGCCAGCCCCTCGGGATCTCCTACCTGGCGAAATCCTGTAACGGCCTCGCGCCACATGGATTCGGCTTTGGCCAGATTGCCTTGCTGGTAGTAGAGGCCAGCGAAGTCATTCAGGGTTCGAGCTGCATTATTTTTGTCTCCCGCAGCGATGTAGCCGCTCCGCGCCTTTTCACACTCAAGAATGGAGCGGTCGATGGATGCGCCGTAAGTAGAACCTTGCTGGCATAAAAACCCGTAACCGCGAGCTTCGATTAAGGGCGAACCTTGTGCACTCGCCTTGCTAATCGCTCGCTCGGCTGCTGCTCGTGCCTTTTGTAAATCCTGATTAACCCAAGCCGAAGCTTCTATCAAATCGATACGGGGATCTTCTCCCAGCGGAGAGGGTAGATTTTTCAACATGGCCAACGTGCGCAAAGAGTCAGTTGATTTCACGCTCAACTGCACGCTTGCCAGCCGCAACCCATAGTCAAGGCTGTCGGGAAACATGCTGAAAAGCTTGCGGTATATTTCTGCCGCTCTAGCATTTTCATTGATGCTCTGGTAATACCGGCCCTGGATAATCAGCGCATCTTCTTGTGGAAGTTGCTGCGATAAATCCAGAGCACGCTTAGCCTCTTTACGGGCATTGGCATCGTAACCGAGAAGCGCCCATGCATGAGACAGATCGGAATGTGCCAGCGGATAATTTGGATCCGCAGCCACTGCCTTAAGCAACAGGTCGCGAGCGGCGAGCAGATCGAACGACCAAAGCTTGTCGCGACCCTGAGTAAAAAGACGGACCGCCAGTTGATTAGCTGGGAGAGTCACTCGCGTAGCGCCTGTCGCAGTTGCCAGGCTTAGGCTCAGTCCGAGATTTTCGCGCAAGCGGACACCAGCCTGCGAAGCCAATTCGAAAAGACTGCCTTCGTCTCCGGTGAAAGCTTCTTCTGCGATGGTTTCCCCAGTGGAGGTGTCTTGCAGGCGAACATCCAGGCGGATACGATTTTTTCCGTTGAGCGGCAATAGCGTGTAAGAACCGAGGACCACTAGGTCCGCACCTGGGTTGGTATGCAGGCGTTGCAGCGTCGGTTTGGCGAGTGTGTCTTCTTGCGTTAACGAGAGGTCATGCTTGGCCCGCGCCACATCCTCTCCGGATACGAGGCGAAGTTCGCCGCCCGCCGCCAATTCGGTACTCAGCATTTCCGAAAAGGCGGTCGAAAGCCATTCTTCCTGCGCGCGTCCAGGCAAATTGCGAAAACCCAAAACCGCCACCGAACGCCGCAAATGCACCTCGGTGATTGGGACAGGAGTCGCGCTGACTTCCGGCGCGGAGCGACGGCGTGCTTGAAATTTGTAAATCCCAAATCCGACCAGGGCAATCACTAGTAATAAGGATGGAATTAGCCAATACCTTCGGTTACGGCTTGGAGGGTGAACCTGGACTTCCTTTGTCGGACTGGAAGAGGGCGCGTCGGTGCTCTTTGGACCTGAACTTCCTGCAACAGCCGGGTAATTTCCACCGTCAACTGTGACTGGAGCAATGAAGCGGTAACCGCGACGCGGGACTGTCTCTACAAATCTTGGATTTCCAGCATCATCTCCTAAGGCTTCTCGCACCTTCAAGACGGCGACGCTCAGGCTTTTATCGAATTCAACGAAAGTATTCGCCGGCCATAGGCGGTGTTGGATTTCCTCCCGCGAAACGATCTGCCCGGACCGTTCGAGTAGCAAAAGTAGCAGTTGAAAAGGCTGGTCTTGCAACCGTATGCGGCTCCCTTTGCGGGTGAGGCTGGTGGTTGCCGGATCAAGTGCGTAAAGGCCGAAGAGGTAAAGGATTTCCGGCACCGCAGGTTTTTCTGGAACAGATTCTCCCATGGCAGAAGAGGGGCAAAACTGGCGAAGTCCGAGTCTAGCACGCGCCAGTCAGTCCAAAAATCAGTTAATGGATGGACGCAAATCGCTAAAAGGAAATGCTTTAGCTGTTAGCTCACGATTTGCCAACAGTTGGTTTGAATTCTGCCTGGTTTGCCCTCAGATTTGTTCCCGCATACGACGGGTATACGCACTGACGTCGTTCACTTCAGCAGGCCCAATGGGAGATTCGATTATGTCCAAATTTTGCACCAAATGCGGCGCGCTCCTGGCGGGAGTGTTCTGCACGAAATGCGGCGCTGATATGCGCAATACGACTACTCCGCAGCCAGCGAATTCCACTCCCTCATCGCAAGCGACCGCTTCACCCGTTGCGAGTTCAGTTCCGGCCACGGCGTCTCCCAAAACGGGGATGAGCGGGCTCGCCAAGGTTGGAATCGCAGCCATCGGGTTGATCTTTGTTGGTGGCGCGCTGGCCGCGGGCGGAGTGTATTACGTCGCTCATCGGGTAAGCCAGAAGTTCCATGAAGAAACCGATGGGATTCTAAATTCCAGTTCAGATCCGAAGAGCGGCGATTCGTCCGGCTCTGGTTCGAGTTCGAATAGGGGCTCTGGCATCGACGCGTGCAAGTTGCTCAGCAAAGAAGATGTCAGCAAGGCCATCGGAGTTGAAATCGTCCGCACCGAGTCTGGAGACAACTCGTGCAGCTACATCGCCAAAGGCGATCAGGCCGACATGAGCGCCAAGCACGCCACCGCCATGATGGCCAGCCGCGGTGCTGATAAGAAAACCCAGGAGGTGATTCAGAACTTCGCCGGTGGAATGTTCAAGCAATTCCAAAGTGAAAGCCACGAAAAGCAAAACACCTCGGGCGAGGTGCCGGTGCTGAACTTTTCCGTGGATCAAAACAACGCGGAAATGCAGATGCGTCTCAACGCCAAGATGCTGGGAAGAATTGGACCAGCCGACGGCATTCCCGGCATCGGCGACCAGGCCTTCGTCTCTGCCGACAGCATGATGCTGGTTCGCAAAGGCAAGAGTTTGGTTCGGATCATGTTCATGACTTGTCCGTGCGGTACTGAAGCAGTAACACCGCTGGCAAAGAAGATTGCAGACGCGCTGTAAGCAAACGAGGACAAAATGAAAGGTCATACGACGCTCACCCGCAAACTGAACTCACTGCTCTTGATCGCGTCATTGCTGATCTTTAGTTTTCCTTCGTGCACCAGCAGCAAACAGAAAACGGATGAGTCGAAAACAGAGGATTTATCCGAATCAGCCGACCCCGTCATCCGGCAAGCGTTCTCGCGGGAAGCGGAAGCGGGAGGTACGGTTGGTCACGCGGGCGATCCGCATCAACTGACTCGCACCGAACTGAGTTATGGCCGTGCGCCGCAGCCAGCGCCCGGTCTGCAATATCAGGATGGTGTAATCCTGATGGAACACGGCGACCAGGCCATTCAAGCTGCTGGATCGGATGGCCTGAGTTGGGTGCTTGATGCCAATGCGCCGCACGCCGACGAGATACAGGTGGACAAGGTTTTATTTGCCACCGACCGCTGCATGGGTCGCGTGCTGAGTGTCGAGCATGTTGGCGATAAGCTCGGCGTGATTCTTGGTCCGGTGCAGATCACCGATGTCATCAAGCAGGGCCACTTTGTTTATAACCAGCCTCTCGACCTGAATTCCCTGGTAGGCGTCGTTGCACCGGATTATCCCGGAGCGCCCGAATCTGATGCAGCGCATCAAATGAAAGCTGCCGGCAAGGCAGCGCTACGCCACACTCAGCCCTCGATTACCTACGCCGTGGTGACACCATCTGGCGAATGGAAGCCGATGCCGACGATCGAAATGCCGGGGGCTCCGCGCGTCATGCCCGCGTCCTGGCAGCCTCCTTCTGCGCAGCACCTGCTGGCTGTGGCGCAGGGCGATTATTTTCCCAGCTGGCCAAAATTCACACCAGGTCCTTTGCCCGTAGTTGGTGGAATTCCGCCAGTCCAACTTTCCAGCCTGAACATTTCGCCTTGTTTTATTAATTGTGGAGGAATTGGCGTTCATCTGTATCAGGAAAAAGATGGCGTGAAAGTTGACCTAAAAGCCGTTCTCCACATGAGCGCGCCTAGCCTCACTTTCAATATTGACGTCAGCCCCGGGTATGTAAAAACCGCGGCGATCAGTCTGACGGGCGCCGCTGGTTTCACCATCACCTTCGAGGCTGCGGCCGCCAAGGACATGAGCGCCAACATCGACACCTTTGGACAAATTCCGATGAATATCGAATTGCCCATTGTCGGATTAGGCGTGCCCCTCAAAGTAATCCTGACTACGACCATTAAGTTGCAAACAGCTTTCAGTGCCAAGACCTCGGTCCTCAAAGGACAGGGAGATTTCACTGCGTCCGGGGCGTTGACCATGGGATATGTCAATGGGAAGTGGGGAGCCAGCGGCATGAAAATGACGCTGAAACAGAATTTGGCCGACGCCGTGGGCGGCGTCTCCGTTGGCATCAACTCGTTGGTCTTTGGAGTCAATGAAACCGTCATGGTGGGACTGGGAGCCTTTGGTTTTGCTACTGGACCTTATGTCGCGCTGGTTTCTTCGATCACCGCCACCGATCAGTCTTCGATCGTAATGCGCCCGTGCCGCCAAGGCACATTCAACATGGACGTTTATGCAGGTATTGGTTACAGCATCCCAAAACTCGTGGCCAGCATTGTGAACTTTTTCCTGAGCCTTGTGCACGTAAAGCCGATCCCTGCTCAAGGCGACGCCGTTCGCATGACAAAACCTTATCCGCTTGTTGAGCACAAGGACCAGATACCACCAGGCTGTGCGGGAAAGTAGGGATCCATTCCATGAGCTACTGCGCAAATTGCGGATCGCAACTTCACGAAGGTGAAAATTTCTGCCCAGGCTGTGGCACGGCAGTGCGGGAGGGCCCTGCCGCTGCCGGAGGGGGGCATAAACCGGTAACGCCATCGGCACATGCGCCGATGGCGGACCCTCCGGTACAAACACCACAGTCTTCCAGCGATGCATCGCTGGAAAAGCTGGCGGCGTTAAACACACAAAGTCCGCCACCAGCAAGCAGTTCCGGCAAGAAAATTCTGGTTACGGTTCTTGTCATTGTTTTGCTGGGAGGCGCGGCCGTCGTCGGTGGAGGCCTTTACATCGCCTACAAGATCAAACAGAAAGCCAGCGCCGCGTTGAACAAGATGGAAGGAAATAGTCGCGATTCATCCGGCGCTAACAGCAGCAAGGCGACCTCCGACGGTCCGGCCAAAAATGATGGAGGGTCTGATGGTGACAAGAGCAAAGACAACCCGCTCGGGTCAGTTCTAGATAAATTGCAAGGCGGCGATCAAACCACGCCGACAGGAAATATCGCCACGGGCATTCTCGAGGACCTTGGTGTGAAAAACCCAAGCATGCCCAAAGACCTGGTTCGTAATATTCCGTACTCCGCGATCCAGACGCCTCTGCCCTGCCCCACCGGCGCGGAACTCGACCCGGAGAAGCTGGCAAACGCTTCGATTCACTTCAAGCCCGGAACCATTCTCACGAGTTCGTGGTCTCTCCCCAAGGGAGACGCGGAAGGTGACGACATTATTCAGTCGGTTTCACCAGCCGCGCTGGGTTTTAAGTTTGACGGCATAATCGCCAGCCACATCGACATGAGTGATGCCAAGCACACCAAGATGGACAACACCGTATGCAGTAAAGACCTGCTCAACGGAGAAGCATTTGCCACCGGCTGGCAATTCCATGAGCTCAAGGCCCCCGGACTTTATCCTGGTTTGTCGCGTTTGCTCTTGCCCGCGCAGAAATTTTCCGACCTGAAATCTACTGGCTCCCTATCCTTCGTATTTGGCTGGTACGAATACATGGATACGCTAACCGAATGGGAGCTTCTCGCATGGAAAGGAACTCTTACTCGGATTGAGCCAGAGGATGTGCCCTTTCCCCTGATCATCGACGACCAGCGAGTGAACGTCCCAACCATCCACGTCAAAGGTCAGATGAAAGTCCTGGAAACCGCCGGCGAATTTGGCACGCGCGATCAACCGGTAGAGGCGTACATCCTCGATGATCCCAACGCGCCAATGGTTCTCAACTGGATCTTCGGAAAAGATCTCAAGCAGGACGACGCCTTCCAGGTACGTTACATCCGCGTCCGCTACGGTGATAAACCAACCATCGCGCAGCAACTCGCCAAGCAGAGGAAAGCCATCACTTACGGCATCAACTTCGATTACAACAGCGCGGCCATCACGCCAGTATCGGAGCCTGTCCTAAAAGAAATTGCCCAGGCCATGGCCGACAAGCCCGATTGGAAGCTGACCATCAGCGGCCACACCGACAACATCGGCGGACACGCCTACAATCTCGCGCTTTCGCAACGCAGGTCCGCCGCGGTGAAGCAAGCACTCGTGGAGAGGTACCACGTAAATCCAAACCGGCTCTCCACTTCAGGGTCCGGCGACTACAACCCAGTTGACACCAACGACACTCTGGAAGGACGCGCGCGCAATCGCCGCGTGGAACTAACGCTCGACTGAAACTAAAGGAGAAATGAAAATGATCAACAAATTTTTGGCGACGATCGCAGTAACCACCGTCCTGATCTGCGCCGCAGGAATCTGTCTGGCGGCTACCCTCACCAAAGACCCTTTGACAGGACTTCCGCTTGACCCTGCAACCGATCCAGTTCACTTTGGAAACGCGCCGCAGGTACTTCCAGAGTTCCAACTTTGCAAAAGCAAAGTTCAAATGGACTTCTACAGCAATGTTAATTCCAAGCAGGATGCCATTGTGGCTTGGTATGCCGCACACTTACAGGGCTTTCACCAAAATCACTCATATATCGACAAACGGTCCATGGACATGTTCTACAACGACGCAGGTACTGTCGTGGTTTCGGTGGTAAGCGTACCCGGCAAGGAAGGTGAGAAGGTGGACACTCATGCAATCACCTATTACGCATTTCAACCGGGCCTTTCGGCGGCCGCGATAAAATCTTTCGGCCAACACGAGACGAAATGCAACTGATCTGTAATGGAAATAGACAGTCCGCATGAAGAAAAGATCCCAATTGATGGTGTTGCTCGTCATTTGCCTCACGGCGTCAATCGTCGCATATGCCAATGATTCGATCACCGGCCTGCCTGTTTATCCGGGAATTGGTTCGCCGGAACCTCTTCCCAAGGCGACTTTCTGTGGAAAGCAAATGGACGGCAGTTTTTATATTGTGATGAATGGCAAAGGAGAAAAAGTCACGCTGGTAGCCGCGTGGTACACAAAACATTTGACAAGTTTCCACGTGTATCACGCCAACACCGACGGGCGGACTCAGGAAACATTTTTCAACAAGGATGGTACGAAAGAAGTCACCATCACCAGTAGTCGGGGCAATGAGAATGAAGTGTTTTCTGTGTCCTACGGCAACTTCCACCCCGGGCTTTCCTTGCAGGAAATGGCGTCATTCAACCAGGGAAAGAGATCTTGCCACTAGGATTTGGCAGCAGGGCTTGATCATCTGAAACGGATTTCAAGTGGCAAACGTCGAAGGCATTGGCGAAGGTGATCTCACGCAATGCAAGCACCACAAACATTTGAGGTAAACCTAAACTCGGGCCGCCCTCATCAAATCAGAACCTATCTGGCATCCATCGGCCATCCCAAGGTAGGCGATCCTTTGTAAAGCTTACCCGGCCAGCCTCTTGAAAATCTCCCCGGCCTCCCGGACGAGGTTCGAATGTGATGATCTGCGGTGGACACCTAACCGCCTCGTGCGCCTCGGGAGAATTATTGCTATTTCCTCGAAAGGTTCGACGTCGGCTGGGCGTTCTCCGGTTCGGGTTTGAAGTGTTTGTCGATTCTCCCGGGAAACGCGCAGACTTTGCTGGAAAAACTCGAGATTTTCTCTACTGACCAGACTACTTGGCGGTGCACGCAGTCTCATGCAAACTCTTCTCCATGCCGAATCCCTGCAAACAGGGAAATATACTGGCAATTTAGGCTGTTCTCGGGTCTCGAGTTTCTTCGGGGTGCATCAAACTCCCACATTTCGGCGGATTCTGGAACGCAAGTTTGAAAACGATCAGGGATTTAATAGGACAAGTATTCCCTTAAAACTACTACATCAGAGGCCGATTGCCTCTACGCTTGCGTCCCGCGCGGTGCTTGCTTGTCGGTGGTTGATGTCAACCCTTTGCACCAGGCCTGTGAATAGTCGTTGGGTTACGAGTGCAATCATCAACCGATTTAAAGACAACGCGCGGCGCAAGAGTAACGCGTGGTTCTTTTTTGGAATTACCGTAACCCGAATTACTAGTTCGCCCTCAGCCTACCTTGGCGTAACGGTCGAGTGCAGTTCCTCAATGCCGGCGGACTCAAAATCCGCCGACCTTCGGGTCTTGGGGGTTCGACTCCCCCTCCCGGCACCATCACCCAAAGCCGCGTAGGACGAGGCTTTCACGCACATTCACCGTCTGCGAATCTGCAGTCCTGTTGGGGCATCCGAAATCGCCCGGTGACCTCCCTGTGACCGGAGAGCGGCGCACTCCAGCGTAATTGGCCGTAGTTGAATTCCTCCTACGCGTCTATTCCGCGCGAAGAATCCTGAGACGAAGACCATTTTCCCGACCTGACTCAAAGCCGATCAGGCCTGCCGTTGATGAGATCGTAATTATCGATCCTGAACGGAAGTGAAGAAACGCACTGCTTAAGCGTTTCGAAGCGTACCATTCGGACATGAGTAGATTGAATCCCGCGTGCTCCGAATCAGACCCTTCTGAACGCTCGGTATCCGCCGATCTCGTCTTGAAAGAAGATCGCGAAAACGAAGACGACGAAGACGACGAAGACGACGAGGACGACGAGGACGACGAAGAGGAACACGGCGGTGGCGGCGAAGACGAAGATCAGGACGATGGCTACTCGGAGTGAGTCCGTTCAATGCGATCGAAGCTGACCCTCGGGATGGCGACTAGACGAAACTAGGGCGGATATTTGCCGCAGAAACCCTCGAAGTACAAAATAGGAGAAGGTATGTCAAAACACGATTCTGTCACAAAGCGGAAACGTCGCCCGAAGTCCGACCGGCGCGTGGACTACACTGCTCGCACGATGGCGGCTATCAAGCAGCATTCAGAAACAGCAAAGCCGAGTGAATCGCAAAGGGTCGGCCGGGAAAGTGCATAGTGCTGCGACCCACTGCTGGGGAATCTCTTGCGCCGTTACAGGATAAACGCAAAGCTCCCCAGCCAGTGCTCGCCTTCGTAGCGGTCAATGATCACATCGGCCTGGAGCCGGATGCGCCGCCGTGATGAGCACGCAAATTCGCAGCAAACGCTCAGGCGCAAGGCTTGATGTTCTCGGATTGCCCACGCAAGCGTCTGTTGAACAACTTCGTTTGCCAGAGTTGGGCAGAAACCGCGTCGCGTCTGGATGCCTATAAACGACCTTCTCGGCTTTTCGGATATATTTCGGCTCACAGATTCTTGGCCGGTTTTCGTTGAAATCGAGTGTTTTAACGGCCACGCCTCTTATCGCTCGACATTCAGTGATCGGTATAGATCAGGTACTTTTGCCGGACCCGCATGAATTGTTGCAGATCCGGCTGATAGTCCTCGGCAATACACCGCGGATCTTTGCCGGACTTAAGCTCCTCCAAGGTCGACTCATTCCCCAGCAGATCGATCAATCGATCCAACTCCCAATCCGCGGGATAGAGCTTCAGCAGGGCGGAGCCAAGTTCCAATCCAAGTTCCGGCGCATCGAGAACAGACCGGTCAGTCACGATCATTTGCACCCCGCCAACGCGCTGTCCACCTAACTTGGCATCTTTGACGGGTGTAAACCAGGTTGGCACGAATCGGACACCCGGGATTTGGCGCGCATTCAGATACTGCGCGAATACCCGTGGTCTGATCCACGGCGCACCAAACACCTCGAACGGCGTATCCGTCCCGCGACCGACGGATACATTCGTATACTCCAAAATCCCGATCCCGGTGTACAGCGCGGCCTCATTCATATTCCGCATATTCGGCGACAGGTTGATCCAAACCAGATCGGTGGAATC
>DATBAT010000259.1:0-7219 GCA_036271375.1 Terriglobales bacterium
TCCAAGCAGATACCCTTGGTAACGCTAGGGCTTGCCCGCCACCAGATCAGGCATTTTCGCGGCCCCGATCTGCACCAGCAAACCGAGTTGGTCCCAGTTGTCCCAGCCTTCAACGATTTTGCCGTCTTTCATTCTTTGAAAGCTGATACCGGTAATCTTCGCCGTCTTGTACGTGGCAGGGATCCCGAGAAAGTCCGCTTTGTGGGTCATGGTTGCGGTCCATCTCGCGGCGACTTTATCGTCTTGCTCGATGACGTCTTCGATGTCGACGTGCATGTCGGGAAAACCTTTTAGCAGATTTTGCCACAGCCCTTTGAATTCGTTCATGTCTATGGTGCGTCCCTGCTCGGCTTGGCCGTATCCCCGGGTGTGCGGGTGGGACATCTCGTCTATCGCTGCGGCGTTTTGCTGGTTCCACACTTGGTCGAACCAGCGGCGGATGATTTGCGAATTGGCCGATGACATACTGCAACTCCTATTCGGACGGGAAATTCTCACACTCCCTTGGTCGATTCCCTCACTACGAGTTCCGGGGCCATCTTGCGGTGAACCACGGAAGAGTCGCGCTTTTCCTGTACAGCTTTGATGCCTTCGAGCACCATGCCAGCGGCCGCCGCTCCCATCGCTTCCATCGGTTGGCGTACCGTGGTCAGTGCCGGCGTGTAGAAACTTGAAGGAGCTACATCGTCAAAGCCGACAACCGAGCAATGGTCGGGCACCCGGAGGCCGGCTTTTGAAACGGCCCTGATCGCGCCGAAGGCGCTCATGTCGTCGAAGGCCACTATCGCGCTGAACGGCCGCTTACTGCGGAGTAATTCCTGGGTAAAACTGAACCCTGCTTCCACGCTGGAGTGCGGGTCGCGAGATTCGGGGAGATCAAAGACCAAGCGCTGGTCGATTACCAGCCCATGCTTTTGCGCAAAGTTGCGGACACCCTTCCATCGCGGGGCGCTATCCGAGAGCGTCTTCGGGCCGCGGATAAAAGCAATCTGGCGATGGCCGAGAGAATAAAGATGCTCGAGCGCCATGTAGCCGCCTGCTTCGTTGTCCACCACAACTGAATTGACCGAGTCGTTGTCCATTTCGCGTTCGATGATGGCGGTGGGAATTCTGCTCTTCTCCAGGTCGGCCAGCACGCTCAGGTTCACAAACACCCAATTGCCGACGATGACCAGACCCTCGATGCGGCGGTCCATCAGCATTTCGAGGTAGCGCTCGAAACGGTTCTTGTCGTTGTGGACGTCGGTCAGGATGGGCAGGTAGGAAGACTGATAGAGCGCATTCTCAATCCCCCGCAAAATCAGCGTGCAATAAGGATCGGTCATGTCGAAAACCATGACGCCGACCGTATGACTGCGCTTGCTGCGCAGCGACTGCGCAAAGAGGTTCGGCCGGTAACCCAGTTTCTGAGCCGCTTTCTCGATGCGCTTCTTGGTGGTGTCCGGAATGTAGCGCGCCAGGGGAGCGTTATTCAGGACGATCGAAACCGTCGTCGAGGAAAAACCGCTCTCCTTGGCGACGTCGCGGATGGTGATGGTCGGGTTTTGCGAGGATCGGCGCACTGGCTCTGTACTACAGCAGGCCAACAAACTCATGTCAAGCCGGGGGAGTTTCCCACGTAGCGGCATGTGTCCTCACCTGCCCAGCACAAAAGCATTTGCCATGGTCCCGCGATCTTGAACGACGCAATTGGCCGGGCAGGTGAGGACACCTGCCCCTACGCGTTCCCTGCCATAACTTTGGTAGACTGGGCTTCGCCCATCGATCAACAACCTCGAACTTGAAGGAGCCTGCCCATGAAGCGCATTCTGAAAATCGTCGGCATCGTAATCGGAGTCTTGATCCTCGCTTTGATTGCGCTTCCCTTCGGACTCGACGTCAACAGTTTCCGGCCCAAGCTCGAATCCGAGCTTTCGTCCGCTTTGGGCCGCAAGGTCACGCTGGGCAACTTGGGATTGTCGATCTTTTCCGGAAGCATCTCCGCCCAAGACATTACGATCGCCGACGACCCGGCATTCAGCAGCAATCCGTTTATCAACGCAAAGTCATTGAAGGCTGGCGTGGAACTGAAGCCGCTAATTTTCTCCAAAGAAGTCCGCATTACCGACCTCACGCTCGACCAGCCGCAGGTAGTGCTACTGCGCTCCGCCAACGGCACCTGGAATTTTTCCAGCATCGGCGGTAAGTCTTCGGCACCATCGTCGCCCAGTGGTTCAAATCCGAATCTGTCAGTCGCCAAGCTGGAAATCACTAACGGCCGCGTTTCGCTCGGAGACACCGCCACTCCGGGCAAGTTGCACACCTACGACAATCTGAATGTGACGGTCAAGAATTTCTCCTTCACCTCGCGCTTCCCTTTCACGCTGTCGGCGAACCTTCCAGGCGGCGGAGACATGAAGCTTGATGGTCAGGCTGGCCCCATCAATCCCGCCGATGCTGCAGCCACTCCTCTTGAAGCCAAGATCAATGCCAACAAACTTGACCTTGACGCCACGGGATTTGTCGACCCGGCTTCGGGAATTGCCGGCATCGCCGATGTCGACGCTACCGTCAGTTCAGATGGCAGCGCCCTCAGCAGCAGCGGGACGGTCAAGGCCGACAGACTGAAGCTGACACCCAAAGCGACGCCTGCACCAAAACCAGTGCAGTTAAAATATGCGATCCAGCACGATCTTAAGAACCAGAGCGGCCAGATCACCCAAGGTAACGTGTCGGTTGGACGAGCAGCAGCCACATTGCTTGGCAGCTATCAGATGAAAGGCGCGACCACGCTTCTGAACATGCGCCTCAATGGACAAGGTATGCCGGTGGACGATCTCGAAGCGATGCTGCCCGCCGCAGGAATCATTTTGCCTTCAGGCTCGTCGCTCAACGGCGGGACGCTTTCCGCCAATCTCAATATTTCCGGAGCATCCGACAAGCCCGTCATCACTGGCCCGATCAAGCTGACCGACACGAAACTTGCGGGCTTTGATTTGGGATCCAAGCTGTCCGCCATCTCGAAATTCACCGGAGCTGGCAAGACGGGTAACGACACTTCGATCCAAAACCTCAGCACGGCTCTTCGATTTGCCGCCGACGGCATCGAAACCAAGGATCTAAATCTGACCGTGCCTGCCCTTGGAACTCTCACAGGCAACGGCACAGTCAGCCCAGCGGGCGCGCTCGACTACAAGATGAATGCCAACCTGAGCGGCGGAGCGGTCAGCGGGTTGACCCAGTTAGCTGGACTGGGCGGCAAGGGCGCCAGCTTGGCTTTCTTCGTAAGAGGAACGACTGCGAGCCCGCAGTTTGTACCTGACGTCAACGGCATTCTTCAGGACCAGTTGAAGTCTCGGCTGGGTGCGGCTGGGTTGCAGGGACAAGGCACGAAGGGATCTGTCATTGACGCGATCGGCGGCCTCTTCCACAAGAAGAAGAAATAGGCCGGAAACTGGAGCAGTGCTTCCTATTCGATTGCCGCTGGCTCCAACCGCGGCGCTAGTAGATGAATAACCAACAACGCGATCAGGTACGCCGAACCCGCAATAAGAAACACGCCGCGATAACTGCCGGTCGCCTGCAACAAGAATCCCGTGAACGTAGCGATCAGCATTCCGCCAACCGCGCCGCCAAATCCTCCAATGCCCACCACCGACGCCACCGCGCGCTGGGGAAACATATCCGAAACCAGCGTGAAAATATTGGCTGACCACCCCTGATGCGCCGCGCTTGCCAATCCCAATAGGCCAACCGCCGCCCATGTTCCGGAAACGCCGGAGGCAAAAATCATTGGCACTGTGCCTAAGGCACAAACGAACATGGCGGTCTTGCGAGCTCGGTTCTCGCTCCATCCATGTTTGAGGAACGCGCCTGAGAGCCATCCCCCGCCGATGCTTCCTACGTCGGCCATCAGATAGATAAATACCAGTGGTAGCCCAAGCTTGTTCAGCGTCAGTCCGTGCTTTTCATTGAGAAATTTCGGAATCCAGTAAAGATAAAACCACCACACCGGATCGGTGAGAAATTTGCCAAGAATAAACGCCCAGGTTTGCCGATGCGGCAGCAACCGCAGCCACGGAATTTTCGTAACAGGGGCGGGCGGATCGCTGCAAATGTAAGCCAGCTCTTCCTTCGACAAGCGCTCATGCTCGGCCGGCCGACGATAAGTCGTCCACCACAAAATGATCCAAATCGCGCTGAAGACGCCGGTAAACAGAAACGCGTAAGGCCAGCCGTAGTGGATCGCCACCCACGGCACGGCCAATGGAGCAACAATCGCCCCCAGATTCGAGCCAGAATTAAAAATCCCCGTAGCTAGCGCGCGCTCTTTGCGGGGAAACCATTCGCTGACCGTTTTGATCGCAGCCGGAAAATTCCCCGACTCGCCAAGTCCCAAAGCAAAGCGGGCGACACCGAATCCAAAAGCCGTCCGCACCAGCGAATGCGACATCGCCGCGAGGCTCCATATCCCAATCGCAATGGAGTACCCGATGCGCGTGCCCACACGGTCGATGAGCCCACCCATGAACAGCAGGCCGAGCGCGTATGCGCCTTGGAACGCCGTTACAATGTATCCGTACTGGATTTCATTCCAGCCGATCTTGACTTGCAAAATCGGCGCCAGCAGCCCGAGGATCTGGCGATCCATGTAGTTGAGCGTGGTGGCAAGGAAGAGTAATGAACAAATGCGCCAGCGATAGCGACCGATCTTCGCCGCGACGCTGCCGTCAATTGGCATAAGAAATTATTGGTTCACGGCGCTAGCCAGGAATCCGCCATCGACCGCCAGGATGTGTCCGGTAACGAAACTGGCCGAATCCGAAGCCAGGAACACAGCCGCACCCACCAACTCGTCGACATTTCCAAAGCGCCCCATCGGCGTGCGCATCAGTAATTCTTTGCCTCGGCCGGTCCCGTCGAGCAAAGCGGAATTCAGCTCCGTTCGAAAAACTCCCGGCGCAATAGCATTCACGCAGATTCCATGCTTAGCCCACTCGATGGCCAAAGACTTCGTAAGTGAGGCCACCGCCGCCTTGCTGGTACTGTAAGCCGCTACTTCAAACAGCGACACGAACGAAGATAGCGACGCGATATTGATGATCCGGCCAGCCTTCTGTTCGATCATCTTGCGGCCGAAAATCTGGCAAGCGCGCATCGTGCCGTTGAGGTTGATGTCGAGAATCCGCGTCCACTCTTCCTCAGGCAAATCGACCGTTGGGGTGCGCTTGGTCATGCCCGCACAGTTCACCAGGATGTCAACCCTGCCAAATTCTTTGTAGACGGCGTCGCAAAAAGCTTGCAGGCTGGCGCGATCCTGCACATCGGAGGTGACCACCATCGACTTGCGTCCCAGCTTTTCGATTTCAGCAGCGGCCGCGGCGATCAAATCGGTGCGGCGCCCGGTGGGCACAACGTTTGCCCCGGCGATCGCCAGGCCTTTGGCTAGAGCCAAGCCTATGCCGGAAGTTCCACCAATCACAACTGCGGTTTTCGAAGTGAGATCGAGTTTTGGATGTCCCATAAATGACCTTAAATGTTTTATCACGGATGTGGACAACGCGGGTTTACGGTTCTCTTTCAATAACTTAGCGCCCATCCCCAATCCTTATCCCATGCAAAAGAAATATCGATTGGACGGGCAAGCGCCTCCCCGATAGCCTTTCACCCATGGCCGCCACGGACAAAACAGCAGTGAACGAAGTAGAACTGGAAGCGTTAATCGCCAAGTACACCCTGGAATATCTCTACCGCTGGACGAATGAGTTTGATGCCAAGGAATTAGGGGAGCTCAGAAAGCTTCTGGCAAGTGCTTCGCCCGAACACATCGTAGGTATGATGAAAACCGGGCGTCGAACTCTCCTCAACTAGCAGGAAAGCCTTCCACCCGGTTCGCTGAGCTTTACGGCGTGACGTGCATGTCGCTCGAAGTTCCGCCCGCCGCCGGCACGTAGCACTTGGAGACGTAATCCATCACCATGCGGTCGGCACAGAACCTCCACCCCAGCGTGCGGATGGTGCGCTTCATGCGTTTGATCCAGCCGCGCGGCAGACCGTCGCTGTCGCGGCGGTAGTAGAGCGGAATCACTTCTTCCTTCAGTACGCGGTAGAGTTCTTCCCCGTCGCGGCTGTCGTGAATGTCCATGTTGGAGTGGGTCTTGCCCTTGCCGATGGCGAAGCCGTTCAGGCCGTCGTAGGCTTCAGCCCACCAGCCATCGAGCACCGACAAGTTCAACCCGCCGTTGAGCACGACTTTCTGTCCGCTGGTGCCAGAAGCTTCCAAAGGACGACGCGGATTGTTCAACCAAACATCGACGCCCTGTACGAAGTGCCTTCCGACGTTGATGTCGTAATCCTCAACGAATACGAACTTGT
The DNA here is from genome assembly GCA_036271375.1 of Terriglobales bacterium. Classification (GTDB taxonomy): domain Bacteria; phylum Acidobacteriota; class Terriglobia; order Terriglobales; family Acidobacteriaceae; genus DATBAT01. The sequence goes on from DATBAT010000259.1 coordinate 6,355, forward strand.
CAAAGAATTGCGGATCGCGCATGAGTTGGGCGATCTGCTGCAACATCCGCTTGCCGGGTTCATCTCGAGGATGAGCTTTTCCAGCAAAGATGAACTGAACCGGCCGTTTAGGATCGTTCACCATGGAAGCCAGTCGTTCGATGTCAGCCAGGATCAAATCAGCCCGTTTATAGGTGGCAAAGCGGCGGGCAAAGCCAATGGTCAGAGCGTCGGGACTCAGCACGCGCGAAAGCCGCAACAGCATTTCCGAGGACTCTCCGCGATGCGTAGCCTGTTCCACCGCGCGCTGGCGGATAAACTCCAGCAGCCGCGCTTTCAGGCTGAGGTGCGTCTCCCATAATTCGCCGTCATCGACGCTTTCAATTCCTTCCCAGATTTTGGCTTCGCTGGCATGCTCCTGCCAGCCGGTTCCCAAGTGGCGGTCGTAAAGCCGGAACATCTGCGGCGCCAGCCAGGACGGCACGTGCACGCCGTTGGTGATGTGACCGATAGGAACTTCGTCTTCCTGCTTGCCGGGGTAGAGGCCTGTCCACATGTTGCGCGAGACTTCCCCATGCAAGTTGGAGACGGCGTTGGCTCGACGGGAAAGCTTCAGTCCCAGCACGGTCATGCAGAATTCTTCCTGGTGATTTCCCGGGTTCTCGCGGCCAAGCGCCATCAGCGCGTCGTGTGAAAGCCCCAACATATCGCGCAGCGGTCCAAGATGTTCTTCAATCAATCCGGGGCTGAATCTGTCGTGACCAGCGGGCACTGGAGTATGTGTTGTGAAGCAAACTTCACGCGAAACCCGCGGCATGGCTTGCTGGAAAGTAAGGCCTTCGTCTTCCATACGCGCGTGTAGAGCTTCCAGAACGCCGAATGCGCT
>DATBAT010000260.1:0-24754 GCA_036271375.1 Terriglobales bacterium
CCGCGACATAGTGCCAGCGGCCGTGATCATCAAGGTCTTCGTAACCGGTGACTTCCGGAGAGATGTAGTTCGACGACTCCGCGCCATCTTCGCGCTTGTCACGATCGAAGCTCCAGCTCGCGAAATCGTCGGACGATCCGATCTGCGAAATTTCATGATCAAGCTGATCGGTGCCGTCGAAACGGGCAGCTTGTCCGGCAACCACGTCATAGGAGTTTCCGCCGCCGGTCGCTTCTCCGCGTCCTTTCCAAACCGTAGTCACGGTTTGGTTGCCGTCGCCGTTCACGTCGATGCGATACTCGCCGGCTGCTTGAATGGCGAAAGCCAGGTTTGGAGTGTCCACTTCGAAATCGTCGCCATCGTCAAGATGACGTACGCGTAACAGCACCGACCCCAACGACAAGCGCAACTGCGTGGAATGATCGTCGAGATCGAGAAAAGTCAGGCTGGTCTCCGCGTTCATGCGGATCGCCGTCGAGCCAACGTGCAACTCCGCGCGCGAACCCTTGTCGGCCCAAAGGTTGTCGCCGCTGGTTAGCGGACGGTTCGAATCCACGTCCACCCAGTCGCCTTCGCCGCCGGGCTGGAAGGAAACCGATCCGGTCGAATAATTGAGGCGGGCCACGCGGCTCGGAGGATCGTCATCCGAGTTCTGGTCCTGCTGATTGTTGTCCGGGTAATTCTGGTCCTGCGCCCTCACGGGCACGGTGAAGAACAATCCTGCCAACATGACTGCCACTGCGAGAAGTCTGAAGGTTTTCATAATCGTTCCTCGCGGCCAATCAAATCGCCGCCATTGAATGTAAACCCGCCTCTGGGTGAAAAGTTCCCACCGTACGACGGAAGACTAACCTTAGATGCCACAAATTCAACCACGAAAACGGAGCCTTCTCCACAGGCGTTAGCCATCTAACCCTGCAGTCTTCAGTAACTTGATTGGCACCTGATACGCTGTCAACCTGACCACGCAAGCGATTCTTTCGTACCATAGGGTGGGGTTACTTATGATTTCCTGGCAATTGGGACAAAGCGTCCGCAAGTCGTTGATTGCATTGCTATTCGTTGTCGGAACCGTATCCGCGTTTGCAGCCGCTCCATGGGCGGTTTTAGGCCCGGACGGCGGCGATGTCCGCAGCTTTACCCACGATCCCGGCAACCCGGACCATATCTATCTAGGCACCAGCACCGGCAGCATCTTCCAGTCGACAGACGGCGGCCATAGCTGGGCGCGGTTTACCCACCTCGGCACCGACGGCTATGTGCTCGACCACATCGCGATCGATCCAAAGAATGTCCAGAACGTTTATGCCGCGGCGTGGAGCGTAGAAAACCAGCAGGCCGGCGATCTCTTCCGTTCGCATGATGGCGGGAAGAGCTGGCAGGCATTGCCGGGGATGCACGGCAAATCGATTCGCGCGTTCTCTTTGGCGCCCTCTGATTCGAGCGTGATGATTGCCGGCGCTCTCGACGGCGTCTATCGCAGCAAAGATGGTGGTGAGAACTGGGAGCGGATTTCCTCCTCGATGCAGAACGAGATCAAGAACATCGAGTCGATTGCGGTTGACCCCAAAGACCCCAACGTTGTTTATGCCGGAACCTGGCACCTGGCGTGGAAGACCGCCGACGGTGGCGCGACCTGGCACCACATTAATCAAGGAATGATCGACGACTCCGATGTGTTTTCCATCATCGTCGACCAGTCCCGACCCAACGTTGTCTTCGCCAGCGCCTGCTCGGGAATTTATCGCAGCGAAACTGCCGGCGATCTGTTCAAGAAGATTCAGGGTATTCCGTTTTCTGCTCGCCGTACGCGTGTGTTGAGGCAGGATCCTTCCGCGCCCGACACGGTTTACGCCGGAACCACCGAGGGATTGTGGAAGACCACCGACTCCGGCAAGACTTGGAAGCGCGTCAGCGATCCGGAAATCGTGGTAAACGATGTAATGGTCGATCCGCGGAATTCGAAGCGGGTATTGTTAGCCACCGACCGCAGCGGCGTGCTCGCCAGCGAGGACGGCGCCACGACCTTCACCGCGTCCAATCACGGATACACCCACCGCTACGTCACCTCGATTCTGGCGGACAAGAGCGATCCGAACGCCATCCTTGTCGGCGTAGTCAACGACCGCGAATGGGGCGGAGTATTCAGTTCGCGGGATGCCGGCGCTCACTGGACGCAACGCAGTACTGGCCTTGGGGGCCGCGACGTTTTCGCGCTGCAACAGGGGCAGGGCGGACAGCTAGTCGCGGGTACTAACCGCGGCATCTTCGTGCAGGACAAAGAAGCCGCTGCGTGGCGTCCGATCAACGCCATCGTCAACGAAAAAGTTGCCATGCGCACCGTGATCAAGAACAAGAAGCGAGTCGCAGTGAAGACCACGACTGCTACTAAATCCGTATTCGACGGCCGGGTCAACGATCTGGAAACCACGCCGAACCGCTGGCTGGCTGCCACTTCCGCAGGATTGCTCATCAGTAAGAACGACGGCAAGAGCTGGAGCGGCGGACCGATCATGGGCAAGATCGATTTGATCTCCGTCGAGGCTAAGGGCGACATGGTGGTAACAGCTACACGCATGCACGTTCTGATTTCCGCCGACGGCGGCACCACGTGGAAGCAGGCTGATCCCGCGCCTTACATCACCAGTATTCGTGGAGTAAGCGTCGGGCCCGGAGGAGAAATTCTGGTGGCTTCGCGCGAAGGCGCGTTCCGCAGCGCCGATGCCGGAGCAACCTGGTCGCACATGGTCAATGGGCTGCCCGACAAAAACATCAGCTCGGTCAGCTACGACGAAACCGGCAAGCGCCTGCTGGCGACGAGTCTCTCTACGGGAGTAATTTTCCAGAGCGACGACGACGGCCTCTCCTGGCGTCGCGGACCGGACTCCGGCTATCCACTGCGTCACGTCCACATGGTTCGTGGGCGCATGCTGGCAGCCACTCCGTTTGACGGAGTCATCGCCCAGCCCGAAGGCGGCGACACAACCGCCAGCGCCAGCAAGTAAACATGACGTGGGGGGCAGGTGTCCCCGCCTGCCCCATCACGGAACTTAACAGCTGGAATGAGGCAGGTGAGGACACCTGCCTCTACGTGTGCTAAATTGACGATGCCGCCGGGAGGTCTTATGCCGAGGCACTCGCGTTACGTCGTCCTGCTGTTGCTGCTCTCTTCTTTTCTTGTTGCGAAAGCCAAAAAAGAAAAAGCTTTCCCTGCGTTGATCACTAACGCCCGCTACGTCTTCGTCACAACTTATTTTGGCAATGAACCGGCCAACACCAGAATCATGCCCAGCGATCGCCGCGCGGTAGCCGACGTTGAGACGGCCATCCAAAAGTGGGGACGATACACCCTGGCCCACCAGGCAAACGACGCCGAGATCATCATCCTGGTACGGAAGGGCCGCTATGCCGAGGGATTGGCCGGGATTCACGTTCACGGCGGTTCCGACCAACCGAACACAACGATCACGCCGGAAGTCAACGCCGACGGAGGGGATCCGCAAGACATGATTGCGGTTTACGACGCGTCGATGGGAATTGATACGTCGCCGCTGTGGCGCGGCCGCGAACGTGACGGCCTGAATCCGCCGGACATGCAGCTAGTCAAAGAATTGCGCGCAAAGATTGAAGAGGCTGCAAAAAAGCCGTAAAACTCACTAGCAAAACTTCTAGTTACTCTGTGGCTAGGATGTTGCTGATACGTTTGCCAAAAGCTCTGCCGGGAACAGGTCTGGGAAGAGTTGTCTGACTTAAGCAGGCAACACTTCAATCTCCTTGGTGTCTAAAAGTAACTCATCCCGCGTCGCCAAAATCAGGTCAAACACTTTCGCGGTAGCCACCAGGAAATGATCGGCGAGGTCTCGATGACCGAGTTGAAGTTTCCCTAGTTCTTGTGCAACTTCGTGGGTAACAGTCGCTTCCCTAAGCGGCCACGACCGAAGGGCTCGCGTGATCCACGTGTCGACATCCATGCCCAAAGAGATGCGTCGTTTTGCCGACAACATCTGGATTTCCCAAATGCTGATCGGCGAAAGCCACAGTTCATTTCGCGGGTCTTCCATCTCGCTGGCCGCCCGGCTCCTCAAACGTTGAGGCTCACCAACGCTCCACAACCAAATGTGAGTATCGAGTAGGATCCGCATTACCTGAGAGCTTCCCATTCCTCCGGGTCTACCACCGGGCCGACTATGTCGCCCAGGATCTTCACAGTTCCGGCCATGGTTCCCAATTTGCGTTTCCTTGGGGAAACACCCTTGGCTGGCCCGATCTCCGCAACCGGTTCTCCAAAGCGCGTGACCAGCACGGGCTCGCCAGTCTTTCGGACCTTCTCCAAGACCGCCAAACAGGTGGCCTTGAATTTCGAAATGGCAATTTGCTCCATTTACACGAAATCGTACCATGGTCAATGACCATGGTCAATATTCTAACGATCCGCTCGTCTAAACTGGCCCGGTGGCCAATCATCTGATTTCTTACATTTTTATGGCTTTGGCGGGTGTTATATGTTCGCTGATGCTTTATTGGAAGCTGACCCACCCGAACACATGGAAGGGTGAAGGATACAAAATTACTTTCGAGTGGGCCGCTCGGGAACTTTACTGGGTAGAGTACGAGGAGTCAGGGCGAATCTTGGCGTTTGAAGCCGCATGGGGAGTAGTTGAGAAGAGACCCCACCTATCGATTCAGATCGAAGAGAAAGTTTACCTCCCGCCTGACTATGCGACTCCTTTGTCTGAGGATGAGATCACTAAGATTCAGCAGCGAATTACCGATGGTCTGAAGCATCTGAAGGTCGATTGCAGCTTCATGAGATTGGGGCACACTTCTTTTTAGTTCGGCTTCCGAAAATAATCTGTTCAATTCACAGAAACCTAAAAACGATTCTCTACTTCATTTAGCCTCAGACGCTCCCCTATGTAACCTCCCCGGCTATCGGCCCTCCGCGCGCTTTCGGATAAATTTAATGTGTGTACGCGATTCTGAAAAAACCGGCTCTGCGCTACGTTTTCGTTGCCAATGTCGTATCGATGTTAGGCAGCGGCATGAACTCTGCCGCCGTCGCCTGGTACATCCTGCAAGCCACCCATTCAGCGATTGCCCTCGGAACTTTCGCCGTCCTGCAAACCCTTCCTGCCATGCTGATGCTTCCGTTCACCGGCGTGCTCATCGACCGCGAAGACCGCCGCCGTTTGGTGATGGTGCTCGACATCACGCGCGGCGTGATTATCGTCACCGTGGCGATTCTCGCATTCCTGCATCGCGTCAAGCTCTGGGAAGTTTATTTGATGAACACGCTGGTGGCCGCCGGCTTCTGGATGTTCTGGCCGACCATCACCGCTTTGATTCAAGAGTTGACTCCCGACGAAGAATTCATCGACGCCAACACTTTTTTGCTCGCAGGCATCCAGGGCGGATGGCTTATTGCAGGCTCCATCGTTGGCTTCGTTTACAACCACATCGGCCTTGGCGGAGTGTTGCTGATCGATTGCTCGACCTACGTGGTTTCGTTCTGCTGCTATTTCTTCGTCCGTAAGGGCAAGCACATCGTGCCACGCCCTGCCGAACTGAAACACGATCTGGTGGAAGCCGAAAGTTCGATTGGACGTTTCATTCACGACATGCGCCAGGGCATCGATTTTCTGAAGGGCAAGCGCAAGCTGGTCCTGATGGGCGCGAGCTGGGCACTTTTCCTGGGCGCGATGATGACCGGCGTGGTGGTGACCGCGCCGTTAAGCGACGACGTATTTCACAAAGGCGCGGTCGGCTACGGATGGCTCAACGCCGGCTGGGGTTTCGGAGCATTCTTCAGCGCGCTCTACGCCCCAGTAGTCATCGCCTGGATTGGAGGCCGCCGCACCATCGCCATCTCCATGGGAGTGCTGGCAATCGGCATGAGCCTGGCGCCGCTGTCTCCGGTTCTGGCGGTGGCGGTGCTGGTGTATCTGATCATGGGATCGGGCCGCGGCCTAAGCAGCGTGGCCATGAACACCACCATCATGGAGCAGGTGCCGCCGCATTTCATGGGACGCGTGCAGAACACGTTCTACTTCGCGGGCACTGCGTTGCAGATTGTTCTGGGGATCGTCGTAGGCGCGGTAGCGCAACTTAATCTAATCGCCGGCTTCACGATTATCGGGATGGTGTACGCGTTGGCCTTCGTCTGCTCAAGCTGGCCGGTAAAGGTAGCGAAGGTAGAAACGGCCACGTAGCGCGGAGCCTGTCCTGAGCGAAGTCGAAGGATGCCCTCACCTACCGGGGAGCTTCAGCTTCCAAGCATGTTGAATACGAACTCGGCAAATGCAGAAACCACCCGCCTCGCCACGTCCGTCTTATTCTTCAGATCATGCCCCGCGCTTTCGATTGGGCATAAGCGAGTCTTTGCCGGAATCAACTTCAAAGCGCTTTCCATCTCGTTCAGGGACCCAAAACCGTCGCGGCTGCCATGAACGAACATCGCAGGGGTTTGCAACTGCGGGAAATGTTGGGTGCGAAGTTCGGCCGGTTTCATGGGTGGGTGTAAGGGATAAGAAAGCAGCAACAACCCGTCAACCAAACCAGGCTCCGCCGCACACAACATTGTCGCCTGCCGCCCACCGTAAGAGTGTCCGCCGAGAAAGAGTTTCTTAGCGCCTGATTTCTTTAGTGCGTCGACCGCATTCGTCAGGCCAAGCTGATCAGTCTTTGCATCGCCCCGCCCCGGCGGCCCTGTCGGACGCTTTTGCCGGAATGGAAGATCAACCCTCAGTACCATGAAACCCGCGCCGGCAAAGGCTTCAGACAAATCGCGCAAGAGTTCGGTGCGGCAATTCGCGCCCGCACCGTGAGTGAGAACTATTCCACTGCCATTCGGATTCGACGGCCGGTGCAGGAACCCGCGGACTTCTGGCATGACTGACGTATCCGCGAATTGTTCGTGCGCAGGTTCAGGCATCAGTCGGCGTTGACTTCGATTTGTAGCGGCGGGAGCACTTTCAGATCGGGATGCTCCCTGTCGCGCCAGAAAACATGGAAGCATTCTCCGGGAAATTTGGGTTCCCACTTGGTGCCGTCGGTGTACTGCACGACCCGCGGATAAAACGACCATCCCATCAGCGCTTTTGTGTCGTAAAGATAGTTCTTCTGACTCAGTACTTCCGTGCCGCCGGGATGGACCGTCTTCGGCAGTATCCACTCGGTGCTCGAGGTTCGCAGATCGAGGCGAGAGAGAAACATCGCCGGAGTGAGAATCACACTCTTAATCGTCTTAAGGCTGTCGTTCTTGATAGTGAGCGACAAATCCTGATCGGGGCCGCCCCAGAAATTTCCGTTGTCGTATTTCAACGGACAGGCACGCGTTTGTGGTTCATAGATGGTGTAGGTCGCCAGCATCCCCGCTTCGAGGTGATCGCTGACTTGGCAGTGAAACAGCCACGTTCCGGGATTGTCGGCGACCATGTCGGCCGAGGTCATGCTCGCCGGCAGCAACTCGATGACATCGGTGTTACGGGTTTCATGGCGGACGGTTTTCCCATGCCAGTGCGGCGTGTGAATGTCCATCTCGCTGCCCATGCCCATCAGATACCAGCGAACCCTGTCGCCTTTTTTCATGATGAGGCCCGGGAGGTTGCCGAAAATGTATCCGTTGATTGCGTAGAACTGGCCGGTGTTGTCGTTCATGTGGCGGTTCTGCCAGGTAAGTTCGCCGAAGCCGGGCGCGTCGAGCCCCTGCAGTTCGTCGAAGATCATGAATGTCGCGACGAATTCCTTGTCGATGTCTTTGGGACTACCGTCGGGCCGCGCCTTGCCTTTCGCCGTTACGATGATCGGACCCATAAGCCCAGCGTTGGTTTCGATCGGTTCGTCGAGGTGAGGGTGATACCACCACACGACAGAGCTAACATCGCCTGGCCCCGGCCCGCTGCCTTCGTCGGCAAACCAGTGGTAAATGAAGTGCGTGTTCGGCAGGACGGTCGAACCACTGCCCGGTGGAATATAGGCTCCGCCTTCGTTTTTCTTGTCGTAGCGCAGGCCATGCGTGTGAATGCCGTGGGCGCGCGCGCTGCGGTTGTAGAAATCGACAATGATTTCGTCGCCGACTTCGGCGCGGATGATCGGGCCCAGAATTCCCAGCCACTCCGGTTGCGGTTTTTGCTTGGTGAACGTCTTGTCGGTGTATTCGAAGTAGCGCGTCTTGGTGAATGCGGTTTTCTGGTCCCAGATCAGAGGCATCTTGATGCCGTGAATCAGGTCCCTATGGCTGGGAGCGTAGTCCCAGATGCCATCTTCCGCTGTGATGTAGTAGTAGCGCGTTGTGGCCGAGCTAAGGGTCGAAGCTAGAAGTGCAAAAAAAATAAGGAGGCCAGAAAATCTGCTCATCATTTTCCATGTTACGCTTTCGCGCCAATTGCGGAACGATCGTCTCGTTCAAGCTTTGGCGGTGCGCGCCGCTTCCCCGTTCACCACTTGCAGCCGCATGAAGTTCGTCGAGCCCGTCGAAAGCTGCGTGCCCGCAACCACGCCTACCACGTCCCCCGAGTTCACCAGCCCGCGGCGGCAAAGCTCTTGTTCCGCGGTGGCCACCATCTCTTCGGTGGTGTGGGTTTGCGAGCGCAAAATCGGATGCACGCCCCAATAGAGATTCATGCGATTGCAAACTTCAGGGGTATTGCCGAATGCAAAGATCGCAGTCTTGGGACGAAACTTGGAAATCAGGCGGGCGGTGGCGCCGCTCTCGGTGAACACCGCAATGGCAGCGATGTGCAGGTCTTGCGCGGCATGCGCGATAGACTCACAAACTGTCTCCGCGATGGAAAATTTGCGATTATCGCGGCGGTGGCGCTGCAGAAATTCGGTCATGTTGGCTTCGGCTTCGACCGCAATCTTGGCCATCATCGTTACCGCTTCGCGTGGATAAAGCCCCGAGGCCGTTTCCGCGGACAGCATCACCGCATCCGTGCCATCGAACACGGCATTGGCCACGTCGCTGGCCTCCGCCCTTGTCGGGCGCGGGTTTTCAATCATCGACTCCAACATTTGCGTCGCGATGATCACCGGCTTCCGCCATTCTGCCGCGCGGCGAATCACGTGCTTCTGGATCACCGGAACCTTTTCCGGCGGCATCTCCACTCCCAGATCGCCGCGCGCCACCATCACGCCATCGGCGGAGGCGAAGATTGCTTCGAGCTGTTCGAGTGCCTGTGGCTTCTCCAGTTTGGCAATAACAGGGACCGTCTGGCCCTTGGCGGCGACAATTTCTTTTACGCTTTCCACATCAGCGGCCGATCGCACGAACGAAAGCGCGACCATGTCAACGCCGTGCGCAAGTCCGAATTCCAAATCCCTGCGGTCTTTATCGGTTAGCGCCGCAATCGACAGCGCGGCTCCCGGAAGATTGATCCCCTTGTTTTCTCCCAGCGTTCCGCCATTGATCACCTGACATTCGACATCCTCGCCGCTGACACTCAGCACCCGCAGCTCGATCAGCCCATCGGACAACAAAATGCGCGACCCAGCCTGCACTTCGCGCGGCAGATCTTTGAAGGTCGTCGAAATCAGGGACGCAGTTCCTTCCACCTCGCGCGAAGTGATGACGACTCCAGAGCCGGTTTCAAGCGTGACCGGAACGTGATCCTTCAGCTTTCCCGTCCTGATTTTGGGTCCCTGTAAGTCTTGCAGAATACAAATAGTCCGCTTTTCATCGGCAGCCACTTTCCGCAGCCGCTCGATGGTCCGGGCGTGGTCTTCGTGGGAGCCATGGGAGAAATTGAGGCGGGCGACGTCCATGCCCAGGCGCATCAGGTCGCGCAGCGCTGCCTCGGTATTGCATGAGGGCCCAATGGTGCAGATGATCTTCGCCCGGCGGCGTCTGGGCTGGTCAGTGGCCGACTCAGGAGCGGGCGGACGTAGCTGGGGCTGGCGGACCTTCAAATGTGCCTCGTTTGTCGGATGGGTATCCCTTGGCAAGCATACCAATCCAAGGGAGTTTCGCCGAGAGTACCAATGGTTCTTGACAGGCAGGGCGTGCCGTTTAAGGAAAGGGGACAGGTAGGTGCCTCACCCGCCGGGGCAACTTCTACGTGGTTTGCTTTACTGCGGGGTTCTCGGGCACCGTCACCAGCCTGCGATCTTGCAGTGCCCTCGGGAACAGCATGGCGTTAAACTCTGCGCCCATAAGGATCACGAACGACACCATATACATCCACACCAGCAGCGCGATCCCGGCACCCAGTTGGCCGTAGATGATGCTGTAGTCGGCATACCGCTGCAGATACCAGCCGAAGACCAGGGTGACGGTGAACCACATACCAGTCGCCAGGACAGCCCCGGGCAGCACGCTGTGCCAATGCAGGGTGCGGGGGACGGCATTGTGATAGATCAGGGCTATGACCGCCACGCTGGTCATAATGGCAATCGCCCAGCGGATCACCGTCCACATCAGCAGGATGTAGAAGCCAAAGACGTGGTTCAGATGGAACAACACTCGGGTCTCGATGCTGCTGCCGAAGGCGACCAGCACCGTCGCGAACAGCATCGGCGCGCCGGCGAGGATCACCAGCGAGAAGGAAACCATCCGCTCTTTTACCAGGCCCCAGGTCTTGGGGAGTTCGTAGGCGTTGCGAAAGCCTTCCATCCAGGAAATCATGACGCCGGATGCCGTCCATAGTGTCACCAGTGACGTGGTAATCAGCAGGCCTACGGGGCGTTCTACCGTGCCTTTCAGATAGGCGACTGCCGAGGCGCTGCCCGCAGGCAGGATACGGCCTACGGCGTAGGTGATTTCGCGCAGGTAGACTTCGGTGCGGCGCGAGGCCGCCAGTACCGATCCGACGACTAAGAGTGTGGGGAAAAACGTAAGGATGGAAGAGTAGGCTGCCGCTTTGGCCACAGCGAAGGCGTCATGCTCAAAGGCCCGCCACAGCGACAATCGAAGCAGGCGGAAAAAGCGCAACATCGGTGGTCTAAGAGTATGGGTGGGGATTGCGGGATGCAACCCGGAAACGCCGGCGCGTTCCTGATTTAGCAATCTCTGGGGGGATGCGCTCATAGATAGATCGGTCCTAAAAACTGATCTAGGTTTCCTTTCTAGCCAAAAAAGCAGCACTGACAAACAACAGACCGAATACGACCGCGAACGGGGTGAACACCGAACCACCCCAATAATTGGAGTAGCTCAGGCGATTCTCATAAAGCGTTACTGATCCCAGGAACAGAAAGAAGACACCAACGAACCCAAGTGCCATCCTCTGCTTCTTGGAATATCCGCCGCTCCGCTTTTGCCGCATAGCGCCAAAAAAAAGGGGGGCGGACTAGCCGCCCCTTTGTCCTTCGAAATTACTCTACGGGTATCACTTCCTCGGCTTCAGTTTCGCCTTCCTGACGCATCAGCTCAAGCGCGCGCTCGGCTTCCTCGTAGGCTTGCGAGACTTCCTCCTGCACCTTGGCCGCGGCCTCTTCCATCTCTGGCGAGAGGCGGACGTTGCGGTAATACTCCATGCCGGTGCCGGCGGGAATTAGACGGCCCACGATGACGTTCTCCTTCAGGCCGCGGAGGTGGTCAACCGCGCCCTGAATAGATGCTTCCGTGAGCACCCGGGTGGTCTCCTGGAAGGAGGCCGCCGAGATGAATGACTCCGTAGAAAGTGACGCTTTGGTAATGCCCAGCAGCAAGGGACGTCCGGTTGCCGGCTTGCCCCCGTCTTTGATGACCCGTTCGTTTTCCTCACGGAAACGGAACTTGTCGATCTGCTGTTCCAGCAGGAAAGTGGTGTCGCCCACGTCCTCGACCTTCACCCAGCGCATCATCTGGCGGACGATCACTTCAATGTGCTTGTCCGAGATGTTGACGCCCTGGAGCCGGTAGACTTCCTGGATTTCGTTCACCAGGTAAGACTGCAGCTCTTTCTCTCCCAGGACGGCCAGAATGTCGTGCGGGTTCAACGGGCCATCCATCAGCGGTTCGCCCGCCTTCATGCGCTCGCCTTCCTGAACGTTGATGTGGACGCCGCGCGGTACCGAGTATTCCTTTTCGGTGCCGTTGTCGGCGACGACGTAGAGTTTGCGCTGTCCTTTGGCCACTTCACCGAACTTCACCACGCCATCGATTTCGCTGATGACGGCGGTTTCGCGCGGCTTGCGGGCTTCGAACAACTCGACGACACGCGGCAGACCGCCGGTGATGTCTTTGGTTTTGGTGGTCTCGCGCGGGATCTTGGCCAGCACGTCGCCGGGGTGAACGGCATCGCCATCCTGCACCATCAAGTGAGACCGTGATGGCATCAGGTAGCGCTTGCTGCTCTTGCCCTTGATGACGATCGCAGGCTGGCGTTTCTCGTCGGGAGAATCGCCGACCACGTGCCGCGACAAGCCGGTGACTTCGTCGACTTCCTCGTGCAGCGTGACTCCTTCTTGCAAGTCCTTGAACTGCACGGTGCCGCCGAACTCGGTCAGGATGGCGAAGGTATAAGGATCCCACTCGACCAGTACCTGGCCTTGCGTGACCGCATCGCCTTCGTTCACCTTCAGCTTGGCGCCGTAAACCACCGCGTAGCGTTCCTTTTCACGGCCCTTCTCGTCGATGATGGCGATTGAACCTTGACGGTTCATGACCACCTGATCGCCGGTTTTCGCCTTGACCGTCTGCAATCCGATGAAGCGGACTGCGCCGACGTTCTTGGCTTCAAGGCGCGACTGCTCGGAGACCCGCGATGCCGTACCACCGATATGGAAGGTACGCATGGTGAGCTGAGTTCCAGGTTCGCCGATGGACTGTGCCGCGATGACGCCGGTAGCTTCGCCCAACTCGACGAGGCGTCCGGAAGCCAGGTTACGGCCGTAGCACATCACGCAGACTCCGCGTTTCGATTCGCAGGTCAGCACCGAGCGGATCTTCACCCGTTCGATACCAGCGGCCTGGATCGCCACCGCGAGTTCTTCGGTGATCTCCTGGTTGATATCGACCACGATGTTGCCGTCGTAGTCCTTGATCTTCTCCAACGAAACGCGGCCTACGATGCGGTCGCGCAACGGCTCAATGATCTCGCCGGCTTCGACGATACCCGAGACGTAAATGCCATCGACCGTGCCGCAATCGTATTCGCTGATGATCACGTCCTGCGCCACGTCGACCAACCGGCGAGTCAGGTAGCCCGAGTCCGCCGTCTTGAGAGCGGTATCGGCCAGTCCCTTACGAGCACCGTGGGTCGAGATGAAGTATTCGAGAACGGTTAACCCTTCACGGAAGTTCGCCGTAATTGGCGTCTCGATGATTTCGCCCGACGGCTTGGCCATCAGTCCGCGCATACCCGAGAGCTGGCGAATCTGCTGTTTCGATCCGCGAGCGCCGGAGTCTGCCATGACGTAAATCGGATTGATGAAGCCTTCCTTGTCGCGCTGCTGCATCTGTCCGAACATCTCATCGGCGACCTTTTCGGTAATGGCCGACCAGATTTCGATGACCTTGTTGTAACGTTCGCCGTTGGTGATGGCTCCGTCCAGGTATTGCTGCTGAACGTTGACAGCCTGCTTCTCGGCGTCGCGAACCAGGGTCTTCTTGCTGTCCGGCACGACCATGTCGTCGATACCGATCGACAGGCCGGCGCGGGTGGCAAACCGGAACCCGAGCTCTTTGACTTCGTCGAGCATCTTGACCGTAACTTCCAGGCCAAAGCGCAGGTAGCAGTAGCTCACAAGCTGCCCAATTCCCTTCTTCTTGAGCAGTCCGTTGATGAACGGCATGCCCTCGGGAAGATGGTCATTGAGAATGGCGCGGCCAACCGTGGTGTTGATGAATCCACGGTCAATGTGCATCGGCTCGGTGTGGATCACTTCCTGGTCGTCATATGCGCTGACCAGGTCGATAACTTCCCCGGTGTGGCGCAGGCGAATTGGCGAAAGAGTTTCGACTGCTCCGGCTTCGAGCGCCATCAAAACTTCTTCGATGTTGGCGAAGGCGCGGCCCTCACCCTTCGAGTTCGGCTTCGACTTGGTCAGGTAGTAGAGACCAAGCACCAGGTCCTGCGTCGGGACCGTGATCGGCTGACCCGAGGCCGGCGACAGGATGTTGTGCGAAGACAGCATCAGCACGCTGGCTTCGACCTGGGCTTCCGGGGACAGCGGAATGTGGACCGCCATCTGGTCGCCGTCGAAGTCGGCGTTGAACGCCGTGCAAACCAGCGGGTGGATCTTGATTGCCTTACCTTCCACCAGCACCGGCTCGAAAGCCTGAATGCCCAGCCGGTGAAGGGTAGGAGCGCGGTTCAGCATGACCGGGTGATCTTTAATGACCTCTTCCAGAATGTCCCAAACAATAGGCTCCTGCTGCTCGACCATCTCTTTGGCTTGCTTGATGGTGGTGCAGTGTCCGGTCTGTTCCAGGCGGTGATAGATGAACGGCTTGAACAGCTCCAAAGCCATCTTTTTGGGCAGGCCGCACTGATGCAGCTTCAGTTCGGGGCCGACCACGATGACGGAACGTCCCGAGTAGTCGACGCGCTTTCCGAGCAGGTTCTGACGGAAGCGTCCCTGCTTGCCCTTGAGGGTGTCAGAGAGCGACTTCAGCGGACGGTTGTTGGCGCCACGCAGCACGCGGCCACGGCGGCCGTTGTCGAACAGGGCGTCCACCGCTTCCTGCAGCATGCGCTTTTCGTTGCGCACGATGACTTCGGGAGCGTGCAGGTCCATCAGCTTCTTCAACCGGTTGTTGCGGTTGATGACGCGGCGATAGAGGTCGTTCAAATCGGAGGTCGCGAAGCGGCCGCCGTCCAGTGGAACCAGGGGACGCAGTTCCGGTGGAATGACCGGGATTACGTCGAGGATCATCCAGTTCGGCTTGTTGCCGCTCTTACGGAATGCCTCAACCACTTTCAAACGCTTGGTGTACTTCAAGCGTTTCTGCAGCGAGTTCTCGTGCTTCATCTTCTCGCGCAGTTCGACCGAAAGGCCTTCGATGTCGACATGCTTGAGAAGTTCTTTAATGGCTTCGGCACCCATCATCGCTTTGAAGCCGGTGGGCCGGAATTGTTGATCGAGTTCGCGGAACTTGGCTTCGTCCTTGATGACTTCGTGGTCTTTCACCGGAGCATCGCCCGGCTGGACCACTACGTAAGCCTCGAAGTAGAGGACGGATTCGAGATCACGCAGCGAGATGTCGAGCAAGTGGCCGATGCGGCTGGGCAGTCCCTTGAAGAACCAGACGTGCGAGCAGGGCGAAGCCAGCTCGATGTGTCCCAGGCGCTCGCGGCGAACCTTCGACAGTGTGACTTCGACACCGCACTTATCGCAGATGACGCCGCGGTGCTTCATGCGCTTGTACTTGCCGCACAAGCATTCCCAGTCCGTCACCGGTCCGAAGATGCGGGCGCAGAACAGCCCGTCCCGCTCCGGCTTGAAGGTGCGGTAGTTGATGGTCTCGGGTTTAGTTACCTCGCCGTGTGACCAGCTCCGGATCTTCTCGGGAGAAGCAAGGCTGATGCGGATAGCATCAAAGTCGGCGATGGGATTGGCCATTTCAAAGGGGCTCGAACGGTACAAGGTGGTCCTCCACTCCTGCGGTCGGTATCGTCGTCCGCTTCACGGCTCAATCAAGAGCTTGGTCTTTTCTAAAAACCTAGAAACCTTCGCGTAGAGACGTTGCTTCGCAACGTCTTGCCGGCAGCGTACCGCTCCGGCCTACGGCAATCACGGCCCCGGCAGAGACGTAGCGGAACTACGTCTCTACGCGAGGTCATTAATTAATCTGCCGCTGCCACCGTGGTGCCCAATACCGGCTTCTTCTCGCCGGCCTTGATTAGCTCCACGTCCAGGCACAACGACTGCAATTCGCGAATCAGCACGTTGAACGATTCCGGCACGCCCGGCTCCATGGCGGCTTCGCCCTTGACGATGGCCTCGTAAATCTTGGTACGGCCATAAACGTCATCGGACTTTGCCGTCAGCAGTTCCTGAAGAATGAAGGCTGCGCCATAAGCTTCCAAGGCCCAGACTTCCATTTCTCCGAAGCGCTGTCCGCCAAACTGCGCCTTACCACCCAGCGGCTGCTGAGTGATGAGCGAGTACGGCCCGATGGAACGCGCGTGGATCTTGTCGTCCACCAGGTGCGACAGCTTCAGCATGTAGATGTAACCGACCGTAACCGGCTGTTCGAACTTGTCTCCGGTCATGCCGTCGTAGAGGTACGTCTTGCCCGAGGTCGGCAATCCGGCGCTCAACAACAGCGCCTTGATTTCGCTCTCCCGCGCTCCGTCGAATACGGCGGAACCGCAGAACACGCCCCGAGTCAGAGTTTCCGCCAGAGGCAAAACCTCTTCGTCGGAAAGATCGGCAATCTGCTGCGCCAGGCTGGTGTCCTTGAACAACGCCTTGAGCTCACGGCGGACCGTGTTCTCGGTGGTGTGTTCGGTCAGCAACCGGGTAATTTTCTTGCCCAGTTCATGACCCGCCCATCCCAGGTGGGTTTCGAGAATCTGTCCCACATTCATACGGGAAGGAACACCCAGGGGATTGAGCACGATCTCCATCGGGGTGCCGTCTTCGAGGTAGGGCATGTCCTCTT
This sequence comes from Terriglobales bacterium, assembly GCA_036271375.1. Classification (GTDB taxonomy): domain Bacteria; phylum Acidobacteriota; class Terriglobia; order Terriglobales; family Acidobacteriaceae; genus DATBAT01. The sequence goes on from DATBAT010000260.1 coordinate 16,529, forward strand.
CCGGCAGAATGCGGGCAATGACGCCCTTGTTCCCGTGACGACCGGCCATCTTGTCACCGACACTCAGCTTGCGCTTCATGGCGATGTAGACCTTGACCAGCTTGATCACGCCCGGCGGCAGTTCGTCGCCCTTGGTCAGCTTGTCTTTCTTCTCGTTGACAATCTTCTTGAGCACGTCGATCTGACGCGAAGTCATCTCTTCGATCTCATCGATCTGCTCATTCACCCGCGGGTCCTTGTCGGCGTACTTGATCCGCTTCAAGTTACGGGTCGAGATGCGCTCAATAGCGTCGCGGTCAAGGACGAGGTCCTTGGTCAGCAGGCGCTTGTTGGTGCGCTCATCGTGCAGGTCGGCGAGCACTTCCTTCTTGCCCAGGAGATTTTCCAGGCGGTTCAGGCGCTCGTCGGTCAGAATGCGGATCTCGTCGGACAAGTTCTTTTCGAGCTTCGCGATCTGCGTGCCTTCGATGAACTTGGCGCGTTCGTCTTTCTCTTGACCCTTGCGGGAGAAGATCTTGACATCGACGATCACGCCCTCGATGCCCGGAGGGCAGTAGAGCGAGGCATCGCGAACGTCTCCGGCCTTTTCACCGAAGATGGCGCGCAACAGCTTTTCTTCCGGCGTCAGCTGGGTCTCGCCTTTCGGCGTGACCTTGCCGACCAGAATGTCGCCCTGCTTGATCGAGGCGCCGATGCGGATCACGCCGGCTTCATCCAGGTTGCGCAGCATGCTTTCGCTGACGTTCGGAATGTCGCGGGTGACTTCTTCCGGCCCAAGTTTGGTGTCCCGGGCTTCGATCTCGTACTCCTCAATGTGCAGCGAGGTGTAGTAGTCCTCTTTGACCAGTTTTTCCGAGACCAGGATCGCGTCTTCGAAGTTGTAACCGCGCCACGGCATGAAGGCCACCAGGACGTTACGTCCCAGTGCCAACTCGCCGTGATCGGTGCAAGGACCGTCGGCGATGACCGTACCCTTGGTCACGCGCTGGCCTTTGACCACCGTCGGCTTCTGGTTGATGCATGTGTTCTGGTTCGACCGCTTGAATTTCGTGAGCTGATAAATGTCCGAGCCCACTTCGCGGGAAAGCTGTCCGGGATGGTGCTCGCCTTCGACGCGGACGATGATGCGTTCCGAGTCGACCGAGTCAATGATTCCGTTACGCTTGGCCAGGATGACTGCGCCTGAATCGCGCGCCGTGACCCCTTCCATTCCCGTTCCGACGATGGGGGCTTCCGCACGCAGCAGCGGAACCGACTGCCGCTGCATGTTCGCGCCCATCAGCGCACGGTTAGCGTCATCGTGCTCGAGGAACGGAACCAGCGAGGCCGCAACCGAGACCAGCTGTTTCGGGCTGACGTCGACGTAGTCGACTTCGTCCCGGTTGATGAGGACAAAGTTGCCAGCCTTGCGGGCGTTGACCAGTTCGCCGACGATCTTGCCCTTGTCGTCGAGTTCGACGTTGGCCTGCGCGATGGTGTGCCGGTCTTCTTCCCAGGCGGAGAGATAGAAGGAGAATGGTTCCAGTTCGACCGCCCGCTTCTTCTTGTCTTTCAGGTCGCCATTCAGCTTCTCGGCCTCATGCTTCTCCATGTGGTCGCCGACTTTGGTATCGCTGTCGCCGGAGTTCACCACCTGCACGTAGTCGAGTACACGGCCATTCTTCACCCGGCGGTAGGGCGACTCGATGAAGCCGTAATCATTGATCCGCGCATAGCAACTCAAGGACGAGATCAGTCCAATGTTCGGACCTTCCGGGGTTTCAATCGGGCAGATACGACCGTAGTGCGTAGGGTGAACGTCGCGGACTTCGAATCCCGCGCGTTCGCGTGACAGACCGCCCGGCCCCAGCGCGGAGAGACGCCGCTTGTGCGTGATCTCCGAGAGCGGGTTGGTCTGGTCCATGAACTGCGAGAGCTGGGACGATCCGAAGAACTCGCGGATCGCCGCCATGACCGGTTTGGCATTGACCAGGTCGTGCGGCATGGCCGTCGACATTTCCTGGTATACCGACATCTTTTCCTTGATCGCCCGTTCCATACGGACCAAGCCGATGCGGAACTGGTTCTCCAGCAGTTCACCAACCGCGCGCACCCGGCGGTTGCCAAGATGATCGATATCGTCGACCTGTCCAATGTTCTTGCGCAGCTTCAGCAGGTAACGGATGGTGGCGTAAAAATCCTCGGGCTCCATGACGCGGTTTTCGGGGCCGCCGGGATCGTTTTTCTCATACAGCTTGATGTTGAACTTCAAACGGCCCACGCGCGAGAAATCGTACTTGCGCGGGTCGAAGAACATTCCATGAAACAGCGCCGTCGCCGTGTCCAAAGTCGGCGGATCGCCGGGACGCAGCTTGCGGTAGATCTCGATCAGCGCTTCCTGCGGCGTCTTTACCGCATCGCGCTTCAGGGTCTGGCAGATCACCGTTCCTACGTCGTCGCGCTCGGGGAAGAACACGTTCAGTTCAACCACGGCGGACTCGAGGATCTTCGACAGCTTGTCGGCGGTCAGCTCGGAGTTGGCTTCGAGCAGGATTTCGCCGGTCGTGGTGTCGACGACATCGCCACCCACCCATGCGCCTTCGAGGTCGGAGATATCGACTTCGATCTCCGAGATCTTGGCCTTGAGGATGTCCTTCATCACTGCGGCGTTGATCTTGCGGCCGGAGTGGGCGATTTCTTCGCCGGCTTTGTTCTTGATGCTGTGCGCCAGCTTCATGCCCAGCAGGTTCGAGGGCTTCTCGACTGCTGGATCAAGTGTCCAATAGAGCTTCTTGTCGCGGACCGCCAAGCGGTCAACGGTGTAGAAGGTGCGCAGAATGTCTTCACTCGAACGCAGGCCAAGGGCGCGCAGGAAAATCGTGCCCAGGAACTTGCGCTTGCGGTCGATGCGGACATACAGAATGTTCTTCTGGTCGTATTCGAACTCTACCCACGATCCGCGGTAAGGAATGATCTTGCCGAGGAAATAAGTGCGGTTGTTGGCTGTCTCGAAGAACACGCCGGGCGAACGGTGCAACTGGCTGACGATCACACGCTCGGTACCGTTCACGATGAAGGTACCGTTGTCGGTCATCAGCGGGACGTCGCCGAAGAACACTTCCTGCTCTTTGATATCGCGAATGGTGCGGTTGCCGGTCTCCGCGTCCTTATCGAAGATGGTCAGCCGCATGGTGACCTTGAGCGGCGCGGAATAAGTCATGCCGCGCTCTTCACACTCGGCCACGTCGTACTTCAACTGCAGTCCCACCGGGTCGCCGCACTTGTTGCAGAAGTCCGGGGTGTTGGCGTTATAGGTACCGCACTTGTGGCAAAGCACGTCTCCAGGATGGAACGGATCGGTGATGACCGTCGATCCGCAGTTCTTACAGGTAGTACGAAGGTGATGTAGACCTTTTAAGTGGCCGCACTTACACTCCCAGTTACCGATCGCGAAATCCACGAACTCCAGTTGGGAGACGTTGCGGAAGTCGGTAATAGGGAACACCGACTGAAATACCGATTGCAAACCCGCGTCATCGCGCTCGCTGGGCAGGCGGTCCATTTGCAAAAACCGCTCGTAAGAGCGCTTCTGCACTTCGATCAGATTCGGGATCTGGATCGTGGCCGGAATTTTTGAGAAATCGAAACGTTTACGGAAGATGCCAGTGCTATTCTTCGCCATTCAGAGACTCCCAATTTTTAGGCGCAGCTTTTGCGGCTGCGAGTACAGCGGAGCGTTTAAAGCGTGGGCAGCATTCTTAGCTGAATCCGAGCACGAAAATTCGCAACCACACGCCTGTCGGCCCGCGAAAAAACGCGGTGGTTGGGTTTAGACACGAGTACGCCCGCAGAGACATACGTCCCCACAGGCGCCAGATGCAGCACTCAGCGTCAATTGAATTGTTTCTTTCCGCGCCAGTATTAAAGGCCTGTTCCGTTTCGCTGCCCGGCGAAACAGTTTGCCAATCCGTTGAGCGACCCTACTCCGCTTCCCTAGGCCGTTGGAGCATATACGGTCGCTATAGACCCTAGGTGAAATAGGAAGCGGTAGTGAATAAGATGATACCACCGCCCTAAAGGGTTCATAAAAATAAGTTTTCCACAGAAGTTGGCCCGAAAGGGACGGGGCACTGCCCAGTCCCTTCCAGCCAACTTTGAGCTTCTTACTTTACTTCGACGGTTGCGCCGGCATCGGCGAACTTCTTTTTAATGGTCTCGGCTTCTTCCTTGGAGACGCCTTCCTTGATGCTCTTAGGAGCGCCATCGACCAAGTCCTTGGCTTCCTTGAGACCCAGGCTGGTGACTTCGCGTACCGCCTTGATAACGTTGATCTTGTTCGCCCCAACTTCTTTCAGGACGACGGTGAACTCAGTCTTCTCTTCTGCCGGAGCCGCGCCTGCCGCTGCTCCCCCACCGCCGGCCACCATCACCGGGGCCGCCGCTGCCGCCGAGACGCCAAGCCGCGACTCGAGCTTCTTTACCAGTTCCGCCGCTTCCAGCAGCGACAAACCTACGATTGATTCCTCTAACTGCGCCAGATCTGCCATGTCTAGTTCTCCACTTTTTGATTTATCGAATTATTGATCTCGCCATCCGCCGGCAAAGTTTCCAGTGCGCCTGTACTTGATTTCCGCGCCAGACAACGCAGAATCATCGGACTGCGCAACCCTTACCTTTGGTAGCCGAACTTATTGAGCAATCGGGGAGTTAAGGAATCGGGCAATTGAACGTCAACCTTTTGGGCTTCAATTACCAAATTACAAAATTACCCAATCACCAAATCTCTTTAAGCTTCCTTAAACTTGCCCTTCTCCACGCCCTGGCCGATGACCACCGCCAGGTCGCGTCCCGTGGCGTTGACCACGGTCGCCAAACGCTGTGCCGGTGAATTCAGCAGGAACAGCAGCTTGGAGTAGAGCTCTTCCTTCGACGGCATGCTGGCCAGCGACTCGATGTCCTTCACCGAGATGACACGGCCTTCAACCACTCCCGCCTTGAAGGTAAATTCCGGATTGTCCTTGGCGTATTTCGAAAGCGCCTTGGCCAGGGCCACGGGATCGCCCTCGGTGTAGGCAATCGAGGTGACGCCGGTGAGGTCTTTCAACACCGACGCGACTTTGGTGCCCTCCGACGCGCGCTCGGCCAGCGTGTTCTTGACCACGCGATACTTGGCGCCGTTGCTGCGCAAGGTCTTACGCAGTTCGAAGTCCTGAGAAACCGTCAGCTTGCTGTAGGTCGAAACGATGATGCTCGAAACCTTCTGCAGCTCTTTGCTCAGCTTCTCAACTTGCTCTGTCTTTTTAGCCTTTGAAACCGCCATTTTCGTGTCCCTTCAGATGTCTCTTCATGTGGGGCGGACACTCTTGTCCGCCTCTCACCACGACTACGTCTGCGAATCCCTCAATTGCCTCCGGCCCGCGTTCTTGCCGGACGCCAGGCGGACAAGAATGTCCGCCCCACAAAAACTAGACCTTGGCTGCTGTTTCGATCGGGGTCGTATCCACGATGATCCCCGGCCCCATGGTCGAACTCAGATAGCAGCTCTTGATGTACTTGCCTTTGGCGACCGCCGGCTTGGCCTTGATCACGCTGGTGATCAAGGTCGTAGCGTTGTCGATCAATTTGTCAGGCGTGAAGGAAATCTTGCCCACCGGCACGTGCACCAGCGCGGTCTTGTCGGTGCGGAATTCGACCTTACCGGCCTTCACTTCCTGCACGGCCTTGCCTACGTCAAAGGTGACCGTTCCGGTCTTCGGATTGGGCATCAGGCCCTTGGGACCAAGCACTTTACCCAGGCGTCCCACGGATTTCATGACATCCGGGGTGGCGATCAGGGCGTCGAAGTCGGTCCAATTCTCTTTGCTGATCTTGTCGACCATCTCTTCGCCGCCTACGAAGTCCGCGCCGGCCGCAGTTGCTTCGCGTTGCTTGTCGCCGGTAGCGATGACCAAAACCTTTTTCGACTTGCCCAGTCCGTGCGGCAGGACTACTGTGCCGCGCACCATCTGGTCGGCGTGCTTGGGATCGACTCCCAGGCGCAACGTGACCTCGACGGTCTCGTCGAACTTCGCGAATTTAACTTTTTGCAGAAGCGGAACTGCGTCCTGCAAGGTGTAAGGCCGCTGCTCGACTCCCGCGCGCGCCTTGGTGACGTTCTTACCTGCTTTTTTCATTGCTTTCCTTGTCTCCCACCGCGGGTCGCTATTTTGGCCAGCCGTAGTGTTTTCGACTTACCGCAAACTATCCGACAACTTCAAGTCCCATCGAACGCGCCGTACCGCGAATGCTGCGAATCGCGGAATCAACCGAGGCAGCATTGAGATCTGGCATCTTCTGCTTCGCGATCTCTTCAATCTGCTTGGCGGTGACCTTGCCGACTTTGTCTTTGTTCGGAGTGCCCGATCCCTTGGCGATCCCTGCGGCGCGCTTCAGCAAAATTGCCGCCGGAGGCGTCTTGGTGATGAAGGTGAAAGTACGATCGTTGTAGACCGAAACCACCACCGGAATGATCAGCCCTTCCATTTCCTTCTGGCTGGTGCGGGCATTGAACTGCTTGCAGAACTCCATGATGTTGATCTGCGCCTGACCGAGCGCCGGGCCCACTGGGGGCGCCGGAGTCGCCTTGCCGGCTGCGATCTGGAGTTTTACCTGTCCTGTTACTTTCTTCGCCATTTACGTTAATCCCTCATTCCGCTGGACGAGGCAAGCCTCGCCTCTACGCGGGCTATGCTACTTTTTCGACCTGATTGAATTCGAGTTCCACCGGCGTCGACCGTCCGAAAATCGTGACCATGACCTTCAGCGTCTCGCGGTCTTCGTTCACTTCGTCCACGACGCCGGTGAAGCTGGCGAACGGACCTTCGCTGATGCGCACCGACTCGTTCTTTTCGAACTTAACTTTGAGCTTTGGTTTGTCCTTGCTGTCAGCGACCTTATAAACAATGTGCTGCACTTCTTCGTCGGAGAGTGGCGTCGGCTGCTGCCCGGTGCCGACAAATCCCGTGACCCGCGGCGTCGACTTGACGACGTGCCAGACGTGGTCGTCCATGTCCATTTCGACTAATACATAGCCGGGATAGAACATGCGCTCCGATGTGTACTTCTTGCCGCCGCGAACTTCGGTGACCGACTCGGTCGGAATCAGCACTTTGCCGATTTTTTCTTCGAGACCGAAGGCCTTGACTCGCGACTCCAGCGACTCCCGCACCTTGCGTTCAAACCCCGAATAAGAGTGGATGATGTACCACTTCATGTTGGGATTGCGCGGCGCTTCGAGGGTCGCGCCCTCGATAGGCGGCTGTGTCCCAGGTTCGGTGGAGCTTGCTGCGTTTTTTGCTTCGTCCGGCATAGTGTTGCTGAAATCCAGCTTCCTTCCTGCTCTAGCGATGCCCTAATTGATGAAACACCGCATCAATGCCGCGCCCAATCGCCAGGTCAACCAGCCAAAAATATCCCGCAAAGATGAACACCGTGATGATAACCACCAGCGTCGTGGCCTGCACCTCTTTCAAAGAGGGCGCGGTCACCTTCCGCATTTCGCTGCGGACGTCGTTATAGAACGTCTTGACCCGCTCCGGCCAGGATTTTACCCGGTTGCCGAAGCTATCATCATTCCTGGTCGCGACTGCTACTGACTTTGCCATTCTTTTCTCTTTGCCTCTTGCCTCGACTCCCACATCCCGGCCTATCTTAAATTCTGGCAGGGGCGGAGGGATTCGAACCCCCAAGTTCGGTTTTGGAGACCGACAGTTTAACCGTTGAGCTTACGCCCCTGTAAACGTGCAGTGCGGGCGCGTCGCCCGCATTCCACATTATTTTACTTCTTTATGCGGCGTGTGCTTCCGGCAACGGTTGCAGAACTTCTTCAGCTCGATCCGGTCCGGAGTGGTCTTCCGGTTTTTGGTCTTCGAATAGTTCCGCTCTTTGCAATCACCGCACTGCATCGAAATAATTTCTCGGGGCATGTCGCTCCTCGCTTAATCCAAACTCTTGTCATCCTGAAGGCGCGCTTTTTGCGCCGAAGGACCCATGTATTTTTCTACCGTCCCTACGGGACTTGATCCTGCTGTGCTTACCCAGGGCTTACGCCCCGGGCTATATTCCGTCGCCCCTACGGGGCTTGCTGCACATCACTCAACCACTAAATGCCGAGTGCTGAATGCTAATTGCTGTTTTTCTCTAACAATCCCGCCTACTTCACAATCTCCGAGATCGTTCCCGCGCCGACCGTGTGTCCACCTTCGCGGA
>DATBAT010000261.1:0-10748 GCA_036271375.1 Terriglobales bacterium
GTGGGTCAAGACTATGGATGAGGCCGGAGTGAAAAAGACCATCATCCTCTCCGGTGCGACCGGCCAGGAGTTCGTCGACGTGTACAAGCAATACGCGGTTCATCCCGAACGCTTCGAGCTGTGGTGCGGCTTCGACTACACGGGCTACGACCAGTCGGGGTTCGACAAGCGCGCCGTCGCGGCGTTGGAGAAATGCCACGACGCGGGAGCGCGCGGTGTCGGCGAACTACACGACAAGGGCAAAGGCCTCAGCTCAGAGACCATGACTGCCCTGGGCATGCACCCCGACGATGCCCGCATGGACGCGCTATTCGAGCGCTGCGGACAGTTGGGCATGCCGGTGAATATCCACGTCGCCGACCCGATCTGGATGTACCAGCCCATGGACGACACCAATGATGGGCTCATGAACGCCTACCACTGGCGTCTCGACAACCAGCCGAACATTGTCGATCTTTCCGGAATGGTCGACCGGCTGGAGAACACAGTCAAGAAGCATTTGCAGACAACCTTCATCGCCTGCCACTTCGCCAATCTCGACTATGATCTGGGGCGCCTGGGCGGCGTGCTTGACCGGCACCCCAACCTCTATGCAGATATCTCCGCGCGTTACGCCGAGACTGCTCCCATTCCGCGGTTCGCGCAGAAGTTTTATGCGAAGCATGCGGACCGCCTGGTCTACGGCACCGACATGGGATTCGAGAAGTCAATGTACGAGGTCACCTTCCGCATTCTCGAAACTCTTGACGAGCACTTTTACGAAAACAATATGTTCGGCTACCACTGGGCCCTGAACGGGTTTGGGCTGCCCGATCAAATTCTGCAAAAGCTGTATCACGGCAACGCCGAGAAGATTTTGAATTCGCGAAAAGCGCACGCCTGACATTTGCTCTCTTCAAGGCATGGAAAGGTAAACATGAAAGTCTCTGTTTTTCTTGTGTTGTTGGTGTGTGTCTGCGGGGCTTTGGCCCAACCGAACTCTTCTTTTTATGTATCGACGAAGGGCGACGATTCCAATCCTGGCACTGAAGCTGCTCCCTGGCGCACCATTCAACACGCTGCGGACACGGCGCGAGCGGGAAGCACGGTGAACGTGCACGGCGGAGTCTACGAAGAACTGGTTAGTCTCAACAACTCCGGCAACGCGAGTGACGGCTTCATAACCCTCCGCAGCGCCCCCGGAGAAAACGCAATTCTCGACGCCGGAAAGTTGACGCCCAAAGGCAGGAGCGGCATTGTCACCATTCACAACCAGAGTTATGTGAGGATCGAGAACCTCGAAATCAGAAACTACCGCACCTCGGAGCATCACGACAGCCCACTCGGTATCAGCGTGACCGGCGCCGGCTCGCATATCGAACTCCTGCACAATAACGTCCATCACATCGAAAATAATTTCGGCGGCCGCGATAAACCGGGCAGTGGCGGCAACGGCTTCGGCATCGCCGTGTACGGCACCGACGCCAAGACTCCCATCACCGACCTGCTCATCGACGGCAATGAGGTGCATCACCTTAAGACCGGCTCGAGCGAGTCACTGGTGGTGAATGGCAACGTCACCAACTTTCGCATTTCGCACAACGTCGTCCACGACAACAACAACATCGGAATTGACGTCATCGGATTTGAGCGCACGGCCCCCGACCCGGCCGTCGATCAGGCGCGAGACGGCGTAGTCAGCGGAAATTTGGTTTATGACATTACTTCGCGTGGCAATCCGGCCTACGGCAACGATCAGTCTTCAGACGGAATTTACGTCGACGGCGGCACCCGCATCCTGATCGAACAGAATGTCATTCATGATGTAGATTTCGGAATCGAACTGGCCAGCGAGCACAAGGACCGCGCTACCAGTTACATCACGGCACGCAATAATTTGATCTACCACTGCCACACCGCCGGCGTTTCCATCGGCGGCTATGATCCCAACCGTGGCCACACCGATCACAGCACGGTGGTCAACAACACGCTCTACGAAAACGATACCTCGGCAACCGGATCAGGAGAATTCCAGATGCAGTGGAATATGGCCGGCAATATTTTCGAGAACAACATTGTGTACGCGGGAGCGCGTTGCCTGATGTCGATCAATAAATCGAAGGTCGAAAAAGGCCAGCCGCCACCCTCCACGATCAATCACAACCTTTATTACTGTGCCTCTGGCGCGCAGGCAAGCACATGGGAAGACGCCTCCGGCAACTCAACCGGATTCGGCAAGTACGTTCAGTCAACGAGCAATGACCGCAACTCGAAGTTTGCTGACCCGCGTTTCGTCGATCCAGCGAAAGGCGATTTTCACCTAAAGCCGGATTCTCCGGCGATGGCAAACGGCGTCACCGCAGATCTGCCGGTGGGAGAACTCGACCTTGACGGCTTACCTCGCCTCACATCGGGAAAAATAGATATCGGCTGCTACCAACGAAAATAGGAGAACTCCATGTCCGAATTGGACCGCCGTGATTTTCTGAAGATCGCCGCTGGAACTGGCGCTGCCTTAGCTTTGCCAAATCTGAGCCACGCTGCCGTTTCTCCCAAAATGATCGGCATCCAGGTCGGCGCTATTTCGTTCGTCGACGAAGGCACGGAAAAAGTCCTCGACATTCTTCAGGAACGAGGCGGCGTGAACACGCTGTTCCTCGCGGTGTTCACCTATGGCCGCGGCATTGCCGGACGGCAGATTCCCGGCCAACCACTCCCCGATCACGGCAAGCAGGAGTATGACCTCAACTTCCATGGTGGCAACTTCGCCACGCCGCATCCGCAGTTCTACAAGAACACGGTCCTGAAAGACACGCGCGCCCCAGACCACGGCAACCTCGACATCCTCGCGGAAGTAATTCCGGCTGCAAAAAAGCGCGGCATGAAGACCGTCTGCTGGCTGGAGGACGTCTTCCGCAACGATGTCCCCAACGTCGAGAAAGTCCAGGAAATCGATCTACACGGCCGCCGCGCTGAGACGCTGTGCCTCAACAATCCCGACTACAGGAACTTCCTCACCGGACTGGTCGAAGACTATGCCCGCTCATACGACATCGACGGCCTAATGTGGGGATCGGAGCGCCAAGGCGCGCTCTGCGACAGTCTTGGCGCCACCCATGACACTCCGCCCATTGATCCAGGCGAAGTCACCTGCTTCTGCGAATTCTGCCAGTCCAGAGCGAAAGCCAGCGGCATCAACGTTCAGCGCGCCAAGCAGGGATTTCTCGAACTGGAAAAGTTCGTTCGTTCCACGCGTGGCGGCAAACGCCCGGTGGATGGCTACTACGTCCAGTTCTGGCGCATCCTGCTGCGCTACCCGGAACTGGCCGGTTGGGAAATGCTCTGGACCGACAGCCTCCGCGAAACCTACGCCGCCATCTATAAGACCGTGAAGTCGGCGAAGCCGTCGGTGCCAGTGGGCTGGCACATCTGGCACAACAATTCTTTCAATCCCATCTACCGCGCCGAACAGGACCTCCAGGAGCTCTCTAAATATTCCGACTTCATAAAAGTCGTGATGTACAACAACTGTGGCGGCGAACGTATGGCGCTCTACGCGGACAACATCACCACCACGCTCTACGGAGACCTTTCGAAACAAAGCCTGCTCGACATGAATTATCAAATGATGGGATTAAAAGAAGGCAGCTACGACCAGATTCCCCACACCGGACTTTCCGCCGACTACGTCTACCGCGAAACCAAACGCGCCTTGGCGGGAGTGGAAGGCACGCACACCCAGATCTGGCCCGGTATCGATATCGACATCCCAACCGAAGCTAACAACAGTAAGAGCACACCCCAAAGCGTGAAGGATGCAGTTACGTCAGCCCTCCGCGCGGGAGCGCCAGGCGTCTTGTTATCCAGAAAGTATTCGGAGATGCGATTGGCCAACCTGAGCGGTGCTGGCGCTGCGATTCGTGAACTGAGTTGAGGTGAGAGTAGGAGAGAGCCGGTCGGGGAAGTTTCACTCACCGCCCCAGTACCAAGTACTTCGCCGACATCTGGAAGGTAACTGTCTACAGCGTCACGGAACCACGCCGAGTTGACTTACCCCTCTAGTCCATCCCACGACCAGCGTGGGACGCTGAGGCCGTTCGGCACATCATCGGCGGACTGCTGGTAGCGGGACATCGTTGCGTTCGTAGCCCACGCGAAGTAGTCGTGCAGCACCTGGCGTAGCGCGCTGTCGCCAGCTAGACCGACATCGCCGAGAGCCTGGTCGAAACAGGCAATCGCACGGCGATCCATTTCGTCATGCTCTCCGTTCCCGCTATGCATCTTGACGACAGAGGTCTCGTCACCATAGGAGTCGGAATTCGTGCTGGGGCCACTGAGCGCCTCGGCCCAGTAAGCGGCTGGGTCGCTCGACATGCTGGGGATGGAAGCCGTGGCTGAACGCGTGACCGACCACCTCGTCGGCCATCACCCGACGATGCCAGTCGTCGGCCAGGCATTGCGGGCCGTCGTTGCCGCCCTCTGCCTCGAAGACAGTTTGCATGCCTTCCATAATGGCAATCGTCCCAAGCCTTTGCAAGACGATGAATTCGCTATAGATGCCACGGACGCTCAGTCGGAAATCGAGCGAGGAGGAGATTTGGTAGCGCTAACGGGAATCGAACCCGTGTTTGAAGATTGAGAATCTTCCGTCCTAACCCCTAGACGATAGCGCCATCGAGCAGATGAGCAGCGTCGATGATAAGGCCCAGCCCAAGCGGGGCGCAAGCCCCCGCCAAATCAGGCGGATTTCTCACGGGATGAAAGCCGTAAGGGTAAGGGGCTAGCTATCTTCCATCGCGATCGCCAAATCCACCGCCGAGGCGATACGGTCGATCTCGGTCATACCGGCGTCCTCCATCGAGTTTGCCAGTTCCATCTTGACCGTTTCGGGCAGCGCGGCTATCGGGGAGGCGTTTACCGCCGGACGCGGAAGCATCGGGTTATCCACGGGCAGTTTGCCGGATGGGCGCAGATTACGACCTAGCATTCGTCTCGCCTCCTACCTCAGAATTATCCCCTCAATGCTACCATTTCCGCTCATTTCAGCCGTTGCCGGTCTTGATACAGAATGCTAAGGCCGAATCCGCATCCAAGTGCAGGTGAAGAAAGCTGCGCCTCAACGGAAGACCGCAAAGAACGAAGAACTGGACTCTCCGCTCGCCCAGGCACGTAAGCAGGTAGCTAATACCAATACTCTAAATTTGTGGTTCAGCCGCTTCGCCAGCCGGATCGCCCAGTGGGTCGGTCATCCCTATATGTTTTTGTTCGCTGTGTTGGCCCTGATCGTCTGGGCGGTGAGTGGTCCAGTCTTTCATTTTTCTGACACCTGGCAACTGGTGATCAATACCGGCACCACCATCGTCACATTTCTGGTTGTCTTCCTGATTCAGAACACGCAAAACCGCGACGCCAAGGCGCTTCACCTTAAACTGGACGAACTGATCCGATCGCACATCCCCGCCCGCAACGACATGATCGATATCGAAAAGTTGTCTGATGAGGAATTGGCGGAACTGGAAAAGCGCTACGCTGCCATTTGTGGGAAGACTCGTGCCCGGGAAGAGAAAGCCGCAAAACTGGATCGCTAGTTGGCAACCGCTTGTTTAGCGCGGCACTCGTAGCAATCGCAATCACACTCATCGCACTGCACATCTTTGCTAACACTGGTTGGGGTAGTGTTGCCGCGGCGAATCGATCCGTCGTCGCCGCTGAAGATGTGACGCATCAGTTCGACCGTATCTGACAGCCAGCTTCCAGTTATCTCTCGACGCATGCGAGTGCTCTCCATGAGGGGGCCGTCGATCCTCAATCACTATGATGGCAATCTTTATAACCGAGAGTATGGTGAAAGACTGTAATTTCTTGTAAAGCTCACCGTACTCATTCAAGTGTGTTGAAGGAGTTTCTCGGAGGCCAATATAGCAAGCGCGAGAGAAAAGTATTTGCATATTTCCTGTGGATATCTGTTTTAAATGCGCCTAATAGAAGAGTCTTAAATTAGGACAGTTTACCGGCGGTATTGCCACAACGATTCGCTCCGCAAATACACCTCACTTCTGTTGTAAAAATCTATACCTCTGACACAATTTTTTAATCTGAAGTCATTACCATCCACAGCGGCCTTCGGTTTATCATTAGGTAATCACCACATGGTTGCGGGGACGGTCCCCAGCTCAAATATCGTGTGGTTTCTTCAACCATCCGAGCCTGGGTTTTGCGGCTCGCCATTTGTTAAGGAGTTTCTGAGTCATGCCCAAAGCAAAAACCCCTCGCACCCCCACCGCCAGCACAACCCGGATCAAGCAGGCCCTGCCAACGCCGGAGTTTAAATCCGTTGCCGAGCCCAGGAAGACACAGCCCAAAGCGTTCCAGACCGAAGCTCCGGCCGACATCCAGGCTGAAATCCGCCGCCGCGCTTACGAGCTTTACGAAGAACGTGGATACACTCCAGGCTACGAGCAGGAAGATTGGGTAGTCGCCGAACGCGAAGTGTTGGCCCGCTACAGCCTGCAGACGGTTTAGTCTCGGGCCAAACCGCCCAAAACAGCTAAGTGTGCCTTTTTTGTGTGCGGCCGCGGAGGGTGGGGTGTGCCTCCGTGGTGAAAAAGCCCTTCTAGCCCGTTGCCACTCCGCCTGCTTTCTGAAAAGATACTCGGCACAGGCACCCCCATGTCGCAAATTGGCAGCTTTGCGCTTCTGCTGGCTTTAGCCTTAAGCGCATATTCGTTTCTTGCCGGAGCTTTCGCCCTCATCCGTCCCGGACACCTGTCCGAACGGCTGGGTGAAACTGCTCGCCGTGCGGGCATTGCCACTTTCGGAGTGGTGCTGCTGGCGGCGCTCGTCCTCGTCATTTCCGCCTTCCAAAACGATTTTTCTATTGCTTACATCTATCACCACAGCAACCGTGACCTTCCCGGACCCTATAAGTTCGCCACCCTTTGGTCCGGGCAGGAAGGCTCACTTTTATTCTGGCTGATGCTGCTCTCGACCTACGGTCTGGTCCTGCGCCTTCGCCATAAGACCGACGCCCGCCTCTTTGCCCACGCTTCGGTGATCATCGCCGCCGTCCAGGTCTTCTTCCTCTTATTAGTCAATTTCGCCGCCCACCCCTTCGCTCTAATGGAGGGTGCGTTTCCTGCCGACGGCGCCGGCCTCAACCCTCTTCTGCAGTACCCGGAGATGGTCATCCACCCGCCGATGCTCTATCTGGGCTACGTCGGGTTTACCGTCCCCTTCGCGTTCGCGCTCGGAGCGCTGATTATGCGATACCCCGGCGAGAAGTGGATCCACATCACCCGCCGTTGGACCATGGTGACCTGGTGTTTCTTGACCTGTGGAATCGCGCTCGGCATGCACTGGGCCTACGCTGTCCTCGGATGGGGTGGCTATTGGGGCTGGGATCCCGTGGAGAACGCGTCGTTCCTGCCGTGGCTGACCGGTACGGCCTTTCTGCACTCGGTGATGATGCAGGAAAAGCGTGGCATGTTGAAAGTCTGGAACATGTGGCTGATCTTCATCACCTTCATGCTCTCCATCTTTGGAACGCTGCTGACGCGCAGCGGCCTGGTGACATCCGTCCACGCCTTCGCGCAGTCTTCGATCGGCAACTGGTTCAGTGTGTTCCTGGCGATTACCTGCGCGGTCTGCATTTATTACTTCGCCAAGAATCGCGACCACCTGCGCAGCGAGCACAAACTGGAATCCTTGATCTCGCGAGAGTCGAGCTTCCTGTTCAACAATCTGCTGTTCCTCATCGCGACATTCACCATTCTGTGGGGAACGTTGTTTCCCAAAATTTCTGAATGGGTGCAGGGCAACAAGGTCACCGTCGGACCGCCGTTCTTTAACACAGTAAACATCCCAGTCGCGATGCTGCTGTTGTTGCTCACCGCAACCGGCCCGTTGCTGGCGTGGCGCAAGACTTCGCTCGACAGCTTGCGGCGTAACTTTCAGTGGCCGGCGATTGGTGCGCTCGTAGTTGGCGTCGCTCTCGTCGCGGGAGGCGTTCATCCCTGGGAAGACGCTTCCTACTTCTACGCGCTGATCACGGTTATGTTGTCGACGCTGGTTGCGCTTACCGTGTTCTCTGAGTTCGTGCGCGGCGGGCGCGTCATCTCCCGTCACACCGGACAGGGTATCCTGGCTTCGATGGTCCGCCTTGGCCATCGCAACACGCGTCGTTACGGCGGATACATCGTCCACTTCGGTGTCATCGTCATGATGATTGGTTTCGCCGGCTCCGCCTTCAACCGCGATGCGGAACGGGAAATGGCTTACGGCGATCAGATGGCGATTGGCCCTTACAACCTCATCTGCCGGTCCTACACTCAGGAAGACAAACCCAACTACGGCAGCCAGTGGGCGATCATCGACGTCTTCAAAAACGGCAAGCAGATCGACACCATGTATCCCGAGCGGCGCTTCTTCAAAGCCAGCCAGCAGCCCTCGACCATGGTCGCGAATCGTTCAACGCTGGCCGAAGATCTCTACATCGTCTACGAAGGCGAGAACCTCGACACCGGACGCCCTATCATCAAGGCCCATCTGAACCCGCTCGTGATGTGGATCTGGATTGGCGTCTGGATCATCATCGCCGGCACCATCATCGCTCTTGTTCCCAATGCGCCGCCGGTGCGCGTGCCAGTGGCAGTGCGCGTCGAAGCCGAACCCGTCGGGGCCGGAGTCTGATGAAGCGAAAGCGAATCCTTCAGGCCGTCCTGCTCTGCGCTGCCGTTTTCACTTTTCTAGGTGCCGGGGACGAATCGCGCTTCCGCGATCTCGGCCATCGGCTGATGTGCGTATGTAGCTGCAATCAGATCCTTCTCGAGTGCAACCATGTCGGCTGTAATTACTCCGACCGCATGCGCGGCGAATTGATGGCGGCGGTGCAGCGCGGCGACAGCGACGACTTGACGCTTCAGGCCATGGTGCAAAACTACGGCCCAACCGTAATTGCAGCCCCTACGACAACCGGATTCAACCGCGTCGCCTGGATCATGCCGTACCTCGCGCTGGTCACCGGTCTTGGCATGATGATCCTGCTGGTCCGCGCCTGGCGTAACCGCCCGCTGAAACCGACGCCGGCCAATGTCCCGCCCGTTAGCGGCAGCGAACTGGAGCATTTCCGCCGGCAAGCTCGCGAGGAAACCGAACTATGACTTACTTGGTCTGTGGTTTCGTCACCCTGGCCGCACTGGTCTACATCTTTTATCTTCCCGGCGTCTTGCGACTGGGGCCGCAAAAAACCCGCGCCGCCTATCTTCGCGAGCGCCGCGACGTGGTCTACGAAAACTTGCGCGACCTGAACTTCGAATACAAAGCCGGAAAAATGTCCGAGGCTGACTTCAACTCCTTCAACAGCACGTTGGAAGAAGAAGCCGCCGCGCTGCTGGCCGAAATTGCCCGCCTCGACGAATCCGCCGCTCTCAAAGGAGCCAGAGTTTGAGAAATCTGCTACGGACCGCCGCAGCAGTTCTGCTACTTTCCGCCGCATCGTTCGCCGAAGCTTTGTCCGGCACCGTCACCAACGGCACCACCAGCAAGCCCGCTGCCGGCGACGACGTCATCCTCATCAAGCTGGGCCAGGGTATGGAAGAAGCTGGCCGCGTCAAGAGTGACGCGCAAGGCAAGTTCACGCTCAACATCGACGATCCCGGTCCGCACCTGATTCGTGTAGTCCATCAGGGCGTGACCTATCACAAGATGGCGCCTCCGGGCAGCACATCGGTCGAGTTGCAGGTTTTCGACGTCTCGAAGAAACTGACCGCTATAAGCGTGACCGCCGACGTTCTCCGCTTTCAGGCTCAAGGCAACGAGCTGCAAGGGGTTCGCCTCTTCGCCGTCGACAACACTTCGCAACCTGCGCGCACCCAGATGAACGACCAAAACTTCGAGTTCTATCTTCCCGAAGGTGCGCAGATCGACTCCAGCTTCGCTCAAACCGAAGGTGGACAAGCCGTCAACTCCGCGCCCGTTCCGCAAAAAGAACGTAACCGTTATGCGTTCGTGTTTCCACTTCGGCCCGGCGAGACACAATTTCAACTCACGTTTCATCTGCCTTACACCGGCGAGCTGAAGTTCGATCCGAAATCCATCTATCCGGCGCAGCACTTCGTGGTCATGCTCCCCAAGACCATGCAGTTCGCGGCGGACTCTGACGCCTTTAAGCCGATGAAGGATCCGCGCCAGTCCGACGCGTTAGTGCAAGTCGCCACCAAGACCGCCGCCGGACAAGCGTTGGCTTTCAAGATCTCCGGTACCGGCCTGATGCCGGAACAGAAAGAAGATCAAAGCAGCGCGCAAGCCAGCGCCGATCCGCGTCCCGGCGGCGGACTTGGCCCGCCGATTGAAGCCCCCGATCCGTTGGAAAAATATCGCTGGTACATCCTGGGAGGATTTGCTCTCGCCTTGACCGCAGGTGGAACCTTCATCGCAAAGCGCTCGCATGCGGAAGCTCCAGCGGTAGCGGAAGTTCCATCGCTTCCGCCCAGCACCGGTCAAAAATCGATGCTTCTCGAAGCTCTGAAAGAAGAATTATTCCAGCTGGAAATCGACCGCAAACAAGGCCAGCTAACGCAGGAAGAATACGAAAAGGCCAAAGCCGCACTGGACCAGACGCTAGACCGCGCCCTAAAAAGAAAGCCGGTGTAGCGACGTAGCTACGCTGCGTCTCTTCTGCGATGCACTAGCCAGCATGTCTCAAGTCAAGATCTCCGCCGAGCCAGCCCCGAATCTCCACCGTCGCGAGCGTCATTTCCCGGGCCGCACCA
>DATBAT010000262.1:0-10169 GCA_036271375.1 Terriglobales bacterium
GAAGAAGCAGAGTCGCGTCCAGAACCCAACGGCGGTGGCGGCGGGAAGGTCGCGGTGTTTCCGGCAAGTTCAAGATGGAGGGCGGTGCATTTCCATCGACGGAAGCGACGGCTGGCTTGGGCGCCATGAGGCTTCCCGCCACCACCATTAAGTTGGTGACCAGGATCACGGCGAAGGCCAGTCCGGGCAGGAAGGCTAATTCCTTGGTTCGCGCTTCGGTGACCTGGATGGCGAGGACGACCGTGATCAACCCGCGAGGCAGCATCCAGAGGATGGATTCGCGTCCAGCGGCACTGATTTCTTGCCATGACCATTTGCTGCTTTGGATGGCCAGCCAGCGCGCGAGGAAGAGTGATGCCACTGTGCCAGCCATGAGCAAGGGATAACGGCGAAAGCTGTCAAGTTGCGCGACGGCTCCGATGAGCACGAAGAAGAAAGTGCGGACCAGGAAGGCTAACTCTGAATGGAAAGTCAGCAGGGCTTGCTGGGAATCTGCACTGCGCTTTACCAAGTGCTTCAGTCCGAGGCGGGGATCAACTCCCGGAAAATTTGAAATGGTGAGCCCGAAGCCGAGTACCGCGATCAAGCCGTTGGCGCCCAGGGCTTCCATCCCGGCGTAGAGAACCAAAACAATCGAAAACGTA
The DNA here is from genome assembly GCA_036271375.1 of Terriglobales bacterium. GTDB lineage: Bacteria > Acidobacteriota > Terriglobia > Terriglobales > Acidobacteriaceae > DATBAT01. The sequence goes on from DATBAT010000262.1 coordinate 645, forward strand.
AGCACTTGCCAGAAGCGCTGCTCGGAAAGCACGTGCAGAAGCCGCGACCACAGCACGCCGACGGTGATCGAGAAAAGCAGGGCCAGGCCCACTTGAGTCGCGACTCCGTGCGCCAAGCCGAGAGCAATCTTGCCGCCTCCGCTCCGCATGCCGAGAAGCAGGCCCACGGTGAGCACGGCGAGCACGTCTCCCCATGATGCTTCGAGCATCAAGGTGACTTTGACCGGCTCTTCGGCGGCCATCTGCTGCAAGACCGGCAGGACGACCGTGCTGCTAGTGCATCCGAGAGCAGCGCCTACGAGCAGGCCGGTGGTGAGTGGTAGCTGCATCGACTTCACGATCAGCAAAGTAACCAGCGCGACGCTGAAGACGTAGGCGACGAATGCTAGTAGCAGACTTCCCGGAAAATGACGCAACGTGTCGCGGAGGTTGAGTTCGAGTCCGCCTTCAAAGAGCACGAGGATGATGGCCAGCGTGCCGAGAAGCTTGGTAGCTTTGTCGAGGTCAGCGGCGTGGACCAATCCAAGCACCGGGCCCAAAAGCACGCCCAGCGCCATAAGCAGGACGACATCGGGGATGCGCGTAAGCGCGAAGATGCGGTTGGCTACGAAGGCGATGACGAGCAAGCCACCGACTAGTCCGAGAATGAGGGCTGGAGACATCGTGCGTTCTGAGCAGAGTATCAGCAAGGCGTGGTGCTAATCTCATGAGTTCTGTAAGAAGTTTTTTAGAGGGGAGACGTTTTTGATCGAATCGTTCTTGCCGGTGGGATTGAGCCTGGTGGCAGTGGGGGCCTGGGGCACCAGCGACTTTCTCGGGGGATACGCTTCGCGGCGCGCCAACGCGTTCTTGTTGACCACGATCGCCCATGGCTCTGGACTAGTTTTGATGGCTGCGATCGCGTTGGCCACGCACGCTCCGTTTCCTCCGGCGCATGCGGTGAAGTGGGCGCTGGTCGGCGGGTCGACTGGCGGCGCGGCGCTGGCAATTTTCTACCGTGCATTGGCTTCGGGGAAAATGGGGCTGACCGCACCGGTGGCCGCCGTGCTGGGTGCAGGAATTCCGACGGCGTTCGCAATGTTCACGGAAGGCATGCCGGGCGCTTTTCGTCTGGCGGGATTTGCCCTGGCGGTAGCCGGCATCTGGCTGATTTCACGGCCAAGCGATGGGACGAAAACCGAAGGACTCGGAATGGCGATGCTGGCGGGCGTGGGCTTTGCCATATTCTTCATGGCCATGAAGCAGGCCGGAGCAGGGTCGGCTTTGTGGATCGCAGTTTGCTCTCGCGTGGCGTCATTCGTGCTGACTGGAATTTTTGTGCTCAAGACTAGAGCTTTCGAACGCGTCGAGCGCAGTCCCCTGCTGATTGGGGTGGGGGCCGGAATCCTCGATATAACCGGAAGCATACTTTTTGTGCGTGCCACGCAATTGGGGCGGCTGGATACGGCGGTGGTGCTGACATCGCTTTATCCGGTAATTACTGTCTTGTACGCACGAATATTTTTAAAAGAAAAACTGACCCGCTGGAAAACCGTCGGGATGGTTGCGGCGCTGGTGGCTGTGCCGTTGATTGCGGTTTAAGATTGTTGTGGATTCAGAGATCTTTCGGCTGCGTTGTGATTTCGCTTCGCTCATCACAACTTTGCTCAGGATGACAAAGGATTAGAGACGTGGCACTGATTGAAATTCGCGATCTGACGAAGGTGTATCCGCTGGGCGAATCCATTTTTGGTGGAGGCGCGAAGGGCGAGGTGCGCGCCGTCGACGGGGTCTCGCTCGACATCGCAGCGGGAGAGACTTTGGGGCTGGTCGGCGAATCTGGGTCCGGTAAGAGCACTCTGGGACGGCTGGTGCTGCGGCTGATCGAACCCACGTCCGGCAGCGTGCAGTATCAAGGACGCGATCTGTTGGCTTTGGGCCGCAATGAAATGCGCGGGCTACGGCGCGATATGCAGATCATCTTTCAGGATCCGTTTGGGTCGTTGGATCCTCGGATGAACGTAGAGGATGTGATCGCTGAGCCACTGGTGATTCACGAGCATATGAGCCGGACTGCTCGCGACGCGCGGGTTGCGGAGTTGCTGCGGGCCGTGGGGCTAGATACTTCGGCGGCAAAGCGTTTTCCGCATGAGTTCAGTGGCGGGCAGCGGCAGAGAATTGGCATTGCACGAGCGCTGGCGCTGCGTCCGAAATTTATTGTGGCGGATGAGCCGGTGTCTGCCCTGGATGTGAGCGTGGGCGCGCAGATTGTGAATCTGCTGGCGCAGCTTCAGCGTGAGTTCGGGCTGACGTATCTTTTTATTTCGCACTCCATGCCGGTGGTACGGTACCTAGCAACTCGGATTGCGGTGATGTATCGCGGCAAGATTGTTGAGGTGGGAGAGACGGAGCAGATGACGGAGCGGCCCGCGCACGCGTATACGCGGAGTTTACTGGAGGCTACGCCCGAGTTGCGGGTGTGATACAGCACGTTGGCAGGTTTCGTGGTCGTGCGAGACGTTGCGGAGCAACGTCTCTACGGGGGAAATTAAGGGTGCAGAGACGTAGCTCGGCTATGTCTTGCCTGCGCTATCGCAAAACCATCCCGGCTTCGGCGCAAAAATCTAACGGGGCGAAATCTTTGGCAAGGAATTTAGGGTAGGCCGCGGCTGCGATCATCGCGGCGTTGTCGGTCGACAACGGACGCGAAGGGAAATATACCAGCAGCCCTTCTTGCGTGGACCGCTGTTCAAAGCGGGTGCGGAGTTCGGCGTTGGCGGCGACTCCTCCGGCTACAAATAACGTCGCGGCCTCGCTGGCGCGCGCGGCGGCCAGAGTCTTTTCGATCAGGTCTCCGACCATCGTCCACTGAAATGATGCAATCAAGTCGAGCGTCTGCGGTTCGCACACTGCTAAATAATCTTCCAGCTTCGGTTTCGTGATCGCCATCAGCTTGCGGCGGCGGGCTTCCACCACTTCCCGCATGTTGTGCGTTTCCACATAGCGCAAGACAGCCGTCTTGATTCCGCTGTAGGAAAAGTCGAAGTGCTCGCGGTCCGCACGTGGCTTCTTCTTCTCGTTGCGATCGGGATGCTTCAAGTACGTGAGCGGAAACTTAACCGCCAGCGGATTTCCATGCACCGACAACTTATCGATGATGGGGCCTCCGGGATATCCGAGGCCGAGAAGTTTGGCGACTTTGTCGAAAGCCTCGCCGGCGGCGTCGTCGCGGGTGCGTCCGATATTTTCGTAGGTCCATGCGTGGCCAGTCTGGCGGGCGAGATAAAGATGGGTGTGTCCGCCGGAAACTACCAGCGCGAGCACGGGGAAATTCAGCTCGTAATTTCCCTTCTGGCGTTCTTCGAGCAATACCGCATGGATGTGTCCTTCGAGATGATTGACAGCGATCAGCGGCTTGTCGAGCGCGAAGGCCAAGGCTTTCGCGTAGCTAATACCTACTAACAACGCTCCCGCGAGACCGGGGCCTTGCGTCACCGCGATGGCATCGACGGATTGGTAAGTTCGCTCTGCGTCGCTTAAAGCCTTTCGTATGACCGGAACGATTGCGCGCAGATGCTCCCGCGAGGCTAGCTCGGGGACGACTCCGCCGTAGGGCTGATGCGTGGCGATCTGGGAGAAGACCACGTTCGAGACCATTTTCTCGCCGGAGCGCACTACCGAGGCGGCGGTCTCGTCACAGGAGCTTTCGATTCCCAGGATGTAGGCTTCGGGCACAGAACTATAGTAGACAAATTTTGTCGTTGTGGGGAACGAGCAGAGGTTTTCGAAAATTGATGGCCGACACGCCTCGCTTCGCGTCGGCGGACAGGTGGTACACCTGTCTCTACGTGTTACGGGATTACGTGTAATGGGATTGCGTGTTACGTGATCAGAGATGCCTTTCCCGATACAAAACATCCCGCTAACGTGTTGACTGCATATCTTTTCCCAGTTGCTAACAAGCTGGGGACAGGTGCGTCAAAAGAACATAAGTTGCCACGGAACTTTCCAGAATAGGGCAACGTATCTTGAAAGGCTGAACAGACCGGCGCAGATGGCGCGGTCAGGATTGAAGGGGTTCGGGGACAGTCTCACTTTCGGTTTGGCGGCCCAGGTGAGGCAGTCCCCTATAAAGTGCCAAGTGTGACTTGGCCTTTGCTAACCCCGCGGACGCATTTTAGGCCTTCTGTAAGAGAACGCAACTTCTTTCGCAGACCAAATGCACGCCGCCTAGAACCGTTTCCCGACGCTCATCGGGAAAGAATGGAAATCTAATGAACACATTTTCTAAGCAGTTTGCGTTGGGTGCGGCGTTGTTGTTGGCCACTGGCGCATTCGCGGCAACTAAGGGTGGCATGACCGTAAGTTCGCCAGTAGAAGTCGGCGGAAAGCAGTTGGCAGCCGGCAAGTATGACGTGCAATGGGAAGGCAATGGCCCTTCGGTCGAAGCCAACATCATGAAGGGCAAGAAAATTGTAGCTACTGTTCCCGCGAAGGTCGTGTCGCTGGATCAGTCGCCGAGCATGGATTCCGCCGTGGTCCGCACCAACACCGACGGTAGCCGCTCGCTGGCGCAGGCACGGTTCTCGGGCAAGAAAATGGCACTGGAATTTGCCGACGCAGGGGCGGGTTCGGCTTCGGGCGCGAGCAGCAAGTAGTTTCGTGACTCTTCTTTCGCGCTGAGGAATCTGCTTCGAGCGAGAACTAGCAGATTCCTCACGCAAAGGAACTACATGGGCGCTCTCTCCTCGTTCTTTTTTCCCTGCTAAACTTAAAGAGCAATGGTCCTGTCGTTCGTTCGCGAACTCTTCGCGGACGTGGAAAATCTTCCGGCCCTCACGCGAGTAGCCACCCACCTCAAAGGGGCTGCCGGGCGGATACGTGTTTCTGGACTTAGCCCCACCGCAAAAGCTCTCGCCTTAATTACTCTGCGCAAAGAGTCGGAACGCCCTCTGATAGTTGTGGTCTCCGACAATCGCGCCGCCGATGATCTAGCGCCGGTGTTGTCGGCGTTTGCCGAGATGGTTGGCGGGTTTGATCCCGAGTCGATCGTCACGCTGCCGACTCGCGACGTGCTGCCATTCCAAAATCTGTCGCCCCATCCCGAAATTCAGGAAGAACGCGCGGTTGCCCTGTGGAAGATTGCGACCGGAGCGGCGTCGATTGTGATCGTGCCGGTTGCCGCGACCACCGTGCGTTTGCGGTCGCCGGAGTATTACGCCGGGTTGGCACGCACGATAAAGCGTGGCGACACGGTTGACACCGAACCGCTGGTGGCGCATCTCAACACGCTTGGCTACAGCGCGGTCGATGTGGTGGAAATGCCGGGAGAGTACGCATTGCGCGGCGGGATATTGGATGTGTATCCGCCGGAAGCGGAGCGTCCGTTACGCATTGAGCTTTTCGGCGATGAAGTTGAGTCGGTGCGGAAATTCGATCCGGAGACGCAGCGGTCGTCAAGTCCGGTGGAAGAGGCGGTGCTGCTGCCGTTGACGGACACGCCCGTGAGCGAAGAGGTCCTGGGTGCGATTCACGCCCGGCTTTCAGGCAAGCGTATCAGCGGGCCGGAAGACGTGGTGGAACAAGCGATGCGATCCGCCGGCGTTACCGTGTTTCCTGGCTGGGAGTTCTATGCGCCGGTGGCCGGGGCGGAGCACACGCTGTTTGATTTGCTTCCCAACGCAGCGGTGTTGGTTGATGAACCCGAAACTTTGCAATCGGAACTGGAGCACAGTTGGGGACGCATCGAAGAGGCGCACGAGCGCAGCGGCATCGGAAATCTGGTGAAGTCGACCGATCTTTATGTTTCGCCCGAGGAGTTGTGGCAGAAAATTGCCGAGATTCCCGGGGCCGACCTGGAAAATCTTGGGCTGGATCGTAGCGACGGAGTCGAATCGGTAAACGTGCTTTCGCAGCCCACGCAGCGCTTTCACGGCTCGATCCCTGTAATGCTGGAGGAAGTAAAGAAGCAGATCGCTGAAGGCCGGCGGGTGTTGATCGCAGTCCCGAACACGGGCGAAGTCGAGCGACTGGCTGACATGTTCACCGAGTACCAGATGTCGTACCGGCTGGGCAGCCGCACTCGCGGCGGCGAGAGTTACGCCGACGAGACATCCTATTTTAGTGGCGAAATTCTTACGACGACGATCGTCAAGGCTTACGTGCCTGACGGCGTTGTGTTGCCGGAAGCTGGTCTTGCAGTGTTCGGCTCGCGTGATTTGTTCGATGAGTCAGAGGCGGTGGGCGCGAAGCCGCAGAAACATCGTTCGAAGACTTCGGCGTTTCTTTCCGATTTCCGCGATCTGGCGGTGGGCGATTACGTTGTCCACGTTGAGCATGGGATCGGGCAGTACCAAGGCCTTAAAGAAATCAACCAGGGCGACGGCAACGCGGAGTTCATGTTGCTGGAGTATGCCGACGGGGCGAGGTTGTATGTCCCGCTGACGCGGCTCGACCTGATCCAGAAATTTCGATCCGCGGAAGGCGCACGCCCGGCACTCAACCATCTGGGGACGCAAGCCTGGACCAAGACTAAAGCCCGCGTCAAGAAGGCCATGAAAGATATGGCCGACGAGTTGTTGAAACTTTACGCGGAACGTAAATCGGCGCAAGGGCATGCCTTCGCCGCCGACAACGAATGGATGCGCGAGTTCGAAGACTCGTTTGGCTATACCGAAACCAACGACCAGGACCTGGCCATCTCGGACGTCAAGCGCGACATGGAAATGACGCAGCCCATGGACCGGCTGCTGTGCGGCGACGTCGGCTACGGCAAGACGGAAATCGCCATGCGCGCGGCGTTTAAGGCAATCAGCGACAACAAACAAGTAGCAGTACTGGCGCCCACTACTGTGTTGGCGTTTCAGCACTACGAGACTTTTCGCCAAAGATTCGCGGCGTTTCCCGTGACCATCGAAATGATCAGCCGCTTCCGTTCGGCGAAGCAGCAGAAAGAAATTCTGCAAAAGCTGGAAGCAGGCAAAGTCGACATTCTGATCGGCACGCACCGCATCCTTTCGAAAGACATCAAGTTCACCGATCTTGGACTGCTCATCGTCGATGAAGAGCAGCGCTTCGGCGTGCGCCACAAGGAGCGCATCAAGCAGATGCGCAAGCAAGTCGACGTGCTTACCATGTCGGCGACGCCGATTCCGCGAACGCTGCACATGTCGATGATCGGCATGCGCGATATGAGTCTGATTGAGACGCCACCGAAAGATCGCATGGCGATCCAGACGGTAGTGGCGCACTGGGACGAAAAACTTATCCAGTCGGCAATTGAGCAGGAGATGGAACGTGGCGGGCAGGTTTATTTCGTCCACAATCGCGTCGACACGATCTGGGAGATCGCCGCCAAGCTGCAAGAACTGGTGCCCAAAGCGAAGATCATCGTCGGCCACGGACAAATGTCGGAAGGTGAACTGGAAAAAGTGATGTTCAACTTCATGCATCACAAGTCCGACATTCTGGTGGCGACGACGATCATCGAGAACGGTCTGGACATTCCGCTGTGCAACACGATCCTGATCAATCGGGCCGAGCGACTCGGACTTTCCGAGCTTTATCAATTGCGTGGACGTGTGGGCCGCTCAAATCGCCGGGCTTATGCCTATTTGCTTGTCCCTGGAGATACCGAGTTGACGCCAATCGCGAAGCGGCGTCTCGCGGCGTTGAAAGAATTTTCCGATCTTGGCGCAGGATTCAAGATTGCGGCTTTGGATCTCGAACTGCGTGGTGCCGGCAATCTTCTAGGGGGCGAGCAGAGTGGACACATCGAAGCCGTCGGCTTCGAACTCTACACGCAGATGCTCGATCGCGCGGTGCGCGAGATGAAGGGCGAGGCAACTCCCGATGAGGTCGAGACGCAGCTCAATCTTGGTCTCAACATTCGTATTCCGGTCGACTACATTCCGGAAGAAAATCAGCGGCTACGAATGTACAAGCGAATCGCGGGGGTCGAGACCGACACGCAACTCAGCGATGTTGGTGCGGAGTTGCAAGACCGCTATGGAGAGCCTCCCAATGCGGTTAAGAATCTACTGGATTATGCCGCTCTGAAATTGTTGGCGGTGAGGGTGGGCGTGACCACCATCGAACGTAAACGCGAATCCGTGAGCATAAAGTTCAAGCCGAATGCGACGGTCGATCCGGAGAAGCTAGCGCGTTTTGTCTCGTCGCAGCGAGGATCGCAATTTCTGCCGGACGGCACGTTGAAGTATCCGCTCAAAGTGACTGCGCCACCGGAGGTTTTGGGAAGTCTACAGAGGCTGATCGAGGAGTTGACAGGGTCGGTTTCACTGCCTTCGGTCGCGTCTTAAAGCGCGGGTTAGCCGAACAACTGTCGCGCAAAATTATGGTAACTTCCTTGTGGTTCTGACGATTAAGCCACGAACGGCCTCCTAAATGATGAAACGAATTGCATCTCTCTTTATTCTTCTCTTCATGCCTCTTTCGATCACAAGCGCCGCGCAAACTTCAAAAGCCGACTTCGACAAACTAGTCGACGATTTCTTTGACGTGTTTTTCCAGCACCATCCCTCGCAGGGAACGGCCGCCGGCTTTCATCAATACGACACCAAGCTGGAGGATTTTTCCAAAGCGGGCATCGACGCCGAAACCGCCGACATGACCAAAATGCAGGCCAAACTCGCAGCGTTCGACAACTCGAAACTGGGCGAAGATGATGCGGCTGATTTACAGATATTGCAGGACACTATCCGCGCGCGGTTTCTGGAGTTGCAAAACATCCAGATGTGGCGAAAGGACGCCGACGAGTATACGTCGGGCGCAACGGAATCAATCTTCCAGATCATGAAGCGCAATTTCGCTCCGCAGGCGGAACGACTACGTTCCGTGATCGCGCGCGAAAAGCAGATTCCCAAGGTGTTAGAGGCGGCGCGAAAAAATCTGAACAATCCGCCGCGGGTCTACACCGAAGTGGCCATCGAGCAACTTCCTGGCGTGATTGGATTTTTCAAAGAAGACGTTCCCAACGCTTTTAGCGAAGTAAAAGACGCCAAGCTCCTGGCCGAGTTCAAGAAGAGCAATCAGGCAGTCATCGAGGCATTGGGTAAATATCAGGCGTTTCTGGAAAAGACTGTGCTTCCCGCGTCCAAAGGCGACTTCCGGATTGGTGGGGAAAACTACAGCAAGAAGCTTTTGTACGAAGACATGGTCGATATTCCGCTCGACCGTTTGCTGGAGATCGGTTATGCCGACTTGCACAAGAACCAGGCGCAATTAAAGGACGTGGCGGCGAAGATCGATCCCAACCACACGCCGCATGAAGTTCTCGCGGAGTTGGAGAAAGATCATCCGCCTGCCGATCAACTGCTGCAAACGTTCCGCAATGTGCTGGGTGACATTCGCAGCTATATTGAAGCCAAGAAGATCATCACCATCCCTTCTACCGTGCCGCCGATTGTCGAGGACACTCCGCCCTTTGCACGCGCCTTGACCACGGCTTCGATGGACACACCCGGGGCCTACGAAACCAAAGCCGACGAGGCCATGTTCAACGTCACCACCGCAGACCCCACGTGGAAG
>DATBAT010000263.1:0-11299 GCA_036271375.1 Terriglobales bacterium
GGCATGGAGTGGAAGATCAACGAGTGGACGGATAAGCTGTTCACGATCCCGAAAAACGATCCCTATGCGTTGGCACCGGGCGCAAAGTTCACTTGGACGCGGCTGCGGGCCGTAGGCGGCAGAACACTGGTTTGGGGCAGGGAATCGGTGCGCTTCGGGCCGCTGGATTTTAAACCTAAGAGTCTTCAGGATGGTTTCGGCGAAGACTGGCCATTTACCTACGAAGACATTGAGCCTTACTACGACAAAACTGAAGCGATGGTTGGAATCTCCGGCGGGCCGGTTGGGTTCTACAATACGCCGGCGAACAAGAATTCGTTGCCGGGATTCAACGCGCGATGCGGTGAAGCTCTGGTCCGCAAAGGCGCCGCCAAGCTTGGCATTCGCGCGGCCTCCGTACCGCTCGCCGTTTTGAGTAAAGCTTACGACGGGCGGGCCGCTTGTCACTATTGTGGAGCGTGCAATTTCGGTTGCGATACGGCTTCGCGATTCAGCACGCTCGAAGCATTGATGCCGAAGCTGAAGAAGATGTCCAACTTCACGCTGAAAACCAATGCAGTTGCGCACCGGGTGCTGCTCGACGCAAATACTGGCAAAGCCAACGGCGTGGCCTACATCGATACAACCAACGGTCAGGAGTACGAGGTTTACGGCAAAGCTGTGGTGCTGGGCGCGTCGATGGTTGAGTCAATCCGCATTCTCTTCAATTCCAAGACCAACGACACGCCGCAAGGTTTGGCCAACTCCAGCGGAACACTTGGGCGCTACCTCACCGAGCACGTCGCTTTCAACAGCATTGATGCGATTCTGCCGCAGTTGAAGGGCCGCCCGACCACCAACGACGACGGGCCGGGAGCGGCGCCGATATTTTTTCCGCGGTACAACTTCGGCAAGAAGAGCGACAAATTTATGCGGGGCTATCAACTGCACGTAGCCAGCGGATGCGGGGACGGCCCCGGTCCCGGTTCGGGGATGCCGGGCTTCGGGTTGGCTTACAAGAAAAAGATCAAAGAACTTTACCCGGCTAGTGTGCGGATGGGCGGTTACGGCGAGGGCCTGGCGCTCTATTCGAACTTCGTGGAGATCGATCCTGAGGGATTGAAAGACCGCTTCGGAATCCCGCAAGTTCGCTTTCACACCAACGCAGAGTACGATCACGCTTTCGCGATCCGCGATGAAATGTACGGGCAGATTGAAGAAATTCTGCGCGCTTCAGGCGCGGAGATTCTGCCTTACGAAAAGAAAGCGCCCTACCCCATGGGTAGCGTGACGCATGAGGCGGGAGGGTGCCGCCTGGGCGAAGATCCGAAAACTTCCGTACTTGACGCGTGGAACCGATGTCACGACATAAAAAATCTGGTGGTGGTGGATGCATCTTGTTTTACCTCGCATCCGGAGAAGGCACCGACTCTCACCATCATGACGCTGGCCTATCGCGCCGCCGACCATTTAGCCGAACAAATTCGATTGGGAAATGTGTAACCGGAGAAAAAAATGACAGACGACATCATCAATCGCAGGAAATTTATCCAGAACACCGCAATTGTCGCCGCGGGTACCGCGGCCCTGAGCGGCACGGCGCTTTCTTACGACCGCATTCTAGGGGCGAACGATCGAATTTCGCTCGGGCACATTGGGGTGGGAGTCCGCGGCGGTGAACTCGACGGTATGGTGGCGGCACTCAAAGACAAGAAAAACGTCGAGATGGCGGCGGTCTGCGATTTGTGGAGCCAGAACCGCGAGAAGGCCGTGGCGACCAACACCAAATATTACGGCAACGCGCCGAAGGCTTTTCAGCATGCGGAAGAGCTGATCGCGTACAAAGATCTGGACGCCATCGTAATTTCGACGCCAGAGCATTCGCACTCGCTGATTCTGCGGAAGGTAGCGGAGGCCGGCAAGGACGGCTACTGCGAAAAGCCGATGGGCAACGTGCTCGAAGAAGTGAAGGCCGCGCGGGATTTAGTTCAGGCGAAGAATTTGATCGTGCAGATTGGCACGCAGCATCGCAGCGAGCCTTATCAGCTTGCGGTGAAGAAACTGATCGATGAGGGTGCAGTGGGCGATGTCAGCAAGTACGAGATTGCCTGGAATTATCACGGGCCGCGCTGGCGTGGACGTCCGGAAGTAAAAGAGATTCGCGAGCAGGACACGGACTGGAATGCATGGCTGATGAACAAGCCCCGGCGGCCGTTCGATCCCCAGCTTTATTTTGAGTACCGGCTCTACAAGGATTTCTCCAGTGGGATTCCCGACCAGTGGATGAGCCACGGAATCGATCTCGTCCATTTCTTTATGGACGAAAAATATCCGTCGTCGGTGGTTGCTAATGGAGGCATTTTTGCCTGGCACGACGGACGCGAAAACCCTGACACTTTTCAGGCGCTGCTGACTTATCCCAAAGGCTTCCTGGTAAGCTATGCCACCAGCTTCGGAAATGATGCGACGGGATACTCCCGCATCATGGGAAAGAAGGCGACGCTTTACAACACGGGCGGCGAGGGCAGTCCGCGCTGGCAGATTGTGGAAGAGGTCGGCAATCACGAGCAGGATAACGACGTCGACAAGAAGCGTAACAGCCGGTACGTCCAGCTTCCGGGCGACACTGAACTGCCGCCGATGTCGATCCCTGACGAAGACCTTTCCCACATGACCAACTGGCTCGACTGTCTGCGCAGCCGCAAACAGCCGAACGCTACGGTGCAGAATGGCTTCTCGCATTCGGTTGCTTGCACAATGGCGGCGAAGTCTTACTGGTCAGGGAAGAAACTTTATTTTGATCCGAAGACGGAGCAGATTGTCGATCACCCGCCGGCAGTTTAGATCGACGTGTTGAAACTGGGGCGGCGCCGAGACGTTGCAGAGCAACGTCTCTACGGCTGCTATCACTCGGGTACCACCGGCAAAACAAGGGCTGAGGGGTGGTGCTGGTCGTGCCAGGCGGTGTTGATCGCTTTCACCATACGGGTGGCGTGAGCTTGTTCCTCTCCAGTATTCAGGTTGCGATCGAAGCGAGGGAAGTTGCTGCTAGAAATTTCCAGGCGCAGCTTGTGACCGGCGAGGAATACATTGCTGGTCGCGATCAGGTCGATGGTGATGGGGTAGACGGTTCCGGGTTTGATCAACTCAGGCTTTTCCTGGGAGCTGCGATAACGCATGCGCAGAATTCCTTCCGTCAGATTTTGCGCGTATCCATTGGGCCAGACATCGACTAGCTTGCCGGTGAAGTCGGTGTCGACGGCCGACGAACTCACGAACAGTTCGAGACTCACTGGACCGGTGACTTCGAAATCTTTTTCGAACGCCGGTGTCGTGTACACGAGGACGTCTTTGCGCTCTTCGATTTCCTGCTGATCTCTTGGTCCGGGTTGCAGATGGTCTTTATCGCAGCAAAGCGGCCCGCCATGCGTAGGCACGGGGTTAGCGGGATCATAGGTGAATTCGTCTTTGCCAGTCGCCGCCTCAACCGCCAGAACATGGTTGGATTGCAGGAAATAGCGTGTGCTTTTAGCACGGGCTAGTGGCCATTCATTTTCCTCGCGCCAGACATTCTTCCCCATCACGAAAAGCTTGACGGGTTTCTGCTGCTCGACCCCGTTGGGGAGATTCTTGAACAGGCTGTCGTACCAGCTCAGGATGAGTTCGTCTTCCTCGATTTTTAGTTGCGGACCGAAGTCCAACTCGCCGATCTTTGGGCCGCCGCCGGAATGGCCTCCGACGCCGATCAATAGCCGCTGGCCTTTACGCGCAGCTTCACTGCCACCGCGCGTGAGAAGGCCGGTGTAGTCGCGCAATGTTCCCCGCAGAAAAATGTCGTACCAATCGCCGACGTGGTAGACGGGAACATTGATCTGCTCCAGGTGATCTTCGATCGACCATTGCTTCCAGTAGTCATCGAAGGAAGGATGAGCCAGCCAGTCGAAAAAGTAAGGGGCCAGGTCTTGCTGCGGGGCGGGAATCTGGACGGGGAAGGAGGCGAGCGGAAGTTTGTTTGCCCATTTCATCGCATCGGTTTGTTTTTCAAAACGGCGATGAACGGTCTCGAAGGCGAGCCGCGATGTCCAGGATTCGTTCATCCACTGCTCGAATGCGCCGCCCTGGTAGGCCCAGCCGTCGTGGTAGTTAGAAGCGGTTTCTCCGGGGAAGATCCCAGCCAGGTGCGGCGGATGCGCGATGGCGGTGAGCAACTGGGTGGCACCGACGTAGGAAGATCCGAACATGCCAACCTTGCCGTTCGAGTACGGCAGCGCCGCCGCCCATTCGACCGTGTCGTATCCGTCGGCGGATTCGTACTTGAACGGATACCATTCGCCATCCGATTGGTAGCGGCCGCGTACGTCCTGCGCGATGGCTACGTAGCCGCGTTCGGCGGCGAGGGCGCAGGTTTCGCGTTCGTCCTGTTTGTCGTAGGGAGTGCGCGTGATGAGAACGGGGAATTTACCTTCGGCCTTGGGTCGATAAACGTCGGCACGCAGGATGGTTCCGTCGCGCATGGTGACGGCCTGGTTGCGTTCGAAAATGACATCGAAGTGTTCGGCGTTGGCGAGAGCGGGCAGGCTGATGACAAAAGCAAAAATCCAAGCGAGTTTGCGCATAGGTCCCTAGTGAGAAGTTGAAGTTGCTGCGTTGAACAGCTGCTGCATAGCGTCGACCACGGCGACCCGCAAGACTCCCTTGGCAAGTTTGGCGCGATCGATCAGCACGATCTGACGCTGAGTCCAGTCGGCGGGCGCAGTGGTTCGATTGGTGATAAACGACAACGCTTCCTGTCCAGCGACCCCGAGATCGGCTAAATCGGTAGCAGTGCCGTCTGCATCACGAAATGCCGGAGCGGTTTGCGCAAGTGCGTCCAGTTTCGGCTTCAACCCTTGCCACGAGCGAAATTCGCGCGTGAGTTCATCGCGGTATTGCGGCGCGCCCTTCAGAAACGCATTGAGCTTTCCCTTGAAATGCTGTGCAGCGGGAGGATCGGCAATGGCAATATCGCCGAGTGCCACCAATGGTGTTAATTGAGTAATGTGGTGCTGCTCACGGTACGCTCCAAGGCGCAAAGGCTCAACCAACCCGAAGAATTCATGCACCGCTTCTGAATCGGCGCCGTTTGAGGCTTGCCGCATCATGAACTCGAAGTTGGAAATATGTTGCGAGCCTGCCGCTTCAAGATCGAGGCTGACCGCATCCAGCCGTCGATACATATCTTCTGTATTGGTCACTTCTCGCGGTGACCAGAAACGCTCCGCAATCGCTGCGCTGTAGGGCCAGATGCGGGAGTCTAGATTTTCCTCGCTGAGCAGCTCTCCCCACGCGCAAACTTCGCCGCCCAGGATGTGCCTGGCTCGTTCAGCAGTCAGCGTACTGTCAGAAGGATCGGCAGCGTAGTACTCCGAGGTGTGCTTCATCTTGTCGAGATAGTAGGGTGCGGAGAGAAATCCATCGAAGCCCATTTTGGCTGAGTTGCCCAGCGCTTCGGAGCTTTGCCACGATTGCACGACAATATCCTTACGGATATCGGGGCGCAAAATTTCGTCCCAGCCGACCATACGTCGGCCGTGCTTCTGCAAAATCTTCACCAAGCGATTGTTGAAATAAGCCTGCAACGCAGCGTTGTCCTTGAGCCCGTTGTGCTTCATGAAGGCCTGGATGTGAGGATTGTTGTCCCAGGAATATCCGTCGACTTCGTCGCCACCGATATGCCAATACTTGTCGGGGAAAAGCTGAGTCATCTCGCTGAGGAATTCGTCGATGAAGCGGTACGTGCTTTCTCTTGTGGGATCGAAATTTACCGTGGTGACGGCATAGTCGTGTATGAATTTGGAAGGGCCGGGCAGGCTGCCGAGTTCGGGATATCCGATGAACCACGGGTTGGCGTGCGCCGGCATATCGAATTCTGGCAACACGCGAATGCCACGGTCGCGGGCGTAGGCGACGATCTCGCGAATTTCCGCCTGGGTGTAATAGTGACTATCGGAACCCATCTTGTGCAGGAGCGGGAAACGCAGACTCTCCACGCGGAAACCTTGATCGTCGGAGAGGTGCCAATGAAACACGTTCAGCTTCACGACCGACATCGTGTCTAGTGTGCGCTTGATCGCCGAAGTCGGCTGCCAGTGGCGTGAGACATCCAGGAGCAGACCACGCCAGGGAAAACGCGGGCGGTCGGTGATGTTTACGAGCGGCACACCAAAAGTACCGGATGACGCATCCGCCAGTTGCAGGAAGGTTTCGAGTCCACGCATTGCACCGACGACGGTTGCAGCTTTCAGCATGGCGCGTTGTGGGCTGATTTCCAGGGTGTAGCTCTCATCCTCTTCGAGGCCCTGAACCTTCATTCCCGCGGAATTCACATCAACGACGAGTTTGCCCTGGCCATTAGCGGAGAAGACAAGCCCGGTGCGACTTCCGAGTCGCCCGAGCATCCGAACAATTGAGCCTTTCAGCCGGTCATCGGAGAAGTTCGGGGTCGAGACGCCGAAGGTAGAATCGATCGGCATCCGCCCGGGAGAAACGGAAATGGATGCCGGCAGCGGCATCAGAGACAGAGTGGAAGTTTCCGCGCTTAAAACGGGTATCCAAAGAAAGAATGCCAGCACGGTTACGCATCGTCGAACGTTCTTCACCTTCCACCTCGGTGAGCAACAGATTTGCCGCTTGCTAGAATGTGTCGTGCGCGAAGCGCGGATAGCTCCGCGAGATGACAAGGGAGTTGAGGAGATCGATGGCTAACGTTCTGGACTCGTTTCACCTTGCAGGCAAGAACGCGCTGGTTACAGGATCGCGCAAGGGCCTGGGGGCGGCAATCGCGCTCGCGTTGGCGGAGGCCGGAGCCAATGTCGGTTGCCATGGCAAGAGCGCCGACGATGGTGGCATCCCGTCCGCAATTCGAGACTTGGGACGGAAATCGTTTTACGTTTCGGGCGATGTAAGCGAAGCTGAGGTTTGCAATCGACTGATTGAGAGGACTGTCTCGGAATTCGGTTCCATTGATATTCTGGTCAATAACGCCGGCGTCATCCGACGCGCGCCTGCTCTCGAGTTTTCCATGGAGTACTGGGACGAAGTTATTGCGGTAAACCTGACTTCGGTATTCCGTCTTTCGCAACTTGCGGCCCGGCAGATGGTCGATAAAAAACGCGGAGGGAAAATCGTCCATGTAGCGTCGGTGCTCTCCTTTCAGGGAGGAATTCTTGTTCCCGCCTATGCTGCCGCGAAAGGTGGGGTTGCGCAATTGGCCAAGGCCATGGCGAATGAATGGGCGAAGGAGCGCATCAACGTGAACGCGATCGCTCCCGGATACATGGTCACCGATAACACTACGCAGATACGGGAAGACGCTGCGCGCAACAGCAAGATCCTCGAACGCATTCCGGCCGGTCGATGGGGTCAACCCGAAGACCTGGCTGGCACCGCGGTGTTTCTCTGCTCTGCTGCAAGCGACTTTGTGCATGGGCATCTGTTGACCGTGGACGGCGGATGGCTGGGCCGCTGATTAATTGCTCGCCCGCGTGCTGTTTTGTTCAGGAGTAGCCTCAAGCAAGAGATATTCCCCGAAGGCTGCTTTGAGCTTGGCGGTCGGCCCCTGAACCGTACCGAAATCTTTCTGATTTACGTAGTCGACAATTCTGTACGAGCCCGGCTGAAGACCGCGCAGTTCCACTTCACCATTCCAATCTTTGGCAAAGAACGCGTAGAACATCTTGCCATCCTTTTCGATCGCGTAGCCTTCCGGCAGATCGTATCCCAGAGAATAAAGCGGGCGGAACGTGCCCTTAGAAGGCATGGTGTTGTTGTATAGACCGATCCATTTTTTCCATGTCGCTTCTTTTTCCGGTGTCAGGTAGATGTGCGAGAACTTTGGACCATAGTTGGGCCAGGTGAATTTTGTGCCCGGAACTCCGCCGGTACCGACTGTCGAAGCGAAATCCTGGCCGAGTTGCTGCGCTTTTGGCGTGTTGGGATCGATGATGCGTGTGAGTTCGACGTGGTCTCCGTAAATCGCAGCTTTCGGGCCCATGATCGCTTTGTACATCTTTATCCGGCGGCGAACCTGATCAGAGCCGACTGGGTCGCCAGTCACGGCCTGATCCATATAACGAAACCACGAAAGGCTCGGCGGAGTGCCGCAGGGGCAACTCTGCGTAACGCTGTCTGGCTTCAGAGAACGTGTCGTCTCGAGAATGATTTTATAAACATCACCCATTGCATTAACCGAATCGTCTGGAGACTTGTGGTGATGCTTGGGGTTATAGCAGCGCGGCGTGGCGAAAATGTTGTCGAGCTTGTGGCCGTCGAAGTCCCAGTCGCGAATGAAGCGTTCGGTGAGTTGCTTAGTGTAGGCCTGCACCTCGGGCAGCGCTGGACAAAGCGTTTCAAGGTTGCGCGCCATCTTGGCTGGCTTGCCGTCTTTGTCGAGAATCAGCCAGTCGGGATGTTCTTTAGCAACTTCAGACACCGCGTATTTGTGACTGCCGTCAGCGGACTGTCCGTTCTCGACACCCAGAGGTAGCCACCAGATCTGGACCTTCACGCCCTGGTCGTGAAACGACTTCACTAGTCGCTGAACAGAATCACCAGGAAAGTTTTGCTGACGCGGCTGCCAATCTCCATAGTTGTCAAACCAGCCATCGTCGAGCGTGGCCCAGTGAATACCCAGTTCCTTGAGCTTAGGAAGCGTATCTAGCATTTGTTTGGGCGTGACGTTTGAGCGGTATCCCCAGCCGCACCAGCTGACGGCGTAATCCTCTTCGTTGTTGGTGGTTTGCGACAAGCCTTCGCGATCGACGGCCTTTGACCATAACGCCAGCGGCTGGTAGTAGTCGCCCTGATAGATGGCGACGAAAGTCCGAGGTGTGGAGAATGAATCGCCCGGCAGCAGAGTCGAATTTGCGGGAATGTCGACTGAGGCCACGACGTGGCGATCCTCGTCGGTCCTGACGGGGATCGACAACACTAACGGAAGAGTCTCAAGGTGACCGATGGCCTCGCCGACGTTGCGCGTCCAGAACGCGACCACCGGGATGCCTCCTCCAGCCGCGCCGGCATCGCCGTCGACTTCTACGGGCACGCTGAAAGGATTCTGCTGCGAGAATTTCGCGGGGATGGGGAAGATTTCGTCCTGTGCCCACTTCAGACTCGATCCGTGAAAAGACCACATATCGTTGGGGGCGACAGTCGAATCTTGCAGAGCAGCATTCAGCCGGTGTTCCTGTAGGGATACGCTGTCGAGTTGGATCGCTCCTGAACCCTGGTTGCGAAATGAAGCGGAGAGAATTGCCATGCCGGGGAAGTCGTCGTAGACCTCGAGGGTGAGAGTCTCCTCGAGTCCGGTGCTCACGCTCTTTCCAGTGACTTCGACATGCTTGCCAAGCCTGCCGAGCTTTCCAGTTGCTTCGCGAATTTGCGCGTGTGCAAGATCTAGGAAGAAGTCAGAGACTGGCTGACCGGCGACCTCGACTTGTTGTCCCTGAATCCCATCGTCGAGCGTCAGCTTTGAACCATTTTGGAGGAGGCTGGTTTTCAGATATCCAGTTGAAGAGAGAACGAATTCGGCAGTCGAGGACTGAATGCGAAGGCCGCTGGTTGCAGCAGAAACTTGAGTAGAGGAGTCTTCAGAGTTTTTGCCATGGCAACCCAAAAAAAGGCTGCTCAGTGCGACGAGTGACAAAACCATCCACGTCCGGCAAAACGATTTTGCAGGACGATGATTTATATGATTGAAAATAAACATGTTGTTGACTTTTTCCTTCGAAATAGAGCCCTGCGGACGCCCAAAGTGTACCGCAAAATAGTTTCTTCATTAGAAATATTTCACAAATTTCAGAATAATCTTGACTAAGCTCGGAAACTTAATGTAGTTTCGCGGACACCGAGATGTCCCGAGGGGGGAACCATGCGGCGTTACTCAAAGCAGTTTTCGTGCTTCTGTCTACTTTCGGCAGTTCTCACACTTTCATCACTTCTTGCAGCCCAGGTCGATAAGGCTCTGGTGCGCGTGACCGTCTCCGATCCCAGCGGCGCGATGGTGGCGAACGCAGCCGTCACTATGACGAACGAAGCCACCGGCGTCGATTCGGTTTGCAAGACTGACGATAAGGGCATTTGCGTGTTTCCGGCTTTGCAGCCGTCGAGCTACAGCGCGAAGGTAGTCTCCGATGGATTTAAAACCGGCGCGCGCGAGCACATGGTGCTTCAGGTCGGGCAGCAGGTCGACCTGCCGTTTGCCCTGCAAGTGGGCTCTGAGACACAGATCATGGTGGTGGGAGACCAAGCGCCGCTGGTGAACACGGTGAGCTCCGAACTCGGCACTACGGTTTCCGGCAACTACATTTTGGATATGCCGTTGTTCGACCGAAATCCTACTGCGCTGGTGTTTCTCGCGCCGGGCGTGACGAACGTCAACGGTGGCGACGTCAACGCGTTGGGCGGATTGAATTTTTCTTCCAACGGACAGCGCACCTTTAGTTCAGAGCTTCGGCTCGACGGCGCAGTGGCGTCTGTGCCGGAAGGCGGCGAAGGCGGCGTCAACAACGTCACATACAAGCCTTCGGTTGAAGGCATTCAAGAATTCAAGTTGATGAACAACGGCTACTCCGCGGAGTACGGCAGCAATGGCGGAACCGTGATCAGCATGGTCACCAAGTCGGGCACCAACGACATTCACGGAAGCGGTTTTTATTTCACTCGTCGTCCTTGGCTCGATGCCAACGCATTTTTTGCCAATCGCGCGGATGAGCCGCGAGCACAGTACAAGCGCGAAGAGTGGGGCGGTTCAGTCGGTGGCCCCATCGTTAAGAAGAAGGCATTCTTCTTCTTCGACTTTGAACGCGACCACTTCGACCAACCGTTCGTCATTCAGGCCATCGTGCCAACGGCATTGGAACGCACCGGAGACTTTTCGCAATCGTTCAATCCCAATGGTGCGCCGGTTGCGATTTATGATCCCAACGGCGCTATCGTAGGCACGACGCGTCCGCAGTTTCATGCTTTGGTCAACGGCGTCGATACTGCCAACGTTATTCCCACCGGCCGTCTGAACCCGCTGGGATTGGCGCTCATCAATCTGCTTCCTTCACCAAACCAGAATGTCGACCCTTCGAGCGGTGACCCTAACTTCGTACAGAACGCGGTCATCGGAACTCCCGGCTGGCAGCTCGACGGCAAGATTGACTACTACTTCAACCAGAAGAGCTGGATGACCGGCCGCTACTACATGCGGCGTGAGACAACTGACCAGCCTGACCCCTTCCTCTCTGAAAATATTACAAAGGCCAAGACGGAAGGCATTACGCTCTCCCACAACTGG
>DATBAT010000264.1:0-5419 GCA_036271375.1 Terriglobales bacterium
CGATCGCAGTGCAACGGAAATATCATGAACTGCCGTGACCATGATCACCGGCATTTCCGGGAAGCGTTCTTTCGATCGCTCCAGGAGTTGGGTGCCGTCCATCTTGTCCATGTTCAGGTCGGTGAGCATCAACTCAAACTCTTCGCCGGATTCGAGCAAAGCCAACGCCTCCACGCCCGAAGCCGCCTGACGGCAGGCATAATTCGCCGTGCCCAGCATAGAAGAGACAATCTCGCGGATTGGTTCCTCATCGTCGACTACGAGAATTCGTTCCTGAGGCATGGGTTGAATGGTAAGTGTACGGCTCATTCTACCCCAGTAACGACGTTCCCAAAGTAATGACAAGCAAGGGGAAAACACATCGGTAACCCCTTTCTGCGTGCTATCTAAGGAGGGGCCATATTGGTCCACCCAGCAATGAATCTGATGAGTTTGAGTGCCGGTCTTGCGCTTGTGCAGTTGACTGTCGTGCGTTTGAATACGCACGAGGCCGCCGTGCTCATCATGCTGGCCGCAAGTTTGCTGGTGTTTCGCACCTTTCGCGAACGCTACCTGCTGGTCTGGATCCTGGGCTGGGCGGTCTACTTCATTTCACGATGTTCGCTACGGGGCGGGACTGACCCGCTGCTGGTGGCTACGGGGCGTGCGGAGTTTGTAGTTGCGGTGTGCCTGTTTGCGGGCACGGTCTTTCTCTACACTCACGCAAAAAAGCTTATACGCACGCTTTGGTGTGTAAGCGGCATACTTACCATATACGCGTTTGTTTCCGGATTGATCCAGCCTGAAACTTGGGTCTCTCGCGCGCCTTTGGAAGTGGGATACCGCCTGATCGCGCTGGCTGCGGCGGTGCATCTGGTCCGCTACCGCTGGGCGCGATGGGAAATCGGTTCCTGGTTATTGAGCATAAGTTTGTTGCTGATGCACTTGCCGGGCGCGAGCCTGGCTGAGCGCCTTCCGGTCGGATTGGCATTAATGTCGGACATGGTGCTCGGCCTTAGCCTGTTGATCGTTGTATTTGACGATTCTAAGATCCGCACCCGCCGCCTCGGAGTTCTAAACGCCCTCACTACCAGCATCATGCGCGAGCAGCAGCACGGGCCCATGATGACTACCGCCCTCGACGAACTCAAACGCCTGATGAACGCCAAAGCGGCATGGCTGCGCACCCTGGAAAATGGGAAGCTGGTGATCGCGCAGCATATCGGATTGTCTCCGGAGTTTTTGCGTGAGCGATCTTCCATTCCAATGGAAGATTCGTTTGAGAGCACGTTGAGTGATGGCGGGCCGATCGTGGTGGCACCGGCCTCGGTGGATAAGTCCGGAACAGTGATTTTGAACGACGAAGGGTTTCACCATGTGGTCGTCGTTCCGGTTCGAGGCAAGAAATCGGTCATTGGAACCCTCAACCTGGGTAGCCGGCGCAAGGTCAACTACACCGCCGATGACATGGAGTTTCTCGCCAACACCGCCGTACAGCTCGGCTTGGCAGTGGAGAATCTTCAACTGCTGGAACAGATATTGCGTTCGCACCGGCAGTGGACGAATACGTTCGATTCGATCCAGGACGTGATCCTGCTGCACGATGCCGAATTTCACGTGATGAAATCGAATCGAGCGCTGCAGGAAAAATTGGGGCGCTCAGTCGCGGATCTGGTGGGCAGGAGCTGCGAAGAGATTCTTCCCAAAGATCAGATCAAGTGGACGGACTGCCCTTACTGCGCGGAAGGCGAGAACTCGCTGTACGAAGGCGTGGACGCTTGTTTTGGCGGTTTCTCCATGGTTTCGACGTCGTCCTATACCGACCAGGTTTCCCGGCAGAAGGGCATCATTCACGTCATCCGCGACGTCACCGACAGACGCATCGCGGAGGAGAAATACCGGCTCTTGTTCGAGCAGATGCAGGAAGGTGTCTTCGCTGCCACGCCCGACGGCCGCCTGCTCGACTGCAACGACGCCTTCGTTCGGATGCTCGGCCACACCAACCGCGCTGAGCTGATGTCACTCAATCTCGACCGGGAACTCTACGCTTCGCCCGAGCAACGTGAGAAGTTCCGTCGAGAGGTCGAGGCCCACAACTACGTCCGCAATTTTGAGGTTACCCTGCGTAAGCGAAACGGGGCGTTGTTGACCGCGATGGAAAGCAGCTTTGCCACCCGGGACTCATCGGGGAAAATCGAACGCTACCAGGGCTTCCTGCTCGATATCACGGAGAAGAAAAAAGCGGAAGACGAGATCCGCCGCCGCAATCGTGAATTGAATGCGCTGAATGCCATGGCGGTGATCGCCACCCAGTCATTCGATCTGGACGAAATTCTCAATCTGACGCTCCGCCAATTGCTGGCGCTATTGGGCGCTGAGTCGGGGTCAATCTATTTGTCGGACGGAGAAGACGGCATCTTCCGCCGCCGCGCCGACTGGGGGCAACGTAACGCCGACCGCTCGCGACTCGCCGAGATTCGATTGCCCGGAGGTTTTGGCGACCTAGTCACCTTGTCGCGGACGGAGGTCATCACTTCCGAATATGTGCCTCACCTTCCGCCCCTGGTCGCGGAGTTCATGCGTTCCGAGGAAATCTCTTCCTGGCTCTGGGTTTTACTTTGGGGAAAAGACAAGCCGATTGGCCTGATGGGCGTGAACCGCAGCGACGTGCGCACCTATTCCGGAAACGACGAAAATCTGTTGGTCGCGGTCGCACGCCAACTGGGCACAACCATCGAGAAAGTTCGGCTTTACGAAGAAACCTGCCGAGCTTACGAAGACTTACGCCACACCCAGGAACAGTTGCTGCAAAGCGAGAAGATGTCGGCTGTGGGGCAATTGATTGCGGGAGTTGCGCACGAGTTAAACAATCCGCTGACGGCGATTCTGGGCTACGCACAACTCCTTGAGGGCGAAGGGTTGGGCATCCGCGCCGCCGATTTCGTCGCCAAACTTTTTAAGCAGGCACAGCGCACGCATCGCGTGGTGCAGAACCTGCTTTCATTCTCACGTCAGCGTAAGCCGCAGAAACAGCCGGTCGATATTCGCCGGGTCATTGAAGAGACGCTTTCGTTACGCGACTACGATCTAAAAATCCATCACATTCACGTAGATCGCGATATCGCCGAGAGCATTCCCGCGGTCACGGCGGACGCCCATCAACTTGAGCAGGTGTTCCTCAACGTCGTGAACAACGCCGTGGACGCCATGGTGGAAAAGGGTCACGGCGGGGCCCTGAAGGTCCGAGTGTTCGTCACCGAGGGGTACGTTCAGGCTGAATTCCACGATTCCGGGCCGGGCATTAAAGAGCCGAACCGCATCTTCGATCCCTTCTATACGACGAAAAGCGTGGGCAAGGGAACCGGCCTCGGCCTGAGTATCTGCTACGGCATCATCAAGGAGCACAACGGAGACATCTCGGCCCACAACCGCAGCGAAGGCGGCGCCGCGATCACTATTCGACTACCATCGGCCGGTGTGATTGCCGGACCGGAGAAAACCCTGCTCCCGGCTCGCCGAGAGGTGGCGATCAGCGGCCGCATCCTCTTGGCGGAAGAAGAAGAGGCCGTGTTGCAATTCGAACGTGACGTGCTGGTCGGCGCCGGGGCCGAGGTTGTCACCTTGAGTTCAGAAGAGCGAGTGAAGGAAGCCCTGCGGCAAGACTCCTTCGATGCCCTGGTGATCAACGGCAACGTGATGGGTGGCTGGAACGCGACCGAGATCTACCGCTGGCTGGGCGAGGCGCATCCCGAGATGCAGAAGCATGTGCTGTTTACGTTTTCAACTGTTCCGGAAACAGAAATCCGCGACTTCCTGCAGCAACATAATCTGCCGTCGCTAGTGAAACCTTTCGAAGTCGCGGACTTGATCGCGCAGGCCAAGCGGCTGCTGCAAAAAACAATGGCCTCCAGCGCTGGCTGAGACTTACAGGCTTCCCTTCAAGCTTTTCGCGAAGTCTTTCAGAATCCCCTCATTGCGGCGATACCACATCCAGTGGCCGATTTTTTTTCCCTCCACCAACTCGGCTTTGCTCAAGACCGACATGTGGTGAGAAATCGTGGGTTGCGACAGGGGAATGCGCTCTTCGATGTCAGTAGCGCAAAGTCCCACCTCTTTACCGATGGAACTGGCTCCCTTTTCCTTTAGGGCTTTCAGAATACGGCGGCGGGTCGGATCTGCGATGGCGCGCAAACGGCGATCTAAAACCTGTTCGGAGTGGCTCATATGAAATAGAAATAGAATCCAAATTGATGGCTGTCAATATAGACGAATTACTCTGTGTGCGATCTAAGGACACGCAGTGACGCTATTTGAGAGCGACGGGGTTGTTGCGGCTGAATCGTTTACTTTTTTAGGATTGGGTTGTAGCCGTCGCTCACCAGCTTGGCGCGCCAGGACTCCGCTTCTTTAATGTCGTTGAACGGACCAACCTGGACGTGGAACAACTTGTCGCCTGTGCTGGTCGACATGGCGGGATAGTCCTTTTTCTTTAGCGCGTCGACCAGCGCGTCCGCGTCTTCCTCTTTACTGACAGCTGCAACTTGCACGTAATAGCCGGACCCGCCTTCGGGAATTGCCGCGTCGGGCGCTGGGGAAGGTGCCGTAGAAACATCTTTCGCCACGGGAACAGTATTCGCCTTCGCTGCCGAGGGGCGCACGCCGCCGGGCAGCAGGACCGAAGCTGCCGGGGTGGCTACGGCCTGAACTACCGAAGCCTTGCCCAACTTAAACCCAATAGCGAAGAACACCGCGCACAACGCAACCAGGCCAAAGAAGATCGCCACGATCTTGCTGGTGCCGAGCGTGATTTCTGTGTCGTCGGAACGCGCCATACGAGATATAGCTTACCCTGCCTGAGATATCGGCAAGAGTTCAGCTCTTGGTTACTCCGGGCTGGGCGACGTTGCTGAGCAGGGTGCGGAGGCCGGCAAAGACATCCACTGGAACAGGGAACACCACCGTCGTATTCTTCTCCACGCCGATTTCCGTCAGAGTTTGTAGATAGCGAAGCTGGACGCTGACCGGTTCGGTGGCCAGGAGGTGAGCGGCATCGACCAGGCGTTGCGCGGCCGAGAATTCACCTTCCGCATGAATGATCTTTGACCGCTTTTCGCGTTCCGCCTCGGCCTGCTTGGCCATGGCGCGCAGCATCGATTCCGGCATATCTACCTGTTTCACTTCCACGTTCGCGACTTTTACGCCCCACGGGGCGGTGTGGGTGTCGAGAATGCTTTGCAGCCGGAGGTTAATCTTTTCGCGATGGGCGAGCAGCTCGTCGAGCTCTTGTTCGCCCAGCACGGAGCGCAGCGTGGTTTGAGCGAATTGCGAGGTCTGGTAGGCGTAGTTGGATACCTCGACTACTGCTTTATTCGGATCGACGACGCGCAGGAAGATGACCGCATTAACCTTCAGGGTCACGTTGTCGCGGGTAATGATGTCC
>DATBAT010000265.1:0-3907 GCA_036271375.1 Terriglobales bacterium
GAGGCCAACGAAGAAGAACCAACGACCAATGATTCAAAACCAAAGCCTGCAGCTTATCTACTTGTTATAGACAAAGTGCCCGCGGCGGTTCTGCTGCCAGCACTCTTCATTCGATTGCGTGCAGAAAGGACGCTCTTTGCCGTAGCTGATTGTCCGAACCCGATCGGCCGCGATTCCACCCTGCACCATGGCGCTGCGCACGGCGTTCGCGCGGTTGTCGCCCAGTGCCAGGTTGTACTCGGTCGATCCCCGCTCGTCGCAGTGGCCTTCGATGGTGATCTTGATATTTGCATGCTGCTTCAAGAACGCGACATTGGCCTGCAACGACGACTGTTGCGCGGGCGCGATATCGTAGGCATCGTAGCCGAAGTAAATGTCCTTCACGTTTTGCGAGAACATCTCTTCTTCACTGAGGTTCGACACAGGAGGCGGAGGCGCCATCGGTGCATTCACCGTCACCCGCGCGGTCGCTTCCTGGGTTCCGCCAGAGCCTTTCGCGGTTAAGCGATAGGTGGTGGAGTCGCTTGGCGTCACCTGTTGCGATCCATTGGCCTGCACCGCACCAATGCCGTCGATGCTGACGTCGGTCGCGCCCGTGGTCTGCCACGTCAGGGTGGTCGACTGTCCTTTATCCACGGTATTGGGATCGGCCGTGAGTGAAGCGGTTGGGCCCGCAACTGGCGGCGGTGGGGGTGGCGGCGGGGGAGCCACCTTCTTATGACAAGCGCCGAGAACCATGATGGCGCCAAGTACGATCACCAAGCTAGACCACTTCAGTCTTTGTTGCTTCACAATCTCCTCCATGCGTAAGCGCGCGCAGATGCCGTCTGCGCGCCGCTAAAGTCCGGGGCGAATGGGCCAACATTCCATTGCCTCCGGTTTATAAACGAAATGAATAAAGCCGTTATTATTTCCAACTCCAGTTTGGTTGCGAATTGCCGCCCGAAAAAGTTAACTGCTTAACATTCGTCCCATCGGCGAGCATCGTCCAAATCTGTTCACTTCCCGAGCGCGTCGATTGAAAAATGATGTGTCGGCCGTCCGGCGACCAATAAGGAAAGTCGTTGCGGCCACCGCCATGCGTCAGCTGCACCCAGCGCTTGCTGGCAAGGTCCATCAAATAAATATCGTCGCCGCCCGGCGCTCCCGGCCCGTAATGCCGTATCCAGGAGAAAGCTAGAAACTGTCCGTTGGGCGACCACGAAGGCGAAACCGCATAACCTTCCTCGGTCAGCCGCTGCACGTTGGTTCCATCGGATTCCATCGTGTAAATCTGGGGAAGGCCGGTGCGACCGCTGACCCAGGCGATCTGCGCTCCCGTCTTGCGATTCCATGTCGGAGCGATGTCTGGTCCTTTATAAGCAGTCAAACGTTTGAGGCCTGCGCCCGCCGCATCGACCGTATAGATCTCGGGATCTTCCGTGCGCGACGACGAAAACGCGATCTTCATGCCATCCGGCGACCATGAAGGCGAAGCGTTCAACCCACCATAGTGGGGAAAGGAAACTGTGCGGTTCAACTCGATCGAATACATCGAGATGTCCCATCCGCTCTTCGTCAACGAACTGAACGCCACGCGCGAACCATCCGGAGAAACCTTCGGGGACAACGCAATGCCACCCAGATGCGTGAGTGCATGCTGGTTCTGGCCGTCGTAGTCCATCATCCAAATTTCTTTGTGGCCGGTGCGATTGCTCACGAAGAAGATCTTGCTCTCCGCAATACCTTGAATGCCGCCACCTAAGCGGAAAATAATCTCGTCGGCAAATTTGTGAGCGATAGTGCGGACATTGTCGTCGCTCGCCACATCCGAATATTGCTTGCCCAGCACTTGCGGAGACGCCGTGTTCTTGACGTCGTAGAGCCAGCCCTGCACCTGCACATTGGTTCCGGTCACGCCCAGATTGCCAAACGCAAGCATCGCCGCATTGACCGGAGCATTCGCCCAAGCCTCAAACTTCACATCCGCAGGCGCACCCACGGCGCCCAGCGGATAGAAACTCTTCGACACCATTTCGAAAATGCCGGCGTTGTCGAGATCATTAAATAAAGTGTCGTTAAAAATTCCCAGCAAAGTTGCGTTCTTCGCATCCGCCGTACCCGCCTTGAAATCCGCCGCAGCAACGCGAACCTTGTCGACACCAAGACCGGTACCGGTCTTGATCCAATCATCTTGTGCCGACGAAACCACCGCCAGCACAGTCAACACCATCAATAATTTCAAAAAATAATTCATTATCTCCCGCTTACACATCGTCCTAAAAATAAGCACATTAAACCTAAAGTCTTATCCCACTACCTTTTGTAATCGAACCAGAACTCTACCGACACTTTATTTCCGGAATAATCAGGGGGGAGGGGACCGAAAGTGTCAATACGCTGAATGGCTCGTGTGGCCGACTGGTCGAGCGATGGAACGCCGCTTGACGTTTCTATACTTACATTAGCGGGGTGTCCGTCGCGCATAACGTCAAACGTTACGAAGACGCGTTGCGCGGTCGCGATGTTGGGATCGACCTCGTACTTCTGCCAGTTCTCCGACACTTTCTGCTGCACCACTCGCACGTACCACGAATAGCGGTTGCCAAAATCTCCGCCGCCGCCGGTGAATCCGAAGCCGCCCTTGGCGCCGGCCGCGCTGAATGTCCCGTAAGGACCGCTGACCGGGCCGCCTTGTCCGAATGGCACGACATTGTGTGCCTGCTCGACTGGCGCCGGCTCGGGCTTGCGTTTGGTGGCGCTGGGCTCAGGCTTAGGCTTCTTGGCTTTTATGTCTTTGTCAGGAATGTCGACCGCTTCCGGTTCGACTTTCTCTTCCGGCTTGGGCAGGGATTCCGCAACGCCTTTCGACTCGTTCGCTAAAACCTGTTCTTTTTCCGCGCGCGTGGCCGGCAGCGGGACCGTGCTCACCAGCGTCGCGCCAATGGCGTCGCCACCGCCGCCCGCGCCCCAGCTATCGCCGCTATGCGAAGGCGCAAGCGTGGCGTAGCCGATGATCGCGGCTGCGATCCCGACGTGAAACACGAGCGACCACGTGAGATTTCGCCCCCAGCGGTCGTGCTCGAAAAAGATCTCTGCGTTATTTGCCATGACTCTGTAGCGGCTGGGTCACGATGCTGACGTTGGTGATCCCGGAACTCTTGACCGCGTCCATGACGGTGGCGAAGGCGCCGAAGGGTACATCTTCATCCGCGCGTACAAAAATAAATTGACGTGAGGGGTCTTTAACCTTCTGTTGCAGCTTTGCGCCTATCTCGTTGATGTTGATGGCGTCGTTCCCCAGAAAAACGCGTTGCTGCTTATCGATCGAGATCACCATGCGCTCTTCGGTGATCTCCTTTACGCTTCGCGTCTTGGGAACGTTGACCTCGATTCCCGACTGCAAAACCGGCGCGGTCACCATAAAGATGATCAGCAGCACCAGCACCACATCGACCAGAGGTGTGATGTTGATGTCGGACATCGACGTCTGGGTGCGTCCGTTGGCTGCGGTGAAAGCCATTAGCGTCGCGCCTCGGCGTACCTGTCTTTATCCTGTGGTTGCTGGCGCTCGACCGCGTTCAGCATCTCCAGCGCGAAGTCGTCGCCGCGCGAGGCGAACTCGCGAATCGATCCGCCGATCAAGTTATAAGCAATGACCGCCGGGATGGCCGCCGCAAGTCCCGCAGCGGTAGTAATAAGAGCTTCGGAAATTCCCGGTGCGACTGCGCGCAAAGTTGCCGCGCCAGCGGTACCCAGTCCATGGAAAGCGTTAATGATGCCCCACACGGTTCCGAACAGTCCCACAAACGGAGTGACGGCGCCGGTAATCGCCAGCCACGGCAGGTTGCGCTCCAGGCGCGTCAATTCTTCCGAATTCGCGATCTGCATGGCGCGTTGCACTGAGGTCACGCTGGTCATACTTCCG
>DATBAT010000266.1:0-3892 GCA_036271375.1 Terriglobales bacterium
GTGCCAGCTCTGGCGATCCCGGTAGAACGGAAAGACGAATTCGTTTGTCCGGAATTTCACGTTGAAGAGTTCGAGAAGAGACTACCTAGCGTGAGCCAGATCATCACCGTCGGCTGGAGCGCCACGGAGCAACATTTCTTAGGGATGTTGGGCAATGCTTTTAGAAAGAGCGTCGGTCCACACGTGCTAGTGGTTTCGGGAAATGAAGAAGGCGCGCACAACACCATTCGCAATTTGAGCGACTACAGAGTTGGGAAACCGGGACTTTGGCTTCCGTTCAATGCGGGTTTCAGTCAATTCACGGGTGGTTTGACGGCACTACGATCTTTCTTGGGCTGCCTATAGAAACTTTGTGTCGTCGCCACAGGTGTGACTGGGGGCTTGGCGTTCGGATCGACAGGCCTTCCCCAACTTCGGCCTTGAGACCTCACCCTAGCGATGCCAGCCTTGACGCGCTCCGACTGGCGGACTCGTTCCTGATGCGCCATCGCCGCGATGATTCCAATGATGGCCTTGTAGAGGCCCCAGGGAATCCACCTACTGCTCCGTGACGCTTAGGGTGAAGTTGATTCCAAAGGGATGGTGAGCGCGGTAGGAATCGAACCTACAACCTACTGATTAAGAGTCAGTTGCTCTGCCAATTGAGCTACGCGCCCGCGGTTTCCTGGGGCCTTACCTTGGGACTTCCATTTTCGAGGAGGTCGGTTGGCTTCGAGCAGCCAGGATGCTGCTCGTCTACTGCGACAACGAAGCAAAGTGTAACACAGCGGATTGTGCAGCTTCCAATGGGAAGGGAATTGCTGCGCGGACATCGAGGCCCGCGCTCACTTCAAACTACAATCTCTGGTGCACTCCGCCAGCGGGCGCTGCCGCAGCGCGCGCATTGGGACGCTTCTCCGCGGGATTTTCCACCTCGACCGGAGGACGTTTTTCTATCGTTCCAAGAATCGGCGCGTCTTCTATTCCGCTATTTTGCGCGATGGAGACGAACTGCTGCTCGACGGCCAACTCGTCGATCAATCGACGCTGGCGCGCGGAGAGAACTTGTAAAGGGAGCAGATCGAAGTTACGGAAAATCCACAACAAAGCGACGCGCTGCTTGAATGTGGGCCGGATGTAACGTGGTCCCAGCGGGGTCAAAACCTTGAGCACTCCGCTGGCTAACTTATCAATCAACATGGCTGGTTCCGTCTGAAACTGTAAAGTCTTTCAACCTTTTCCCTACCAGTGCAATCCAAGGGCCAGCATTATTGCATCAATTTTGATGCGATAGGAGACATATTTTTGCGTTATTTCCGTAACTTATCGGTTCCAGCCGCCCGCGTCGGGCCAAGTCCTAAAAGTGCATAACTTTGCACACAAGGTAGCGCGGAGTACAGAACTTTTCCCTTCGCCCCTTGGGAAGCCCGCAGCATTAGTCTTGGATGAGAGACTGCCCCGCAAATATACATCGGACGAAGTGTGGAAAGACTTGAATAAATACATGGCCGGAAGCGAGGCACTTCCGGCCATACCGTGTCCACTGCGGGAACGTTTTTCTAAGCTAGAAGGTAAATTTGACCGCCAGTTCGATGTTGCGCGGACCGCCTCCACCGAGGAAGGGGTTACCGATTCCTGCGTCGGAGGTAACCGTGATGGGCAGAAATCCTTGCCCGATGCCGCGGCAAGTCGCGGGATTCGCCGGGACAGAGGTGCATCCCGAATTGTTAGGATCGGCCGCTACCCCGCCGTTGGTCTCGAGATCGACGTCGAAATTCGGCAGCAGGGGATTCGAGAAGTTGGGATGGTTGAAGATGTTGAAGAAGTCGGCGCGCAACTCCATTTTGACTCGCTCGCCCAGGTTCGTGCTCTTCACGATGGAAAAATCGAAGTTGTGATAGCTGGGGCCGACGAAGGCGTTGCGCCTCAGGTTTCCGAAGTGATAGCCGGGGTTGGTGGCATCGCAACCGCCGGCCACCGGGTCCCAGTTACACGGCGCGGCGAAGGCGCTCAGGTTCAAAATCGCTCCCGGCGTGCTAGTTCCCGCGAAAGGATCGCCGATCACATCCGGGCGTTCGAAGTATTCGTTGCTGCCGTTGAAATTCTCGAATGAATTCAAGTTGTAGGGTTGTCCGCTGGATAGCCGCAGCAATCCGTTCAAACTCCATCCCGAAGTTAGGGCGTGATGGCTGGAGCCGGACGGGATGTTGTAGTTGAAGTCCCAGGTAAAGCGGTGGCGGCTGTCGAAATTCGAGTTGGCTTTTTCCGCAGCGGGATTCGTACTGTCGTCGGGCTGCGCGGCGTTTGGCACATAGTCTTCGCCATCGCTCGCGGTGTCGATGGAATGCGACCAGGTGTAATTCACCTGCGAGTTCAGGCCGTGCATGTTACGCAACTTCAAATTAACTTGCAGCGCGTTGTAGTTGGAGGTCGCGGTCGATTCGAAATTGTTGATGATGTTGAAGCCAGAAAAGGGAAACACTTGCGTGGCGAGGTCCGGTTGGTTGATATCGCGGAAGCGAAACAGCTTGCGTCCTTGCGAGCCGACGTACGCCACCTGGAGAGCCGCATGACCGCTTAGTTCTTGCTGAATGTTCAGATTGAAATTCTGAATGTAGGGTGTGCGGAGATTTTGGTCGACCGTCCACGCGTCGGTAGTGGGACTGAAGCCGGTAAACAACGGAACGTCCGGTTGGATGGTCGCGCCAGCGGAACCTGAGGTGATCGCCGACGGCCCAACTCCGTTGTAGGCCGGCCCGGGATTGAACGTGTTCCAGGGGTAATGGCCAATGAAGAAGTCCTGCGAGAAGGCGTCGTAGTAAAGACCCCATCCCGCACGAACGACCGTCTTGCCGTTGCCCAATGCATCGTAGGCGAAGCTGAGCCGCGGAGAAAAGTTGTTGTAGTCCTTGGGATATAGCGATGACGGCCCGCCCGATGCGCCGACGATGTTGAGCGAATCGCTTGCGGGATCAAACAGGCTAAAGCGGTTTTTTTCTTCACCAATCACGCCGTAGTAATCCCAGCGCAGGCCATAGTTGAAGGTCAGTTTGCGCGTCAGGCGATAGTTGTCCTGGGCATAGAAGGCGTGGTTGTTCTGGTGCGTGCCGCGCTGCGAGTCGCCGGCGAATTGCAGCGCGTTGTCGACGTTGCCTGCCAGGAAAGAATCGAAGTCCGCGAAGCCAATTCGCCCGCGATAACCCAGGTCGTAGTACGCACTGACAAAGGTGCGGCGGAATTCATAGCCGAACTTCCAATTATGTTTGCCGGGATTGTAGGAAAGATTGGTGAAGTACTGCCAGTTCGTATCGAAGCGATGCCGTGGAATCGAATTGTTGGCCCCCAGCGAACTAGTGCCGTCGCCGAAACGAAGTACCGGCAAGCCTAGATCCTGTGGCAGGAGATCGGCGTTGGTGACCAGCCCGATGCTCCGCGGATCGAACGAACTGTCCTGCGGGAAGAAGCCTTCCGCAAAGCGGTTCCATCCGCCACGCACTTCCACCAGCATCTTCGGCGAAAGCATGTGGGTGACCGAAAGCGAGACCAACTGCACACGCGTCGGGGTCACCGTGTTGAATCCCGGAACCGTGCTACCCGCGCCTAACGCCAGCGGAAAGCTCTGATCGCTGTCGCCGAAGAAATAGCGGCCGGTGAACAAATCGTGACGGTCACTGCCTGCGAAATGATGGTCAATCTTTCCGATCAGACTGTCTACCCGATTGCGGAACGGGTCGTTCACTTGCACTATCGTGTTTTCCGGATCGGAAGGATCGCCAGCCGGCAATCCGCCGGGAACCGCCCAGGGATTGCGGCCCAAAAGATTGGCGATCACGGGATTTATGGTGTTGCCGGCAGCGGTGTAAGCATCCACCTGCGCCTGCGTCGGCACAGTCTCAATATTCGGCAAGCCTCC
>DATBAT010000267.1:0-25624 GCA_036271375.1 Terriglobales bacterium
TCGCAACGAAATTTATTCGCGGCTGGAAAGTTTGAGCGCTGACTTGGTCGAGGGCGTTAACGAGGCGGCGAAAGAGGCGGGGGTGAATCTGACCGCCAATCGCGTGGGCTCGATGTTTACCTGGTTCTTTACCTCACGGAAAGTTACGGATTGGGATTCTGCGGCGAGCAGCGATACGGAGGCTTTCGGTAAATTCTTTCGGGCGATGATGGAGAGTGGAATTTATCTTCCACCGTCGCAGTTCGAAGCGGCCTTTCTTAGTGCTGCGCATACGGAAGGAGATGTGGAAGGGACGATTGCTGCGGCGAGGGAAGCTTTCGTGGGAATGGCGAAGTGAGACTACTTGCGGTCGCGCTGCTGTGGGCCTCGGCCGCCTTTGGCCAATCTGTCCGGCACGCTCCGGAATACACATTCAGGATCATTCACCAGTTTCCCCACGACTCTTCGGCTTTCACCCAGGGCTTCGCGTATCAAGACGGATATTTCTACGAAGGCACGGGGTTGAATGGCAAGTCGTCTCTCCGGCAGGTAGAGGTTAAGACTGGGGTAATGGTGAAGAAGATTGACCTCCCGCCGGAATATTTCGGCGAGGGCATCACCATCTTCAAGAATAAGGTCGTGCAGCTTACCTGGCAGTCCCATGCCGGATTTGTATACAACCTGAAAGACTTCCATCGTTTAGGGCAATTTTCCTATCCCGGAGAGGGTTGGGGGTTGACTAGCGACGGACGCCAGCTCTATCTAAGCGACGGGACATCGGAGATTCGCGTGCTTGATCCTGTCACGTTTGCGGAGAAACGGCGGATTAAGGTGCGCGATGGAGCGACCCGAGTAACGGAATTGAACGAGCTGGAATTTGTGGATGGTCAGATTTGGGCGAATGTCTGGATGACTGACCGGATTGCCCGGATATCTCCGGTGACCGGCAAGGTGGTGGGATGGATCGACTTGAAGGGGCTGCTTAGTCCGATTTACAGCCTTACACCGGATGCGGTGTTGAACGGGATTGCGTACGACAGCGAGAAAAAGAGACTGTTTGTTACGGGGAAGTTGTGGCCGGCGGTGTTTGAGATTCAGGTATTGGCTAAAAGACGGTAGGAAATCCAGTTACGAGTTATTAGTTCTCGGTTCTTAGCGCAAACCCTGCGTTTATGGAAACTTTCCGCGGCGGGCTGTAGTCTAAATAGAGAGGTTTCATGAAGCTTCGCGCCCTCATCTTTCCGTTAATGGTAGCGGCGGGGTTGTTTGCCGCCGATGCACCGGTGCTTCCTAACCAGTTCGCGGGGTGGCAGGTTTCGGGCGCGGTGAAGACCAGCACCGATGCTTCGGTGGCGGACCCTACCAACTCCCAGCTATTGAAGGAATACGGCTTCACCGATCTGTCAACCGCGACTTACACGCGCCAGGGCGGCAAGCTCACGGTGAAGGCTGCGCGCTTTACCGACACCAGTGGCGCTTATGGAGCGTTTACCTATTACCGAAGACCTCCAATGCTCACTGAGGAAATCGGCGATCGTGGAACTTCGCTGAATGAACGCATCCTCTTTCATCGCGGAAACATATTGGTGGACGCGATTTTTGATCACGTGACGGCCATGTCGGCGGCGCAGCTGCGCGAGTTGGCAAACTCTTTGCCCCGGCCGACTGGGAGCAATGGCAATCTTCCCCCCATCCTCAACTACCAACCGGATCATGCAAGTCAGAAGGATTCGAAAAAGTATGTTGTAGGTCCCGTTGGATTGTCGAGTATCGGCTCTCCCCTTCCCTCGGATCTCGTCGACTTCAATGCCGGAGCGGAAGCTACGCTCGGCAAGTACGACACTGCCGGCGGCTTAGCGACTCTGCTGTTGATCTATTACCCCACGCCGCAAATCGCGATCGAACATTTGAAACGTATTGAGGCGTCGCGCCAGCAAGCGGATTCGACTCTGGCCAAGATTGGGCCGTTCTTCGACCGGCGTACCGGTCCGATTCTGGTGGTCGCCACCGGACAGCTTTCGCAAAGCGAAGGCAATGCGCTGGTGGGTTCGGTGAATTACGAAGCCGACGTCACCTGGAACGAAAATACTTACAACGACAAGAAGAACAACATCGGCAACATCGTGGTGACGGCGCTGGCGCTGTGCGGCGTTCTCATTTGCTTCGCTTTGGTGATCGGAGTGGCCTTCGGAGGGGTCCGAATTCTGCTGCGGAAGGCGTTTCCCGACACTGTTCTGGCAGGAGGCCGGGAGGTCGAATTCATCTCCCTGCACCTGGAGGAGGACGGGGCAAAACCTGTGGCTTCCGAGTCTAAATAGCTCAAACGGTGACAGTTACACCGTTTTTGAGGCACTCCTGTACCCTCTCAGGACATTTTTCGCAAGTATTGACTGCTTCCGTAAGTGATTGAAAATAAAGATATTTATTTCCCAGAAAGGGCTTGACACACCCCTTTTTCGGCTCTTAAGATTTCGCTGGAAAGTTTTGACGGCCTTGACCTCCGTTAGGACTATTCTCCCTTGAAAGAGAAAGCCACCCAAGTTGCCGGGTGGCTTTCTTGATTTCTGAAACATTGTGGCGGTGTTAGCCGTACATTGATGCGAGCGAGGCAAATATGTTTTGCGAGAGTTGCGGAACTGCCCTTCAAAGCAATCAACCGTTTTGCAGCGGATGTGGAAAAGAAATTCGTCCGGGGATTCAGATCGCGTATCCGCGGCGCGGACGGGTGCAGGAGCACGTTCGACTGCTGGGGATTTTCTGGTTGGCGCTAGGCGCACTTAACACTGTGGCGTCGCTGGGCATGATCTTCGTGGGAAATTTTGTATTCACTCACCAGATTGATTCCGGCCACGGTGAACCGGTTCCGCGCAACATGCTGCACTTCATTCTTACGGTGGTGGGAACGGTTGTGCTGGCGAAAGCGGCGTTGGAGTTGCTGGCCGGGTGGGGACTGCTACACCGCGAACCTTGGGCGCGGATGCTAAGCCTGGTGTTGGCGTTTTTCGCGTTGTTCAGTATTCCCTTTGGCACGGCGCTTGGGGTTTACACATTGTGGGTGCTGCTGCCGAGCGAATCGGACCAGGAGTATCGGGCGGGGCTTAAGGCCGCTTGAGCAGCAGGGGCTGAAGCCCCGTCTGAATGGGGAAGATTCATCGCGGGGCTGAAGCCGCCGCGCTTCCACGGTTCGGGTGACTTTCTCATTTGATTAAATAAAACGCTTCTTGCCTAGGTACGAAGAACTTGTAGCCCTCGTCTGTTAGATAGGCGTCGTCTTCCATCATCACGAAAAGTTTCTGTCCATCCCACTCGGCTACCGGCGTGACGGTATTTAACTCTATGGACGTATAGCATCCCTTGCGAAAGGGCTGCGCCTGCGAGGCTTCGATGTCGTCGCGCTTGGCGGAACGGTAGTCGATGCCGGGGCCGAGTCCGTGTCCCTGGTTGCCGATGGGATGGCTGTAGATCTTGGCCTCGATTCCCCGCTTCTGCATTGCGGCCATGGTTGAGTTGTAGACGTCGCCTGCCAAGAGTCCGGGGCGCGCGGCGGACGTAAGGAAGTCCTGCAACGCGTTTGTGTTCTTCAAAGCCGCCTTCAGGCCGGCGGGCGCGTCTTTTTCTTCCGGAAGCAGAACGTAGGCCTCTTTTTGCCAATCGGTGTTGAGTCCCATGTAGGTAATGCCAAAGTCGACGTGGACCACGTCGCCACGCTGAATCACGATGCTCTCTTTAGATACCGCTAGAAATCCACGGGAGGTGGGATTGGGCATGCCCTTACGCTGCACCCGCAGGTCTGGCTGGAACCAAGTGGTTACGCCGTTGGCCCACAATTGATCATAGAACCAGCGGCGGAGATCGCCGACCGTGGTCTTGCCGGGACGGATCGCTTCGTTCGAAAGACCGCGTTTGGTGATCGCGTCGGTGAGTTCGACCATGGTTTTGTAGGTGTCGAACTCTTCCGGGATGCGGGTGTCGAGGTATTCCTCGATCAGCGGCGCGGCCGGAACAAAATGCTGAGAAGCTTGAGCGCCCATCTTTTCGGCGAGGAAGTTGTAGGTGTCGTAGGTGAGACTGCGCTGCACTCCGCGCTTGGCGTCATAACTCAGAGCGATTTTCGTTGGCTGATATTGCTCGTAGAGTTCATGCAGGACCACGTCAGTGGGACGAGGATCGTCTTCGGTTTCGAAGAAGCGCTTCAGTGTTTCTTCGGAATAGCCGGTGACCGCGACTTTGCGAAGCCCTTTGTCGCCGGTGTCGATGAAAACGAAAAAATCGCGATTGCCCGCGTATGGCCGCGGCGGCGCTACCAGTTGCGCCAGGGGATCGTCATGGAACTCTTCGGTGGCAACGATCCACATGTCGATACCGTGGCGGCGCATCATGGGGAGGATCATTTGGTGGCGCTTTTCCAGCCAGGATTCGCGCAGAGCAATTTGCTGCGACGAAGGAAGTAGCTTGGCGTACCTGGGGGATTGGGCCGATGTGAAGCCCGCGAACAAACAAATTGCCGACAGCAAGAGCGCCTTGCGCATGTTTACCTCGTAGAATATTTGCGAAGCGTCATCTTCTGGCGGCGCGGCGAGGAAAGTCAAACCGAATCCAACCGCCGCTTTTGAGCATCTTGAACCCATGGCTGAACTCTTCGATCCTCTTACTATCCGCGGTCTCAAGCTTTCCAATCGCATCACCGTATCGCCCATGTGCGAGTACTCGAGCAAAGACGGGTTCGCCAACGACTGGCATCTGGTCCACTTAGGTAGCCGCGCAGTGGGCGGGGCGGCGCTGGTTTTCACCGAAGCGACGGCGGTATTGCCCGAGGCCCGCATCAGCCCGCAAGACCTGGGCATCTGGAAAGATGAACATATCGAGTTCCTGTCGCGGATCACACGGTTTCTGCATAGCCAAGGCGCGGCGTCAGGCATTCAGTTGGCGCATGCGGGCAGAAAGGCCAGCACTTACCGGCCATGGGGCGGCAAGGACGGAGCGATTCCTTCAAACG
This sequence comes from Terriglobales bacterium, assembly GCA_036271375.1. Classification (GTDB taxonomy): domain Bacteria; phylum Acidobacteriota; class Terriglobia; order Terriglobales; family Acidobacteriaceae; genus DATBAT01. The sequence continues at coordinate 4,976 of DATBAT010000267.1, forward strand.
AAGGCGGATGGGAGCCGGTCGCACCCAGCGCCGTCAAGTTCACGGCAAACTATCCGCAGCCCAAAGCGCTATCGCTGGCGGAGATTCCGGCGACCGTCCAAGCTTTCGCTGACGCCGCGAAACGCGCCGTACGCGCTGGATTCAAGGTGGTCGAGATCCACGCCGCCCACGGTTACCTGATCCACGAATTTCTTTCTCCGCTCAGTAATCGGCGAACCGACCAGTACGGCGGATCGTTGACGAACCGCACTCGCCTGCTGCGCGAGGTGGTTGTGGCCGTCCGCGGCGTGATTCCCGATAGCATGCCGTTGTTTGTTCGCATCTCGTCGACGGACTGGAAGGACGGAGGATGGGACATCGAGCAGTCCGTCGAATTGGCGAGAATGATTAAGCCACTCGGCGTGGATCTGATCGATTGCAGTTCCGGCGGGAACGTGGCGGACGCCAAGATTCCCATTGGTCCCAACTATCAGGTGCCGTTTTCAGAGCGAGTCCGGCGCGAGGTTGAAGTTCTGACCGGAGCCGTAGGCATGATTACCGAGCCGCAGCAAGCCAACGAAATTATTAGCAGTGGGAAAGCTGACGTCGTGCTGATCGCGCGGGAGTTTCTGCGCGATCCTTATTTGCCGCTGCACGCCGCGCAGGCGCTCGACCGGGACATCACCTGGCCGGCACAGTATCTTCGCGCTTCATCGCGGAAAACCCAGCCGCGCGAACCACTCGAGTAGGCCAAGTACAATCTTCGAGTGAATCTCGACGACACGATTGTGGCGGTCGCGACCCCGCCGGGACGCGGCGGGATAGGCGTGGTGCGCCTCGCGGGGCCGGAGGCTCGGGCGATATCCGCTCCTCTGTTGCGCTTGAAGCATGAATTGGCACCGGGCCGGGCGGTGTTCGGGGAGTTGGTCGACTCGCAGAAGATCGATGAAGTGGTGGTCACCTACTTCGCGAAGCCGCACTCCTACACCACCGACGACATCATCGAAATCAGTGCCCACGGATCGCCGGTGGTTCTGCATCATGTGGTGGAGTTGTGCCTGGCCCGAGGAGCGCGGCTGGCCGAGCCGGGCGAGTTCACCATGCGCGCCTTCCTCAACGGGCGCATCGACCTTACGCAAGCGGAAGCGGTCCGGGACCTGATCGAATCGCAGACTCTCTACCAGGCGAAGGTTGCCGCACAGCAGCTGGAAGGCGCGCTCTCGCGGCGCTTGCAGCCGATTAAACAGCAACTGGTCGAACTGATTGCCCTGCTCGAGGCAGGAATCGATTTCGCTGAGGATGATGTTGCTGTACTCCCGGGAGCGGCGATCCTGCAGCACATCGCCGATCTGCGGGGACCACTCGAAACCCTGGCCGCGTCGTTTACCTACGGGAAGATGGTGCATGAAGGCCTTACCCTGGCCATCGTGGGGCGGCCTAACGTCGGAAAGTCGAGTTTGTTCAACCGCCTGGTGGAGCGAGAGCGCGCCATCGTGACCGCGATGCCGGGGACGACACGCGATCTAGTGACGGAGACGGTTGCGATTGGCGGCATCCCAGTGAAACTGGTGGATACCGCCGGCATTCGGCACGCGCTCGACGAGGCGGAGAGCATCGGGATTCGCAAGTCGATGGAAGTGCTTGCGGATGCTGACCTGGTACTGGTGGTGCTCGACAGCTCACAGGCCTTCAGTTCTGAAGACCAGGAATTGATCAAACAGGTTGAATCTCGCGCCGCGATTTTGGTGGAGAACAAGGCGGACAAAACTATTTCTCATTTCTCGGTTCCTGGTTCTCAGTTGGTGCGGGTGCGGACTTCGGCTTTGGCGGGCACGGGGATTGAGGAACTAAGAGAAGAAATCCTGCGCCAGGTTGGCGGTGAGGCGGGACAGCAGGCCGAGTCTGGATTTCTGACCAACCTGCGGCATCAGGGGTTGGTGCGAGACTCGATTGCGGGGCTGGACGCTGGGCGAGTTGCGGTGGAGACGAAGACGCCACATGAGATGTTGCTTATGGATCTCTATGGAGCGTTACGCCCGCTGGATGAAATCACGGGAGCTACTACCACCGACGACATCCTGAATTTGATCTTCAGCCGGTTTTGCATCGGCAAGTAGGGACTAAGGTGGATAGAACCTTTAACCACAGAGAGCACAGAGTTTCACAGAGGAAAGCAGAATTTTCGCAACTTCCTCTAAGGAAAATGAGCGACTGCGAAAACTGGTTGGGAATGGAGTTTTCAGTTTGTAGTTCTCAGTTCCTAGTTTCCGTTCTCAGGGACGGCTGCTGGGTAAACGCCGAGATCCGGCTACTTCCTCGCTGCCCACGCCAGGCCGTCGGTCCCGGCGCCCGCGTCAATTAGTTTTTCTACCGTCCAGTCTGAGGTGCGAATCATGGCAATTTTGTGGCTGGCGTCGCATGAAGCGTATGCGTATTTGCCGTCAGGTTGAACCAGGGTTTCTTGTGGAATGGCTGGGACGCTGATCTCTTTCGCGACCTTCATGGTGGCGAGGTCGACGACCACGACTTTGTTTACACCGGGGACGGCTATCACCAGCCACTTGCCATCAGGAGTCGGCGCGGTTCCGTAGCCTGTCGCCGGCAGCGGCACGGTGGCTTTTACTTTGTTGGTCGCAGCATCGATGGCCACCAACTCCGGTTTGGTTTGATCGGAGGTGAATACGGTTTTGCCATCCGCTGAAACCGAGATGCGTTGAATGGTTGCCGAAACTGGAATGACCGTGATCGTTTTGCGCGCCACCATGTCCAAAACCGAAACTGTCCCGGGGCCGACGTTGGCGGTGTAGCCGCGCTTTCCGTCAGGCGAGATCGCCAGCATGTGCGACTCGGGCTGTCCGGTGGGAATCGTTCCGACGATCTTTAGCGTTTTCGGATCGATGATGCTGATGGTCTTGTCCAACTCAGTTGTCACATAGAGCATGCCATCTTTCGGACCGAAGACCGCGCAATGGGGACGAATGCCGCGTCCGAAATCGATGTTGCCGACAATTTTTTTCGTGGCGATGTCGATAACGACGATGTGCGTGCCGTCGGTGCCGGGCTTCCCGACCCCGGAATTGCCGTAGATCGGCACGTAAGCCAGGCGGCCGTCAGGAGAGGCGGCGACTTCGTGTCCCGTAATACCGCCCTCGTCGATGGTGGCCAGTTGTGTGCCAGCCTTGGTGTCGACGATGCCGAGAGTCTGGGCGCCTTTGTTGGCGACAAGGAGTAGCGAACCTTCTTCAACAGGCTGACTATTCGATGGGACAGACATAAGAGCTAGACCAACTACCAGCAATAGGACGAGACGCGTCATTACGATCTCCGTTCATTTGGCACGGAGAGAGTGTACTCCTGCGCGATGACCGCCTCAAGAATTGCCGTAAAACGGAATGACCGCGCCGTTGATTTCCTTACCCGCATCACCGGCAAGCCAGACCATCAGACTCGCGACCGCGACCGGCCGCACCCACTTGGAAAAATCTGCGTCCGGCATGTCTTTGCGATTGGTGGGGGTATCCATGGTGCCGGGGAGGATGACGTTGGCGGTGATGCCGGCGTCGATATTTTCCGCAGCGACGGTGCGGATCAACGAAACCATCGCGGCCTTAGAGGCGCTATAGGCCCCAACGTTCGCGCCGGGATCGACAGCAGCCTTACTTCCGATGGCGATGATACGGCCGTGACCGGACTTTCGCATAACCGGAAGAGCGGCACGCAACAGGTAGAACGTGGCGTTCAAGTTCAGATCGAACATGCGTTGGAAGGTGGCGTCGTCGGTGTCGGCGATGGACTTGCCGCCAGCGAAGCCGCCTACCGTGTGCGCAAGTACGTCGATCTTTTCGAATTGGGCTGCGATCTTTTCGATCAGTGAGCTCGCCCCTGCACCGGTTGAAATTTCTCCGGGGATAGCGATGAAGTTCGGGCTGGCGAATTCCGACTGCTGAATTTTTCGCGAAGTTCCGACTACAGTCGCGCCCGCGTCGAGAAATGCCTGGGCCACGCTGGTGCCAAGTCCACCGTTGGCTCCGGTTACGAGAACTACTTTGCCGTTCATGAATACTCCAATCCCAATGCCAGTCAGATGCTCATCATGGGAAAAAGTAACGCAGAATGGGTCATTTCGAGAGCACGCCCAGCGCGCCTTTGAAGGCGGCCTCGAACTGCTCGATCTTTCCGCCACACGCGATGACCGCCAAAGCCTTCTCTGCATTGGCCCGTTGATATCCCAGATTGGTTAAGGCAGAGAGGACATCTTCTTCGACTCCGGTCTTTACGGGAATCGCAGCTTCTGTGGTTGAGCCTGGGGCCGGCAGTTTGTCGCGCAGTTCGAGCACCATGCGTTCGGCGGTCTTGCGTCCGATACCCGGAATTCGGGTGAGGCGCGCGAGGTCGTTGCCACGGATGGCACCGACCATTTCATCCGCGGCCATGCCGCTGAGAATAGTAATCGCCAGCTTAGGGCCAATTCCGCTTACGGTGATCAGCTTTTCGAAGAGAGTTTTTTCGGCGGGCCGGAGAAATCCGTAGAGCGCGATCATGTCCTCGCGAACGTGGGTGTGGACGTGAAGCGCAACTTCTTCGCCCAACATAGGCAGATCGGAAAATGTGGGGACGGTGATGGTGAGGTCGTAGCCGACGCCGCCGGTTTCCACGACGGCTTGATTGGGATGCTTGGTGAGCAGCTTGCCGCGCAGGTGGGCGATCATCTGCGCCATTGTAGCCGGAATGGCTGGTGGGGTTTTAGCGGACAAGAGCGTCCGCCCTACATTTTATTTGGAGAACGCGACTTTTTCTTTGACGCCTTCGCCTTCGACCAAGGTGTAGATAAATCCTGATGGAAGGTCGTGCAGCGATTCTGTTTTGCCGCTGGGCCAGCGAATGGTCACTTCATCCAACTTGGAATCTGCCCCCAGACCAAAATGTAGTCGCGGGTCGTTGCTCGAGAGATAGCTGCCTCCGGCGCGGACCTCGTTCATCTGCGTGAGCTTTCCCGTCTTGATGGTTACCCGTGCGCCAATAGCCATGCGGTTGCTTTTTGTGCCGATTAGTTTGAAGAGCACGCTGTGGTTTTGGTCTGCGGTTTGGTTGATGAGCAGCGTCGGCGGCTTGCCGATGTTCATGATCAGAACGTCGACCTTGCCGTCGTTGTCGACGTCGCCGAAGGCCGCGCCGCGCTGCGATCCGGTTTCGATTCCGGCGAGACTGCCCGACACGTCATCGAACGTTCCATCTTTAGCGTTACGGAATAGCAGGATGGGTTCGGCGTAGCGGGCCGCGCCGGGGATGTTATCCATCTGGGGATAGACGTGGCCGTTGACTACCATGATGTCGAGCCAGCCATCGTTGTCCATGTCGAAGAGCGCGGTACCCCATCCGACGGGCAGGAACGTAGGCTGCGCCAGTTTGGCGCGCCAGCTTACGTCTTCGAATCCATCGTCGCCCAGGTTGCGGTAGAGCGTGTCGGCCTGTTCGGTGAAGTTGGTCACAAAGATCCCCTGGCGGCCTTCGTTCATGTAGTCGCCAAAATCGACCCCCATGGACCCTTGCTCAAGGCCGTCGCCGCTGAGCGCTGGGCCACCGAGCATGGCCACATCCTCGAAGGTGCCGTCGTGTTTGTTGTGGTAGAGATAATTCGGTCCGGCGTCGTTGGCGACGTAGAGATCGGGCCACCCGTCGTTGTCGTAATCTCCCCAGACCACGCCGAGGCCGTAGCGATGTTTGGGATCGCTGACGCCCGCTTTCTGCGATATATCTTCAAATTTTCCATTGCCCAGATTGTGAAACAGTAAATCTGATTCGCCCTGCATGCCCCAGGGACCGCACTGCACAAGAATTCCCTTGAAACGGCAATTTTTTTCGTCACTGCCGAAGACAGGCAGGTTGTTCATGTCGAAGTGAACGTAACGCGAGACGAAGAGATCGACCTTGCCATCGCCGTCGTAGTCGGCCCAGGCAGCACCGGTACTGAATCCTCCGACAGCCACTCCGGCTTTGTCGGTGACGTCTTCGAATTTGCAGTTGCCTAAATTGTGATATAGCGCGTTGCCTTCGAAGCCGGTCACGTAGATGTCGGGAAGTCCGTCGTTATCGTAGTCGGCGACGGCAACCCCCATGCCCCAGCCCTTGCGAGTGAGGCCGGCGGCCGCGGTGATGTCTTTGAACTTTAGATTGGCTTCCTGGTGGTAGAGCGTGATCAGCGGATCACCGCCATGTTTGAAACGATCGATGGTCGATCCGTTGACCGTGATGATGTCGAGTTTGCCATCATTGTCGCAGTCGATGAAACCCGCACCACCGCTCATCGACTCCACGATGTAGCGCTTTTCGTCCGAGGAAATATGTGGGACGGTAAGACCTGCCTGCTTGGCCATGTCCTGGAATTTGGGTGGAAGTTGAGCGACGGCCCGGAGCGCAAAGAATACGACTAAGAGACAAAATTTCCGCATGGGCCTTATTAATTATAGATGCCTAATTCTTGTTTCCGAGGAAGCACCAGTCCACAAAACTGTCGGGATAACGGTCTTTTACGTATTGAGGGATGCCTTTTTGCTCCAACTGATGGAAGTCGAACTTGATGGCGCCGTCGGTGCTCACGGTACCCAGTAAATACCCGTAGACGTCGGTTTTGGCGGCGTTGGCGAGATAGGCGTCGCTGGGAAGGCGATAGCGGACTGCGCCGGCGGTACCGATGATCCAGCCGGGGAGGACTTCGCCTTTAGAGGCCCAGTGCCGCGTTTTGAAAATGCCATCCATGAAGAAGTGAGAGTGGCTGGCCAACACATAAACCTTCCTTGTCTTTTGAAGCTCGAGAAGCGCACCATAGACCTCTTCTCCGCTGCGCACGCCGTCCGGCGATTCGTTCATACTGTGTCCGGCGGAAATGCTGTAAGGCAGAGCTTCGTGCATACCGACGACGACCGTGGTGATACCCGACTTCGGATCTTTGTCACGGTCGATGATCTGATGGAACCATTTCATCTGTGCGTCGTCGAACTGTTCTCTGGAGGCATTGTCGAGGTACACGAAGTCCAATTTTCCCAGGTTCCAGTGGAAGTAGGTCTTCGGACCGGGATCCGCGGGTGAATCCTTGACACGCTGTTGCTGTAACAAGGGCATGTTCAGTTGGTCAGCAAAATATTTTGCAAACCGTTCGCGCGTCTGCGGCGACTTGGTCTCGTGATTTCCGATTCCCAGGAAGAACGGGATTTGACCGAAGGTGGCGATTTGTTTTTGCTTGAAATCATCCCATTCGCCGATTTTGTCACCTTCCGCGTCTCCCAAGTAATTCGCCATTTGTAGTTGCTCTGGTTCGGGCTTGAGAAGCCTTTTGATGTCTTCGTCAATGTCGGAAGTCAACCGCAGGTCGCCGAGATGCCAGTAAAATTTGGCGCGGTCTTTGTCGGCACCTTGGGCGATGGCCGGCATGATCATGTCCCCGCAATTTCTGGAGTCGCCGGAGACGACGAAGGTCCAGGGCTGTCCGGCGACGATGGGCGTGGGTTTTGCCGGTGGCGGAGGTGCCGGTGTCCCCATTTTCTGGGAGAAGCAGGTGCAACTCAAAAGTGATGAGGAAAAAAGTACTGCGAGTGCGGTGGTTAGAAGCTTCGTCATGTTCGCGGCATTTTGGGATTTTGGGGTGGGAAAGTCAAGGGCTTGGCCTTAGGCGCACGAAGAACACAAAAATTAGGCGCGCGTAGAAAGCCTGTGTTAAGGAAGGAAAAGGGCAATACCGAGGAATTACCGCTTGCGGGGACGGGCGACCATTTCGAGACGGCGCTCTTCATTGGCCACAGCAAAGTATAAAACCCCAAACGCGAGGACGACGACAGCGGCGATGATGGCCATAAGTAAGCTCCGAGTTGCTCACTTTACGGGTTGCGGCGCGCGGTCTCAAGTCACCAAGGTACTGCGCCCGGTACCACCACGGATGTGCTATTGGCAGGGTGCTAAATTAGTTTTGTCTATTCTTTGAATGTCATCTATGAAACCTTCCCGGAGTTTTGCCAGCGACAACAATGCCAGCGTGCACCCGGATGTGATGCGGGCGATTGCCGCCGCCAACCAGGGCCATGCCGTGGCCTACGGAGATGACCCGTTTACGAAATCGGCTGCCGCGAAGATCGAAAAACATTTCGGAGCCGGAACACGTGCGTTCATGGTGTTTAACGGCACGGCTGCGAACGTGCTGAGTTTGAGCGCGCTGACCTCTCCGTTTCACGCTGTGATCTGTGCCGAAGCCGCGCATGTTTACGTCGACGAATGCGGAGCGCCGGAGAAACATACCGGTTGCAAGTTGATCCCGGTTGCGACGGTGAACGGCAAGCTGACGGTGCAGTCGGTTGAGACCGCCTACCACGGCATTGGGGACCAGCATCACGTACAGCCTCGGGCGATCTCGCTTACCCAGTCAACCGAAGTTGGTACCGTCTACAAACCGCAGGAGATTAAGGCGCTGGCGACGTTCGCACACGATCGCGACATGTACCTTCACATGGACGGGGCACGTATCGCCAACGCGGCAGCGAGTTTAGGCCTTGACCTTCGCCAGGCGACCCGGGATATGGGAGTTGACGTGCTTTCCTTTGGCGGCACTAAAAACGGCGCGATGGGGGCGGAGGCAGTACTGTTTTTTGATAAAAGCCTGGGCTCCGAGTTTCGCTTTCAGCGCAAACAGGGGATGCAGCTCTCCTCAAAGATGCGGTTCATCTCAGCGCAGTTCGATGCGCTGTTGACGGATGAGCTCTGGCTGAAAAATGCGTCTCACTCCAACCGCATGGCGAAGCTGCTGGAAAAAGAATTGAAGAAAATTCCTGAAGTTTCGGTCGCGTATCCGGTCCAGGCTAACGGAGTGTTTGCGATTATTCCGCGCGTGGCAATCAAGAAAATCCTGTCACGCTACTTTTTCTATATGTGGGACGAGCATCAGTCTATGGCGCGCTGGATGTGCTCGTTCGATACCACCGAGGACGACGTGCGGAACTTCGCTGAGTTTGTCGCCGCATCGGTTAAGGCACGCAAATAATTGCACTCTGGCGTGACCTCACAGAGGGGAAACCATCTTAGCGCTTGATTTTTAGGCAGTCTTAAACTAATAAAATGACACGATTTATCGGGAACAGTGCACTCATCCCTCTAGGCAGGAGCGGTCATGCTACGGCTTAACATTTTCTCTGTACTACTTCTGATGTTCTTTTGTGTGGGCCTTTTAAGTTGCGGGCACGAACAGCAGCTGACTTCCGTTACGGTGACGCCTGAAACCGAAACATTCGGCGCGAGCAATATTCCGGTGTCTCAAGATGCCGGCCTAAGCGTACAGCTTAGGGCGGTGGGAACTTACATTCATCCGCCTGTGACCAAGGACATCACCAACGAAGTCGTGTGGGCTTCGAACGATACGCAGATGGTGACGGTTGATGCATCTGGAGGGTTGACTGCGGTCGGGCAATCGTGTGGGAGTTCGATCGTGACAGCGACCGTGACGACGAACCACAGCGCGGGGAACCTTTCATCTTCCGGCGCGATCGTGACCGGATCGATGAATGCGGCGGTTGTCTGTCAAACTCCGCAGTAGCCCGTATCACTCGCCTAACAACTCCCCCAAGCTCGGCTTGTGTTTCGTGTCCTTCTTTTTCTTTTTGAGGTCGGGCACGACGCGTTGTCCGGGAGGCGTGCCGATGCGCTCGCGGGCAATCGCCCGCACTTCGGTCGCCGCGCGGAATTCCTTCTTTTTGCGCTTCCTGGCCACGGATTCATCTTGCCATAGCTCGCCTGCGATAGAATTGCAATAATTGGTGCGGAAACGCTTTTGTTCGCGCCAAGCGACCAACGCCTATGGAAGAACGCGAGTTTTTTGACGAACGGCAAGAAAAGAAGCCGGCAAGCCTCAACTGCCCGAGCTGTAAAGAGTCGGCGGAGTACGAGGTGACCTGGATAGTCCGTACCAAGAAGAAGCAGATTTCCAACCGCGCCGACGAGCGTGACCGCGCCCGCTTCGCCAAGGCGAAGTCTTACATGCTGCGCAAAGACGACGTGATGATGTGCAAGAACATGCGCTGCCGCAAACGCTTCGAGATTTCCAGCGTGCAGTCGGTCGTATTTATAGATTGAGTCGCAAGGAGCGCGCTTGAAAATCCTGGTGTGCATGAAGCAGGTCCCGCAGAAGGACGCACCCCTAAAACTCAACGAAAGTCACACCTGGATTCGCGAAGACGTCAGCTACGAAGTCAACGAGCCGGACGCATTCGCTCTCGAAGAGGCGCTTCGCCAGAAGGAAAAGCATACCGGTGAAGTGGTGGTGATCACCGCCGGCCCGGCCCGCTCCCAACAGGTATTGCGTGAAGCGCTGGCCAAGGGTGCTGACCGCGCGATTCATCTGGAAGACCCGGCGTTTGTTGGACTCGACGCCTTCAGCACGGCGCGCGCCTTCGCCGCCGCCATCAAAGACGAACACTTTGATTTGATCTTCACCGGCCTTCAGTCGGACGACTACGGATTCGCGCAAACCGGCGTGATTCTCGCCGAGTTGCTGGGATGGCCGCACGCCACCATCATCATGCAAATCGAAAAGAACGACGGTGGAATTCGCGTGAAGCGAGAACTCGAAGCTGGATTCTTCCAGTTCGTCGATATGCCGCTGCCAGCGGTGCTGACGATTCAGTCGGGTATCAACAAGCTGCGCTACGCCACGTTGATTGGCATCAAGCAGGCAAAGAACAAGCCGCTACGGAAAGTAGCTTTGGCGGAAGTGCAGTCGGCCGTCGGATCGAATTCGCAGAAGATCGAGAAGCTCTACATTCCCGAGAAGACCAAGAAGACGGAATTCATCGAAGGCGCTCCGGGAGAGATTGCGAAGAAGCTGGTAGAGAAGCTGAGAAACGAAGTGCGGGTACTGTAGTCGCCTCGATCATCAGTTGCACAGCCGCGAAGTGGCGTAAGAATGCAGCCCGGCGGGTAAGCTCTGGGCAAGCCATAAACGACCAAGCCCCGAAGGGGCGAAAGAATTCCATCCATGCCCGACTCGATCCTCGTTATCGTCGAACAACGTGAAGGCAAACTAAACCGCGTCTCTTGGGAAACCCTCACTGCCGGCCAAGCCATCGCCGCCGAAACGGGATGGATCCTTGAGGCTGCGGTAGCTGGATCGGGCATAGGTGCCCTGGCCGGCGAAGTCGCCGCGAAAAAGGTCGGCAAGGTCTACGCGATCGAATCCGCCAAGCTCGAACCCTACACACCCGACGCATTCGCTGTAGGACTTAAGCAGTTCATCGAGTCCAGGCAGCCAAAGCTAATCCTGATGCCGCACACCTATCAGGTCCGCGATTTCGTGCCAAAGCTGGCGACGGCCCTCGGACGCACCGTGATCAGCGACTGCATCGGTTTCAAGAAAGACGGCGAAAAGCTGCTGTTCACTCGCCAGATGTTTCAGGGTAAATTTACCGCCGACGTCAGCTTCACCGGGGACGCCCCGTGGTTTGCCACTTTCCAGAACGGATCGTTCCGCGGTGACAAAGTCGAAGCGGGAGCAAGCGCTGCGCCGGTAGAAACCGTCAACGTCGAAATCCCTGACAGCGCTATTCGCAACAAGCCGCAGGAAGTCTTCAAAGAGGCGAAGCAAGCTGTCGACCTGACGCAGGCAGAGATCATTGTGGCGGTTGGCCGCGGCATTAAAGAACAGAAGAACATTGACCTTGCCAAGTCGCTGGCCGACGCCTTAGGTGGCGAACTCGCGGCATCACGGCCGATCTGCGACTCCGGGTGGCTGCCCATGGACCGCCAAATCGGTTCGTCCGGGCAAACGGTGGCGCCGAAATTGTACCTGGCATTAGGCATCAGCGGCGCCATTCAGCACATTGTCGGGATGAAAGGCGCCCGCACCATCATCGCGGTAAATAAAGATTCCGAAGCGCCGATCTTTGAGATCGCGGATTACGCCGTGGTGGGAAATTTGTTCGATGTAGTGCCGCCGCTGGTCGAAGAAGTAAAAAAGGCCAAGAGCTAGTTTCGGGTTTCAAGTTTCATGTTTCGCGTTGGGGGAGAAAGAAGGCTCTTTGAGCCACAGTTACAAAGACCTCATCGTCTGGCAAAAAGCCAGAGTGGTAGCGGGCGAAATTTATCGAGCTACTGAACCATTCCCAAAATCTGAGTTGTACGGTCTCACCTCGCAGATGCGCCGTGCCGCTATTTCCGTCGTTTCGAACATCGCGGAAGGGCAAGGTAGGCTCACTCTCGGCGAATTCATTCATTTTCTGGGGCAATCAAGAGGATCACTGCTTGAGCTCGAAACCCAGATGACGATAGCCAACGATCTGAACTATCTTTCAGTAGACAAATTTAGGAAATTGCAAGCTCATACCGAGGAAGTGAACCGGCTGCTCAATGGGCTAGTATGTTCGTTGCGGCGCAGCAAAACAGGGTAGCGTCGCGAAACCCGAAACTGGAAACTTCTGATGCTCGTCTTCCGCAAACCGCTCCCTGACATCGACCACCCCAAGATGCCCGCGGACGTTGTCATCGTGGGTGGCGGTCCGGGCGGTATGGCTTGCGCGCTCCGGCTTTCCCAGTTGATTGACGAACACAACGTCAAAAATCCGGGATCGGAATTCAGCAAAGAAAATATTTACGTTTTGGAAAAAGCGCGCGAAGTTGGACAGCACTGTCTCTCCGGAGCCCTGCTTGACCCGCGCTCCATGCGCGAGCTTCTTCCCGGATTCGAAAAAGACGCTCCGCTGGACGCTGAGGTCACGAAGGAGTCGGTCTACTTCCTCACCCAGAACGGCAAACTGAAGTTCCCCATTACGCCGCCGCCCCTGCGCGATCACGGTAACTACGTCATCTCGCTGAATCGTTTCGTGAAGTGGCTGGGCGGCAAAGTCGAAGAAACCGGTATCACTGTCTTCACTGGATTCGCCGGTTCAGAACTGCTGTACGAAGGCAACGCGGTTACGGGTGTGCGCACCGACGACAAAGGTGTCGACAAGCAGAACCAGCCGAAATCAAATTTTGAACCCGGCTACGATCTCGAAGCGAAGATCGTAATTCTCGCTGAAGGTTCCCGCGGCTCGCTCACCAAGCAACTGGTCACGAAATACGAGCTCGCCAAAGAACGCAATCCGCAAACCTACGGTCAGGGCGTGAAGGAACTTTGGGAAGTCCCCGCCGGGCGCATGGCGCCTGGAGAAGTCATCTACACCATGGGCTGGCCGCTCACCACGAAAGAGTATGGCGGGGCGTGGATTTACGGCGGCAAAGACAACGTGGTTTCGCTGGGCTTCGTGACCGGCCTCGACTATCCCGACCCGCGGCTTGATCCGCAGCGGGTGTTGCAGGAATTCAAAAAACATCCACTAGTCGCCAAGCTGCTCGAAGGCGGCAAGATGATCCGCTACGGCGCCAAGTCGATGCCCTACGGGGGATGGTGGGCTGTGCCTCCAGTCGCGGGCGATGGCTGGATGATCATCGGCGATTCCGCGGGCCTGTTGAATTCGCAGCGGTTGAAGGGAATTCATCTGGCGATCAAAAGTGGGATGCTCGCTGCGGACACGGCGTTCGAGGCGCTGCTTAAGCACGATTATTCTTCGGCCATGCTAGGTCAATACCAGCGCAAGGTCGAATCCAGTTGGATTAAAGAAGAGTTGTGGAAGGTACGCAACTTCCATCAGGGATTCGAGCGCGGCTTTTGGCGCGGCATGGTCCATGCCGGGCTCCAGCAAATTACCGGTGGACGCGGATTGCGCAACCGCTACACCGCCACCCCGGGCCACACTCACATGAAGAAGCTGTCGCAACTAGCGGCTGACGGAGGCGGCGAGGCGCACCTCATCGGACGGGCCAAAGGCGACGGCAAATTAACTTTTGACAAGCTCACCGATCTCTATCACTCAGGGACCAAGCACGAAGAAGATCAGCCCGCGCACCTGGTAATCCATAATACGGACGTCTGCAACGAGCGTTGCATCGTGGAATACGGCAGTCCATGCCAGAATTTTTGTCCGGCGAATGTTTACGAGATGCTTGATGACAGCACTGCGCCGAACGGCAAGCGCATCAGCCTGAACCCGTCGAACTGTGTGCACTGCAAGGCCTGCGATATCGCCGACCCATACCAGATCATCACCTGGGTCCCGCCGGAAGGTGGGGGCGGGCCGAATTACGACGGCATGTGAATTCCGCTCGCTTGCAAAAAGCCAGCCACGGATTGCCAGGTATTGATGTTCAAATCCGTGTTGATCCTGGAAATCCGTGGCGGTTTAGTTTGCGAGGCCGCTTTCCCGCCCTAGTGGGTCAATGAGATATTCAACCCGGTCGTCAGAATGATGTCATTCTGCCGCGCTCCCGCTGGCGGGTTTGTCACGTAAGTGTCCGCGAACGCATTCTGCCAGCCCAGCCACTTGCTCAACTTGGTGATCGTGCCGAAGTTGAACACCGCGCGATATTCCCCGCCCTCGTTGATGTCGGGATACGCATAAAGTTTTTCAGTGAGCAACGTACTTGCTCCCAGCTTCTTGGTCAGTTCCTCGCCGAGCGTGACCGCAATCAAATTGCGCTGGATGGTCGAATAACTTTCTCGCGTGTAGTTAAGACCGCCGAGGAAGTCGAGCGTGGTGTTCTCACTCTTGATGGCATGGAAGCCCACACCGCCGCTGAACACGGAGCGCAGATCCAAATCCTGGAGGTCGTCGGTTTGGAAGTCGGCGCCACCGAAGCCGAATGTCCGGGTGCCAAAGTCGTGGTCGTAACGTGCTCCGCCCTGATTTGAATCAGCGGTGGTGCGCGGGATAGCTCCCGGCGCATCATTGGTTGCGAACACGGAATTCATGTACAGGCCTAAATGATCGTGCAGCGTCTTGCGATCGCCGAGGAATGCCAGGCCAAGGTTCTTGGTTTCGCTGTTTCCGCGGGTCAACGCGAAGTTGGTAGTGAGGCCGGCAGTCCATCCCTGCTTCCATGTCGGATGTTCCAGCAAATGCTCCGCCGCTTCTTCTTCGTCACTGTGAATGTACTTGATGGTTTCCTTCGTCATCGGAACGGGCGCGCCGCCGCTGGGCTCGACTTCCAGCTTGCCGTCAGTCGTCTTCACCAAACCGATTACCTTTTGCCCATCTTGCAGGCTCACATGCAGTGGCTTGTCGGAATCGATCGACTGCACCGCCTTCAGGTCCACGCTGACTTCACCAGCGTAGTCGGTTTTGATCACCAGGGTTTTGTCATCGGACTTTTCGATTAGTCCGCTGAGTTTATCGCCGTTTTGCATGGTGATCTGGCTGGCGAACAAAAATGGGGTTGAGAGTACCACCAGGGCTGCTGACAACGAAAGCTTTTGTAAAGACACTGCTCCTCCAACTCGGGGAAATATGAAGTACGGGGTTGCTCCCCTATTTTGAGGCATGCGAGGGCAAATGTGTTAGCTATCGAACCCCCGGGGTTATGGGGCCGAAGGGCTATACTCTGAAGGAGTTCCCGCCGGCACCATGCTCCTCACCGACACATTCGGCCGCAATATTTCCGATTTGCGGATTTCGATCACCGACCGCTGCAATTACAAATGCGTCTATTGCCGGACAGGAAATGAGGGAGCGCTCTACGGTGATCTTCCTTTCGCCGACTACTTGCGGATGGCGCGAGTTCTCGTGGGGTTGGGAATCGAGAAAGTCCGCATCACTGGTGGCGAACCCTTACTTCGCGGTGGCGTGGTTGATTTCGTCCGTGAGCTTTCGCAGTTGCGAACCACCAAGAGCGATCCACTCGACTTGGCTCTTACCACCAACGGCCACCTGCTGGCAGAAATGGCGAACCCGCTGAAGGCTGCCGGCCTCAATCGCGTGACCGTCAGCATGGACGCCGTCGATCCCGATCGATTCGCCCGCATCACGCGCGTTCCCAACGGTTACGACCAAGTTCTCTCTGGAATTCGCGCCGCTCGACGCGCCGGCCTTTGGCCGCTCAAAGTAAATTGCGTGTTAATGCGCGGATTTAATGAGGACCAGATCATCCCCTTTGGAATGTTCGCCCGCGAAGAGGGTGTGATCGTTCGCTTCATCGAGTTCATGCCGCTGGAAGAAGGTCGCACATGGTCGCCAAACACAGTGGTGACTCTCGATGAAATCGTGAGCCGTATGGGCGAGTACCGGGCTCTGGTAGAAATACCGCGTGGCCGCAGCGAGACGGCCCGGCGGTACCGCTTCGAGGACGGCATCGGCGAAATCGGCATCATCGCTCCAGTATCAAATCCCTTTTGCGGACACTGCAGCCGCATCCGTATTACTTCCGATGGAAAGATCCGCACGTGTCTGTTTTCGGTGTGGGACCACGATCTACACGCTCGTATGCAAGAAGGTGATTCCGACCAAGAACTGGCGGAATTCATCCGCGGCGTGGTGCAGAAAAAGGAAGCGCGCCATCACATCGGCGAGCCGGATTTCGTTCCCGCTTCGCGAACCATGGTCCACATCGGCGGGTGAAGCAGTTACTCCCGTGTCTTCACTTACTCGTAAACTTGCACTTCTTTTCGTTAAAATAACGCTATGACTGAAGCCGAGAAGCCTCCGTGCAAGTTCATTCCAAATTACACCCAGCGGGTTCTTATCTCCGCAAAATGTGCCTGTGGAACGAAGTTTCCGCCGCCGCAAGACCAGAAGAGTAATGACGCGCACTACCGCGATCTCTACGACAAGCATCGCGCCGAGCGCTACGCGCGCCCCGTTGCGCAAGACTAAGTCAGGGCCGCACTATTCCAACTGAATCGTCGATCAGAATTTTGGTCCCGTATTTCTGGGACAGTTCTTGCACACGCTTGAGGATCCTTTGCGCCTGCTCGGGTCCGGCCAGACGCGGCGTTCCGCTCTCTGTGAGTTTCTTTCCGTACCCGAGATCGACCGGATAAAGCCGAATCTCCATCATTTTTTCGTGATCGAAGCGGCTCTCCGCGATCATGGCGTCGAAGGGCGGTTGCCCGGCGAACCCCTGCGCGTTGGTGGCGTTGTTGAAGTCGGCGTGTGTCGCCATTTCCGGATGAACAAACGCCTCCGCTAACGTCTTTTGATATTGCTGATAGACGTCGGCCGACATGGGCTCTTGAATGTCCGCCCAGAAAAAATCTCCCATACCGTAAAAGATCGGCTTGCCCTTATAGATTTCGATCGGGCCCAGATGGTGAATGCCGGTCGCAACAAAGGTGTCGGCACCGCTGTCGATGGCATGATGGGCAAGGTCCGGTAGAAAATCGGCGGGTAGATCCAGAAAGTCGGTTTTTGGTTCTGACTCTTTGCTTCCGGCGGGTTCGTGAGAGTGAATGGTGGTGATCAGGAAGTCGGAGTGCTGCTTGCCTTGCCGCACGCCGCGCAGAATTCCGGAAAGATCAATCGGATCCATCGCGTATTGAAAGCCAAAGTTTTTTCCCAGCACAAATTTATTGTTGAGTAGCGAGAGTTCCTCGGACGGCTTGCTGTTCTTTTCCGCGGGATAAAGCAGATCCCGCAGACGCACAACCCCGCCCATCTGCTCCGCAGTCACGGTGACGGTCTTCTTCAACGTGAGCGCATTGATTCCCGGTCGCGCCGGGGCCGCGGCCCGAGCCGGAAGCGCCTCCGACCCCGGACGGAAGGTTGACGCCATCGACACCAACGCCACCCGGGCCTTGCTGCCCTCGAAATATCCGGCAGCCTGCGCGAGCCCCAGATTTTCTCCCGCCCCCGCGTAGGCGATGCCCGCGCTTTCCAGCCAGTGGCTGGTTTCGCGCATGCCTTCCACGCCCCAATCGAGCGCATGATTGTTGGCCCGCGAGACGAGATCAAACCCCATTTGCGAAAGGTCTTTCGCGACCTCGGGCGCGGCTACCAGGCTGACGTCTTGCGGTCCAGGATAGGGATAGCCGCCGAAGTGGCGCATGTCCAGGATGGTGGTCTCCATGTTTCCGTAGGTAACGTCGGCCCGCTTCAAAATATCGACCACTTTGCGGAAGGCTTCATCGTGCTCCGCGTATTGAAGCAGCGGGCGCGAAATGATGCAGTCGCCGACGGTGACGAGCGTGAAGCCATCGGGAACGTTGGTTTCGAGTTCGCGCGCTAGCGCGCGCTTGGAGTCGAATTTGGAGGCGTCCTTGATACCGGGGTCGGCAGGGTTCTGCGCGGAGACCAGCGCAACAAACATAACGACTGAGAAGACCGGGCACAGAAACTTCGGAACGAAGGCAGACGCCGGAAGCATAGGAACCTCGGAATATCGCGACGAGAGCATATCTTACAGCCCGGGCTGGAATATGCATTTCACGTGGCGGAAAAATTCAAGGCAGGCGGCTTCCACAACCCTTGGCCTGAGATCAAAGAGAGTGGACGTGAAAGACAACGGAGGAAACGTCTCAGAAGATTTTAAGTAGAAATTTCTGCGGACGTCACATGGAGTTGCAATAAGCTCCGGAATTCACCCACTTGTTCAGGAGCAAAAGATCGCTTGGGAAAGACTAGGAACTGCCACGGCGCGACAAACAGCATGAAGATGTTGGCGGACTCCAATACTCTTATGAAGCTGACCCATTTCATTTGCGAGTTCGCGAATGAGGTGGAAATATGGATTCCTTCGTCATGAATCTCGGCGGTGAAGTCGTTCTCAAAACGCCTGTCTTTACGATAAGCCTTGCGGAAGTAAAGGCGTAGCGCAAAACCTTGAAAAAACAGGAAAGCCCCGGTTAGATAACCGATCGCGATCAAGCCTAAATCGAGCGGACGGACCACAATCGCGCAAACCGTCATAGTCAACAGCAGTAGGACTCCGATTACCGGGCTTACGCGCCTGACAATCCTTCGATACCAGGGTTCGTTCGCGGCAAACAGGTTTCTTGCATCAACGTAGTCGGCTTCGCTGATCCGGTAAACGATTTTCATGGCTTTGGTGCGAACAAGAGTGCCTGCCCTGCATTATTCTTGCTGCATTTCTTTGCTGACTTTCTCAGCCGCCGCCAGCACGCGCAGCGTGTTCTCCCCGAGAATTTTGCGGATGTCAGATTCGGAGTATCCCTTCTTCAGCAGGGCGTCGGTGATTTGCGGAAGGTGAGTTGCATCCTCCATTCCGTCCGGCATGTTGGCGCCGTCGAAGTCGGAACCCAAGCCTACATGATCGGCGCCCACGAGCTTTACCGCGTGGTCTATGTGGTCGACGATCTCCGTCCACGAAACATGCGGCAACTTGCCTTCCGCTGTGGCACGTTTTTCTTCTTCCACCATCAGTTTCATCATGCAGCCTTCGTCGTCACCGCATTTTTTCTTGACCTGATCGATAATTCCGACGACGCCACCTGACTTGTCCGAAGCGTCCTTATAGGCCTGATCGATAAAACTTTTTTCGTAGTTGATCTGGATGACGCCACCCTTCGCCGCAAGAGCCTTGATCATGTCGTCGGTCATATCCCGGGGATGGTCAACCAGAGCGCGGCACGAGGAGTGCGAGGCAATGAGCGGCGCCTTGCTGATGGCGAGCGCGTCGTAGAACGTTTTATCGGAAACGTGGGAGATGTCGACCAGCATTCCCTGCCGGTTCATCTCGGTGACAATCTGTTTACCGTAATCGGTGAGGCCGTTGTGCGCGGGCTTGTCGGTGGAAGAGTCGGCCCATTCGTCGTTGTAGAAATGACTAAGCGTCATATAGCGGACGCCAAGATCGCTGAAAATTCGCACCATGCGGATGTCGTTTCCGATCATGTGGCCGCCTTCGACGCCCATCAGGACGGCGATTTTACCTTGCGCATGGGCGCGGCGAACATCATCGGCGGTACGGGCAAAAGCGAGGTCTTTGGGATATCTCCGTACGTTTTCGCGCACGGCATCGATCTGGTCGAGCGCCTTCTGAATGGCCGGCGCGCCCATGGTACGGCCATCGATCCATATGGAAAAGAAAATGGCATTCATGCCGCCTTCACGCATGCGCGGAATGTCGATGCTGCCTTCGGAATTGCGCTTGCCGAGGTCGAAGCCTTTCTCGAAGAAGCGCTGGGTGGTGTCATCGTGCGTGTCCACGACGATGGAAGAGAAATGAAGTTTGTGGGCTTTTTCTGAGATGGAATCAGCGGGAGCAAAAGCGAGCAGCGTGACAGCCCCGAAAAGGCAGGAGAACAGAGCGAGTGAGCGGACCATCAGGCCTCCAGAACCGACGGTAATGCGAGTCGGTAGGGTAGCAGATTCGCGTCAAGAGGAAATGCTAGTCAGCCGGAAAAAACAATGCGAAGATGCTTGCGCGTTTGACTACGGCCATCTCGGGTGCACCGTGCAAAGAAGACAATTCATCAAGCAGGCAGGAGTTCTAGGAGCGGCTTCGTGGTTGGCATCGAATGCCGGAACGCTGTATGCCGGGAATAAAACTGAGAGCACGTCGGGGCTCACGGTGCATCCGGAAAATCCCCGGTATTTTCTCTTTCGCGGCCGGCCGTTAGTCTTGCTGGCGGCCAGCGAACATTATGGATCGATCATCAACCGGCGCTTCGATTTCGAACGCTATTTGCGGGATGCGGCCGCGCGCAAGCAGACGGTCACCCGCACGTTTGCCATGTATCGGGAACTGCAATCGGCACGGAACCCGTACTCGCCGTTGAAGGCGGAATCTCCTGACTACATAACGCCATGGCCGCGTACCGGGCCCGGACACGCCCGAGATGGCGAGTTGAAGTTCGATCTCGACCAGTGG
>DATBAT010000268.1:0-17699 GCA_036271375.1 Terriglobales bacterium
CAAGGCCCCGGCTTAAACTGCCGAACTTCCGGGCACATTGGACAGACATAAGCCGAGCCAGCAGGATTTACCGAATGGAGCTCTTCGTCATCTTTACCCAAATCGAGCGTGTTCGACCCGTGGCAACTGGCAATCGCACCAATCGTCACTAGTCCCGCTGCCGCAGGCTTCAAATATTTGGTGGGATCGCTCTTGAACTTCTCCGCGCAACCCGCACAACAGAAGTAGTAAGTCTGGCCCGCGTGCTCCGACGTATGCTTCGCCGTCTCTGGATCGACCGACATCCCGCACACGGGATCTTTAGCAAGCCCCGAAGTTTCTATAGTTTCCATGAAAGACGCGGCTCCCTACGCCGAAACCTGAGTCGAAGCATATTAGATTCTTACGGTCCCGATTCGATCTATATGTGAATGTTGTATCTTGTAACTGGAGGGAACACCCGCCATGACCCAATTGGAAGTCGTCTACCGCTACGTAAATCCCCCGACCCAGATCGAGATGTCGGCGCTCGACAAGGCCCGTGAAGTCTACGGAATACGCAAAATCAGCTTTAACGAGAAAGAACAGACAGTACGGGTGGAGTTTGACGCCTCAAGAATGAAGGAACCGGTGATTGCCGGCCTTTTGAGAAGAGCTGGGATGGAACTGAAAGAACGGCTGGTATTGGCTTAAACCTGCGGATTTGACTGGGGGAGGGCCAAACCTGCGTTTCTAAACTGAAAATGCAAGGGGCGCCCAAGAAAACCTCTGGCCGAAGTTTATTCTCGAGAGCGCCCCGTTGCGCGCCACTTCGTCTGTTCTATCCTTTTGCATACAGCGTGCCATCTCTAAGTTACTGAAAATAAGAAAGCACTAATGTTACCGGCGGGTAGGAATTGCGCCATGCTGAGAAAAGATTACGTCTAGGCGTCTCAATAGCAAACACTTTGCCGTCGTGGTGCACAAAACCGGTGCAAAACTCGTCAGAAGTTCATAACAAGTCCGAAATTCTCCAAAAAAGCGCGACGCGCCGATGGCACCACTGCCGACCGGACGGCAGCCATTAGCACCAATCCCTCCCGTCAAACATTTCTTCCAAAAAATTGTCGATAATACTCCCGCCCATTCGACTAACCAGTACAGGCAAGGAGGCCTGACCCACCATGCAATACCTGCTACTGATCTATGGAAGCGAGTCTTACTGGGAGAAGCCCGGCGCCGAACAACAACAAATGGTTGGCGACTACATGGAATTCACCAAGGGAATCATGGCCAGCGGCCACTACAAGGGGGGCAACCGCCTCGACTTCACCAGCAAAGCCACCACCGTCCGCATGCGTGACGGCAAAAAGCTGGTCACCGACGGCCCCTTCGCGGAAACCAAAGAGCAGCTAGGCGGATACTACATGGTCGACGCCAAAGACTTGGACGACGCCATCGCTATCGCCGCCCGCATTCCGGGAGCGCGCATAGGCTCAATCGAAGTCAGGCCGATAGTTCCAACCCCAGCTCCAATGTAATAGAAAGCGACCGGGTGCCCATCCTCGTCGCGCGTTCTATGCGCGACGGGGTGGGGATTTCGAACCACCATCAGTCCAACACGAGAACGTGAAGGATTCGGCCTTATTCTGACCTGAGAAAGCCAGTGGACATCGAGCAAATCTTCCGCGAAGAATCCGCCAGAATCCTGGCGACGCTGATCCGTCTACTGGGCAGTTTCGATCTCGCGGAAGAAGTCACGCAAGAGGCCTTCACGATTGCGGTTCAGCAATGGCCCTTGCAAGGCGTTCCCGATAGCCCGCGTGCATGGCTGGTCTCCACCGCTCGGCACAAGGCCATCGACATCATCCGCCGCAATGCCAGGTTCGAAGCCAAACGAGAAGAACTGGTCCACGAAGCCGATCCCATGTTGAGCGACAACGGCTGGCCCGATGATCGCCTGCGACTCATCTTCACCTGCTGCCATCCCGCACTGATGATTGAAGCCCAGGTAGCATTGACACTCAGAACGCTGGGCGGCCTGGCCACGGAAGAAATCGCTAAGGCGTTTCTGGTTCCATCCGCCACCATGGCGCAACGTTTGGTCAGGGCGAAGCAAAAAATTCGCGACGCCGCAATTCCCTATCGCATTCCGCCACCTGAAGAAATCGCCGAGCGTCTCGATGCGGTCATGGTCGTCGTCTACCTGATCTTCAACGAGGGATACAACGCAGCCTCCGGTGACGCGCTAACTCGCCGCGATCTAAGCTCAGAAGCCATCCGCCTGGCCAGATTGATCTGCGAACTGATGCCGCATGCCACCGAACCTCGCGGACTGCTGGCGCTGATGCTGCTGCACGACTCCCGCCGCGAAACCCGAAGCAACGCAGATGGCGACTTAGTCTTGCTGGAAAATCAAGACCGCAGTCATTGGAACCAGATCCAAATCCAAGAAGGACTCAAACTAACCGAGTCGGCCCTGCGCAACGGCAAGACCGGCCCTTATGCTATCCAAGCCGCCATAGCCGCGCTTCACGCCCAGGCCAGGACATCCGACCAAACCGACTGGCCACAAATCACAGCTCTCTACGACGTGCTTCGACAATTGCAACCGTCGCCGATCATTGAGTTGAATCGCGCAGTAGCCGTAGGAATGGCAAAAAGTCCCGAGGCGGGCCTCAACTTGCTCGCCGACATCGAATCGCGCGAAGAACTGGTGGGATACCACCTACTCTCCGCCGCCCGCGCCGACTTCCACCGCCGCTTGAAACAATGGCCGGAAGCCGCAGCGTCGTACCGTCAAGCCTTATCGCAAGTAACAAACCAGGCAGAACGCCGCTTCCTGAACAAACGTCTATCTGAAATAGAAGATCTCCAAAAGATGTAGGGCGGAGACCCTTGTCTGCCTTCTCGCTCGCCGCAACGGACATGGCGATCCAATATCAGCCGGTCAATGTTCGACTTTCGATGGCGCCATTGAACAACGACCGCACGCTCCCTGTTCTCATGAATCAGGAAGCCAGCGTAAGCTGAAACAATCCATGCTCTTTCTGAAGCGCAGCCTCACCTTCATCGTTGCTACTGTTTTGACCGCATATCCGCAAGTTCACTCCACTCAAATGGCCTCCCTCCACCCCACTGCAACCTTCCGACTGGGCGGAGACCCCGACTGGATGGCCATCTCCGACGACGCCGTAAGGGTCACCACCTCGAAGTTGAATCAGGTAACCCAACTCTTGGTCGCAACCAACACGATAGGGCTAAAGATAACTGTCGCCGACCCCTGCTCTGGTCTGATCGCCGCATTCGGCAGCCTCTGGATTCCCAGTTGTGGCAGTCACTCGCTCGTCCGCGCTGATTTAAAAACCGCCATGGCCCAAGCCACCATTCCAGCCGCGCCGGCCGATTCCGAAGGCTGCATCGCTGCGAACACGGACAGCATTTGGCTGGCGACTAGTGCCAAAGGCGTGCTCTCGCGCATCGATCCGAAAACCAATTCGATCCTCGCCGAGATAGCCATCCCCTCGGGATCTTTCTGCCCCGTGTTCGCCGACAACTTTGTCTGGATTACTTCGACGCAAAACAATCTCTTAACCAAAGTCGATCCATCCACCAACAAAGTGCTCGCCCAAATAAAAATCGGGAAGAATCCCCGCTTTGCCAGCGCAGGAGCGGGCTCCATCTGGACGCTGAATCAGGGCGACGGAACCATCTCGCGCGTCGACACCAAAACCGGTAAACTGCTGGCCAACATTCCCGCCCAACTTGTCGGGCACGGTGGCGAAATCACCTTTGGTTTTGGCTCAGTTTGGGCAACGCTGATTGGCACCCCCGTCACCCGCATCGACGCTGCCAGCAACGCGATCGTCCATCAACGGAAGGGCGCCGGCGGCGACAGCATCCGCGCCGGACACGGCTCTATCTGGCTCACCGATCTGAAAGCCGGCGCCGTCTGGCGATTTTCTCCCAGCCAGCTTTGACGCTCCCGCCCCGCTAGGCTAGAATTCGCTCGAACCTCGCAGTATTCTGTTCAGGAGGATCCCATGCGCCAGCATCGTCAGCTTCTTCTTCTCTCTTCCCTGCTTCTGATGAGTGTTTCTCTCCTAAGCTGCGGATCGGCCCATAGCGCCGACGAACGATATTTCTTCGTTACCACCAACGTGAAGCTTCCCTACTGGCAAAGCGCCGGGGCAGGATTTATTCAGGAAGCCAAGAAGTGGAATATTCGCGCCGACTTCGTCGGTCCTGACACCTACGATCCGCAGGCCGAAGTTGACGAATTCCGCAAAGCCATGAAGGCCTCGCCCACCGGAATTTTAGTTTCCGCCGCCGATGCCAATTTATTGAAAGATGAAATCAATAGCGCCATCGCCGCCGGCGTCCCCGTGTTGACCATCGACTCCGATGCCCCCGCCAGCAAGCGTCTCTTCTTTATCGGCACCAATAATTACCAGGCTGGAATGATCGGCGGTAATCGCCTGGCCAAAGAACTGCACGACAAGGGCAACGTTGTAGTGTTCACCATGCCCGGCCAGCCCAATCTGCAAGATCGTCTCCGCGGATATCGCGACGCCCTCGCCGATCATCCGCAAATCAAGATCACTCAGATCGTCGACATCAAGGGCGACCCGCGCGTGGCCTTCGACACATCCACTCAAATGATCGGAAAAGAGAAAGACAAAGTGGACGCCTTTGTCTGCCTCGAAGCCCAGGCCGGCAAAGAAGTTGCTACCGTCCTTGACAGCAATAAAGTCACTGGCAAAGTCATCATCGCCATGGACACCGATCCCGACACCCTCGACTGGATCAAAAAAGGCACCATCGCCGCGACTATTTCCCAGAAGCCCTACACCATGGCCAACGTAGGCCTGCGAATGCTGGACGACCTCTACCACCATAAGCTTCCAACACTCGACAAAAACTGGGCGGACGACAGCTTCTCGCCCGTGCCCGCGTTCGTCGATACCGGCTCATCCCTGATAGACAAAAGCAACCTGGACGCATTCCAGTCCGCGAATCAAACCATGAAGGCCAGCAATTAAAGGCCGCTCCTAAAATTCACGGAGGAGCGCTGGTCTGCTCTCCTCTGTGAACCTCTGTGTTATCTGTGGTTAAGCCCTTCCTTCCTGTAACGGCATCGGCCGGTAATACCGGAACCCCTGTATTACCCCTGGAGTTATAAGAGACATCTCACTCCTTCCGCTGGCCGTCTTATATGTCGCAGAATTGAACAATGTCCTTACGTCCAACCCATTTCGAGCGGGCGGTTAGAAAGTCAGTGGGAACCGCGCTGGTCATGACCACAAACAACGAACTCATCGACCAGTTCGCCCGCGCCTACCGGGAGATCGACGTCTCCACCGTAAGCACCAGCCTGGTCCGCGATTCGCTGGAGTTGATCCACAGCCGCAAGTTCGAAGCATTTGTCATCGACACCGCATTAGATACTCCTCATCTCGATCTTCTTTCCGAGGTACGCTCCTCATCCTCAAACAGCACGGCCGTCATGGTGGCCATCGCGCCGCACGGATCGATCGTGGAAACCGCCCGAAAAGCCGGCGCCAATTTTGTTCTCGAAGAACCGCTCACCTACGAAGCCATCAGCCGAACCTTGCGCGCTTCTTACGGGATGATCGTCCGCGAATGCCGCCGCTATTTTCGCTGTCCATTGAGGATACCTATCACCGTCACCTCGTCGGTGAGCGGCGAGATCCGTGGAGAAACCATCGACATCAGCGAAGACGGCATGGCGCTCCGCGTCGACTATTTGCTGGGCGTGGGGACTGAAATCCTGGTGAAATTCAAACTTTCAGGCCAACTCAAAGACATGGTGGCCCGCGCCGAAATGATCCGCAACGGCGACGGCGGAGTAGCCGGCATCCGCTTTGTGGATCTATCGACCACCACCAAAGGTCAATTACACGAGTGGCTGTCTCATCGCCTGGAAGAAAAAATCCCCTCTCTGGCCAAACAATCCGCATAACCGAACAATGTGGGGCGGACACTCCTGTTCGCCTGCTACCAGACGCAAACCAGCCATCCGCGATTCGCGCCCGAACTCTCTACCAGTTCGTAATCGACCCATCCGGACGAAAATAAGTCTGAGCTCGAGCCGTGACCGGCTCAGTGATCTCCGCAATCTGGGTCAAATGCTTGAAGTCCAACTCAACACCTAACCCCGGCCGGTCATTTGGATACAACTTGCCATTCTTAAAATCCAGACAAGCCGGAAGATGCGCCAGCGTGCGTCCCTGGTAGTTGTATTCCATCAGTACCGGCCCGGAAAATGTTCCCAGGCAGTTGACTAACGCCGCCGTTGCAATCGGTCCCGTAAAGTGCGGAACCATCCCAACAAAATGCGTCTCGCAAATTGCCGCGATCTTCATCATCTCCGTGATGCCACCGACGTTCGGCAGTGTCGCCCGCAGATAATCAATACTGTGGTCCTCGATAAGCTTATTGAAGTCCCAGCGATTGCCCCACTCCTCGCCTGCCGCCAGCGGAACATTAACCTTGCCTCGCAAGATTGGCAGGTCCTGAGCGAAGGCCTCCGTCCGCACCGGATCTTCCACAAAGAACGGAGTGAACTCCGCGATCTCATTGCACCCGCGAATCGCCTCCGCCAGATCGAAGCGCTGGTGGAAATCGACGCACCAATCTCCATCTTTCCCCACGCCCTCACGCGCCTGCGAACACTCTTCGCGAAGATGGTTAAGCCGTTCGCTGGTATTGAAAGTGGTATTCGCCGGGATGTCGACCGCTCCCATGCGGAACGCGCGGTAGCCCGCCTCAACCGTTGCATGCGCCCTTTCCTTGATATTCATGCCGTCGGTGATGCCCGGAATAATTCCCGCCGTGTTGTAGCACTCGCAATAATTTCGCACCATCCCCCCAAGCAATTTGTGCACCGGGAGCCCATGCGCTTTTCCCTTTATGTCCCACAACGCCAGATCGAGCGCGCCTATCGCATCCGTCTTCTCGCGGCCTGCGGGATAAAAGAATGCCCGGTTCATGTCCTGCCACAGGCGCTCAATATAGTGCGGGTCTTGTCCAATCAAACGGCCGGCGGACTGCGCCAGCATCTCTTTCGACCCGCCTTCGCCCACGCCGGTAATACCGGCGTCGGTCTCGACGGTGACCACCACATCGCTTTGATTAAATAGCGGATTGGGATTCGGCGGCAGATACGCCCGTACTCGCGTAATCTTCATCTTCGCGGGCGCAGCCAAAGCAGATGCCCCGCCAAGCGATCCCGCGATCGCCGTCGCAGCCACCGATCCCAGAAAAGTTCGCCTCTTCATCGATTAGGTCCCCCTGCAAGCAGACCATCATAGCTGCGCCAGGGCGGAGGTGGCACACCCGATCATGATTTTCAATTGTCCGACTTGCTCATCCGTCCCCAGGGTGCCTTCCCGTCCCGCTGTCTCGAGTTCGAACGCGACCTCGGCGGCTTCTTCGACGCCAAACATTTTGCAGATGCCTTTAAGGGTGTGTGCCGCCGTCTGCAGGTCAGACGCGTTTGCCGAGGTCCGCGCCACTTCTATCGCGGACAGCAATGACGTAGATTCCGCCGGAAACATGCCAGCCGCTTTCCGCAAGAGCTTCCGGTTGCCACCAAAGCGTCCCAGTACAACCTGGACGTTAATCTGCGACGAATTTGACAGATCAATTTGGGCCACCGGCTCTCCGGTCACAAACGGCAGCGCGCTCGCCGCGACGGGCTCACGATGGCTGACAAACTTGGCATTCTTCTGCGCAATTTCGAACAGCGCATCCGAGCCGATCGGCTTCGAAATGTAGTCGTCCATCCCCGCCGCCAGGCACTTCTCGCGATCTCCGCTCATCGCGTGGGCCGTCATCGCGATCACCGGAATCTTGTTCTCGGAGTTCTTCTGCTTTTCCTGAATGATAGCGGTCGCCTCGTACCCATTCAGCACCGGCATCTGGATGTCCATGAAGATCAAATCAAAACTTCGCTGCTGGAAGAGGTCGACTGCCTCCTGCCCATTGTTTGCGATCGTCACAGAGTGCCCCATCTCTTCCAGCATGCCTCGCGCCACTTGCTGGTTGAGCAAATTGTCCTCGGCCAACAGAATTTCAAACCGCCTCTCCGATTTCGGGAAGGAACTGCCTTGCGCCGACGCGCTTGTTTCCTCGCGGGCTCTGCGTTGCCGGACGGTATCCAACACAGCGCTCAACAACTCCGCCTGGTTCGCGGGCTTGGTCAAGTAAGCGGCAATGTTGAGCTGCCGGCATCGCGCCAGATTTTCAGGACGGTCCGCGGACGTGAGCATGATCACTCTCTCCGCCGAAAGCTGGCCCAGATCTTTCAGCTTTTCTAAAACTTGAGCGCCGTCCATGTTCGGCATCTCGCTGTCGATCACGATAAGGTCCGGCGCCGTTCCCGCTTGTGTGGATCTCTCCATATAAGCCAGCGCTTCTGCGCCGCTCTCGATCATCACCGGCTCCATCTGCCACAACACCAGCGTGTCATGCAGAATGCGGCGGTTCGTGGCGTTGTCATCGATCACCAGCGCCCGCTTATTTCTCAGGACAGCAATGTCCAGGTCGGGTTCCCGTTCCACCACCTCAGCCGACTTCTCAAATTTAACGGTGAAGTGAAACTTGCTGCCCACTCCTGGGTCACTCTCCACCCAGATTCGCCCCTGCATCAATTCCACCAGGCGCGACGATATGGTGATGCCCAATCCGGTTCCGCCGAATAGGCGCGTCGACGAATTGTCCGCCTGCTCAAACGCATGGAATATCCGTGAGATATTTTCACGTGCGATTCCAATGCCGGTGTCGCGCACGGTAAAGTGCAACGAATGGCCATCGCCTTCCCCCGGCTCGACCTTCACAGAGAGCACTACCTCTCCGGTTTGTGTGAACTTGATGGCGTTCCCGGCGAGGTTCACGATGATCTGCCGCAGCCGCCCGAAATCTCCCACTACATGTAGAGGAACGCCCGGCCCCAAATCCAATACCAGTTCCAAACCCTTCTGGTGTGCACGCAACGACAACGACTTCAGCGTCTCGGCCAGCATGGTATGCAAGTTGAAGGGCCGCGGATCGAGCGACATCTTCCCGGCCTCAATCTTGGAAAAATCCAGGATATCGTTGATTACTGCCAGCAGTGAATCCGCCGACGACTTGACCAGCAGAAGATTGTCCCGTTGCAACGGCGTCAGGCCGGTATTCAGGGTAAGCTCCGTCATACCGAGGATGCCATTCATCGGCGTGCGGATTTCATGACTCATGTTCGCCAGAAACTCACTCTTGGCGCGGCTGGCCGCTTCCGCCGTGTCCTTGGCACGGCCTAGCTGAGTGTTGACGGTTTGCAGTTCCAGCGTCCGGGCCGCGACCTGCTCTTCCAGGTGCTCGCGGTGGTTCTGCAACTGCACGTCACGGTCGGCCAGATCGCGCAGCATAGTGTTGAAACTTTCGATGAGTAGCTCAATCTCCTGATAGCCGCCACGAATATTGCGGATCTCATAATTTTCGTCATCGGCGATGGAACGCGCCCGCTCCGCCAGGGCAAATATCGGATCCGAAATCGTCCGGTGCAATCTTGCCGCCAGCAACAAAACGATCAGCATGGAAAGCGCCAGTACCACGCAGGCAATTCCCAAGTAGCGGTTGCGCCGTGAGTTCAATTCCTCCAGATCCATCTCCAGGTAAATCGTTCCGAGAAAGTCCCCCTTGTTGAGAATTTTTCGCGTCACCCGCAACCCTTGGTTGGCGAAGCTTGTGCTCTCTTCCGGAGCATTTGCCGGAATATCCACTTGGCCCGCACCCTCGCGCACATAGGTCGCGAACGGCTTTCCATTGCTGATGTAGACACGCGAGCACACCACATGCGGCTCGGAGCGCAAAGCTGCAAGAGTTTCCTGGGCAATCTGTTCGTCGTTAAACGAAATTGCCGCTGTGCTGTTGGCCGCCAGAATCTCCGTCAGGGTCGAGGCTTCCCGTGCCTTGTATCCGCGGAACGTGACCCAGTCGTAAAGCGTGAATGCGCCGCACGCCAACAACAACGCGGCCATGCTGATGGTGAAGATGATCGAAATGAGCTTGTGTTTAATGGGGGGCGCTTTAGTCACAGTGACCGCGGTTGTTCCCAGAAGCTATGAGTCCCAAAACAGACCAGTATCAAAGTCCGGTTTCAGGGAACCTATGTTCAATCGGCATCGCTCCCCTGACCCTTTAGCCTCGCACCGCTTAAGACATCGCCTTCGCAAGCCGATATATCCCCTACGGGAGGGCTGACGCTTCGCCGGCTTCCGTCTTCTTTTGTGGCCACATCCCAGCTATCTTTCTCCGCACAGAAGCGCCGCCTTCTGATCGCGGACGATGACGCCATCTTCCGCATTGTGGCTTCCGACCTGGTTGAGTCCTGGGGATACGATCCCGTGACCGTAGACAATGGCCAGGACGCCCTCAAAATTCTCCTGCAGGAGCGCCCGCCCACCATCGCCATGCTCGACTGGTTGATGCCGAAGCTCACCGGTCTCGAAATCTGCCAGAAGATTCGCAGCGGCAATCCCCGGCAGTACACATACTTCATCCTGGTCTCCGCGCGTGACGGCCGCGATGACGCGCTGGAAGGACTGCATTCCGGAGCCGACACCTACATCACCAAGCCGCTGGATGCCGACGAGCTCCAGGCCAAACTCAAGGTTGCCGACCGAATTCTTTTCATGGAAGAGTCATTACGAGATCTGCACGCCGAGACTGAACTCTTCATCAGCGCGGTGCCTTCTATATTGATTGGTACCGACATGCTCGGCAGAGTCAGCCGATGGAACCAGGTCGCGCAACGAATGTTCGGGCTCACCCGCCAGCAAGTGGAAGGCAAGACCCTGGCCGCCTGTGGAATTCCGTGGAAAGAGTTCCCCATCGAGGCGCAAGTCCTTGAAGTCCTAAAGACTGGTATGCCCAGCCCTCCCTGCGATCTCGCCATCGACAACGAGCACGCCCGCCGTTTGTTGACGCTCAACATTCACCCTCTGCGCTCCCACGTGGGAAGCGTGGTCGGCAGTCTGATTGTCGGCGCCGACGTCACCGAAAAGAAAATGCTGGACGATCAACTGCGCCAGGCCCAGAAGTTGGAAGGCATCGGACAACTTGCGGCAGGCATCGCGCACGAGATCAATACACCCACCCAGTTCGTCAGCAGCAATGTCACGTTTCTTAAAGAAGCATGGTCAGGTCTCTCAGGAGTACTGACCGCAGTAGGGAAACTGCCGGCCAGCGAATCTAAGCCCGCTGCCTGGTCGGAAATCGAAGCCGCCGCCGCTTACGCCGATATCGAACACCTAGCTCACGAGATGCCGCGCGCGCTCGACGAAGCGCTCGAGGGCCTGGAGCGCATTGCCAGGATTGTTCACGCCATGAAGGCATTCTCGCACCCAGGTTCCAGCCAGCGGGACTTCACCGATCTCAACCGCGCCATTCAAAGCACTGTCACCGTGGCCAGCAACGAATGGCGGTACGTCGCCGACCTCGAAACCGATTTCGATCCCAACCTGCCGCCGGTGCCTTGCCTGGTCGACAAGATCAACCAGGTCATTCTCAACCTGGTGATCAACGCGGCCCACTCCATCGGCGAGAGGACGGACAACGGCAGCCGGGGCAAGGGCCTGATCACCGTTCGAACCCAACGCACGGGAGAAAACGTAGAGATCAGCATCGCGGACACAGGCGCCGGCATCCCAGAAACCATCCGCCACCGCATCTTCGAACTGTTTTTCAGCACCAAGGAAGTAGGGCGAGGTACCGGCCAGGGTCTCGCCCTGGCCCACTCCACCATCGTCACCGAACACAAAGGAAAAATCTGGTTCGAATCCCAGGCCGGCAAAGGCACAACTTTCTTTATTCAGCTCCCGCTGCAGGTGGTAGCCGATGAAGTCGCCGCTCGGCCTGCCGGAACCTGAGATACCTGCCTGCGCTAAGAACCGAGAACTAAAGGCTGGCCACTAGATTTCCAACCGCTTTTGCAGCCGAGTACCTCTGAAGTCAAACACGCTTCCGAGCGCGGGATCGCGGTCAATGAATTAAATTCGCCACCTGCTGTAATTTCGCGCTGATCTTCAACCCTACCCGGCTTGCAGCTCCGACATTCAAATCAACTTTCACCTTGCTGCCTTCAATCCGCAAATCGGCAATCCCTCCGCGCTCCGCGAAAGAATCAAAATCCGCAACAATAAAGACAGGCAGCTCCTTGAGATTCTCAGAAATGGCGGCTGCCCGGCCCTGTTCCGACTTACTCACAAACACCAGGTGACACTCGCGAAATCCCGCGCGGTCTGACGCACTCACCTTCTTGACTTCAAGCGCGCGAGAGTCGCCTGTCGTTTTACCCGCAATCGCCTGATCAAGTCTTCCCTCGAAAGGATCTCGTCCCGCGATACAGATCACAAACGGCGCGCTCGGTGATCTAAAAGCCGTCTCCGGCCAGGTCACATACTTCGAAAAGTTATAGATGTAGCCTGCCTTGACGCTGTATTCATCCATCTGCGCATGCGCACACCTCCCCGCCATCGCGAGGATGCAAATCAGCAATAGGTTCCGCTTGCGCAACCACTTCATGCCAATGTCACTTCTGTTTCTGCTGCCAAACCAACTTCAACACCACCGACCGGCGAATCTCTCCCGCACGCACATACGGTTCGCCCGAATTGTTTTCCAGGTGATGGTCCGATTGCAGGTTGCGCCCCCACACCGAGAAGGTGAACCCGTCAAACTGTCTGGTGGACATGCCGACATCCACGCGGTTGATGGAATGCAGCCCCAGGTCGGGGATCTCGCCGGTGTAGTAGTAGCTGGTATCGAAACTGAAATGCCGCGCCAGATCGAATCGCGATTGCAGGTTCACAATGTGACGTGGCGTGATCAGACCTTGCGTCACCTGCGGATTGGCCAGGCCGCGCACTTCGGTCAAACCGCTTGAAACCGACCAGCGGGAAATCGGCCTCAGCTCAACCGAGAATTCCAAGCCATGCGTCTGCGCCGGTCCTGAGTTGACGAACGGCAACGGCACCTCAATATAGGTGGGAAATAAAATTGGCGCTCCCGGAGGGCCGGTGTTGATCAGGTCGCTGTAGTCGTTATAGAAAGCCGAAACGTCGAACGAATACCCATGATGCGGCTGATAGCGGTATCCCAATTCGTATGCTCTCAGGATTTCCGGGTCGAGATCTGGATTTCCCTTAAGCGCCGCGAACACCGGCAACGGCCCGCCATCCGTCTCTGAGACTTTCAGGTCCGCGTCGGAATTCAATTCCCCGGGCACCTTTACCGCACGCGAAATCGCCCCCCACAGGGTATTCAACTTGTCCGGAGTCCACACCGCGCGGATCTGCGGTTGAATCTCAAAGCCGGTGTAAGGATTATGTTCGAACTTCGCGCCCCCGATGATCCGCAGT
Organism: Terriglobales bacterium; assembly: GCA_036271375.1. Taxonomy (GTDB): domain Bacteria; phylum Acidobacteriota; class Terriglobia; order Terriglobales; family Acidobacteriaceae; genus DATBAT01. The sequence continues at coordinate 13,383 of DATBAT010000268.1, forward strand.
GTGTCGGGCACCACGCTGACCTCGTATTGCCCGAATACGCTGTACGTCGTGTCTCGCCGCCTCGGCGGAGAATAACTGATCTCAAATGTATCGCTGGGCGTTGCCGCCGTGCTCAGAATGCTTCCGCCCCAAATCACCGAATGCCTCGGCTTGAGCTTGAAATCGTGTTGCACCTCAACATCGCAGGTGGAACGAATATCGGTCGACAGGATGTCCACCCGCCCGCTCCAGTCGCAATAAGAGAGAACATCGATGTCGGAGCGGTCGTTAAATTGGTGCGCCCATCGCCCCTGAATATGACCTCCATCGATTAAATCTGTTTGCGTGATTTCTCTGGCTCCAGCGCCCGGCGCGCTGAAGTTAAGCTCGCCGGTATGCACCGTGCCCCGAAAACCTCCACCATCAAAACTGAACTTGTCCTTCGGGGAGATTTGCCAATCCAGCCGCACTCCTGCCTGATTGAGGTTCCACGGATTCTCCTGCGAAACCCCCGATCCGTCCACCGACGCATCGCCATAGAGCGTCTGGCCATAAATTCGATATGACGCCTTGTCTCCGATTTTCCCGCCATAACGAACACTGGCTTTATACATCTCGTAAATTCCAGCGGATGTCGCAATCGACCAGCTTTGTGTCTCCTGTGACTTCTTAGTGATTATGTTAATGACTCCGTTCACCGCGTTCGCGCCCCATAACGTTCCTCCCGGACCGCGAATGATCTCGATGCGGTCTATGTCTTCCAGCGGCGGATCGATAGTGTCCCAATACACTCCGCCAAAAAGCGGCTGATAGAGCAACCGTCCATCCAGCAGCACCAGCATCTTGTCATTGAATGCGTAACTGAAGCCGCGCGCCGCAACAATCCAAGAGTGTGCGTCTTCCTGCGCCACATACAATCCAGGAACCGTCCGCAAAGCCTCCGGCACCGACGAGAATCCCCCTCGCCGGATTTCTTCCCCTGTGATCACGTAAATGGCGGCCGGCGCCTGATTAAGACTCTCGGCTTTCTTCGAGGCCGAGGTTACCTTCACCTCCACGTTCGCCAACTGTTCCAGATCCAGATCTGCCGCTTCCTTAGCTTCTTGGGTGGCTTGCGGCGCCGCAAAACCAAGAGCGCTCATCGCGCACAGTGCAAACCCCAATCCCTTCGCTGGGATTTTCATGCAGGTCACTCCAATCGAATTACCAAGGGTCTATCGGCAAATCGGGAGTTTGATTGATTGAATTTTTCAAAAAGAGAGGAAAATAGCCCGCTAAGACCTTACCCGTCCAAATAAGTTTCGAAACGACCTCAAAGTTTAGCTACGAGCGTTGACGGCTAAGTGCTAATGGCCAAAGAAAAAAGGCCTCCGCCTAAGCGTAGGCCTATCTCACAACCCTAAGCCGACTTCAGAACCGTTACCGGTGCGACTTTCTCGTCATAAAACCGGTGAATGTTCTCAGCGATCGTATTCAGACTGTCCTCAACCGCAAAGTGCCCGGAATTCAGTCGATGCATTTCCGCGTTTGGCAAATCTTGCAGATAAGCCTCCCCGCCTTCCCGAGTAAAGAAGATGTCATCCTGCCCCCAGAAGATCAGCGTCCTGGGCTGCTTTTCCCTTAAACACTTCTGCCACACCGGATACAATTCCACGTTGGTGCGGTAGTCATAGAACAGATCCATTTGCACCTTCCGCGCATTCGGACGCTCCATGAAGTGATAGTCCACATTCCAGTTATCCGGGCTGATCAATTCCGGATGTTCATGCCCATGCAAATAAACCGTCTTCACCGTCTCAAACTCTAGCAAGCCGGCCACGCCCTGCTCGCTCTCAGGCGTACGCTTCTTCCACAGAGCATTGCGCAGCCCTCCCCACGCCTCGGTGAATCCGACCTCGTAAGCATTCGTATTCTGAATGATCAGCCACTCTAAAGCCGCCGGGTTGCGATTCGCGATCCTGAATCCCACCGGCCCGCCGTAGTCCTGAACAAATAAACCATAGCGCTCGAAACCCTTGTCCTTCAGGAAGTTCTCCGTCACCTCAGAGAGCTTCTGGAACGTATACGAAAAACTCGCAGGGTCGGGCATGTCGCTGTTTCCGAATCCCGGATAATCCGGCGCGATGATGTGGAACCGGTCGGCAAGAGCCGGAATCAGATTACGATACTGATGCGATGAAGCAGGAAACCCGTGCAGCAACACAAGCTTGGGATTACCCGCTACCCCCGCCTCACGATAGGCAATGTTCACTCCATCCACCAACAGCGTTCCGTACTTGACGGCATTCGACATAAAATCTCCTCCCACCTGAAATTGTTGTTCTGCCGATTGGATGTCCTCGCCTCTTCGAAGTCACGCCGAAAAGATGTAACCTTGCTTACACTTGCTCCCCCATGAAACGCCAGTCGCCAAAATCCGAGCCCATGCAAAGCTGCCTGGCCAATGTGGATCTATTCAAAGGTCTTTCCGAGTCCTGCTTGAACGAACTGGAAGCCAACAGCGAAGTTCGCGATTTCCGTTCCGGACACTATCTGTTCCGCACCGCCGAAGCCGGTGAGGCGCTGTTCATTTTGGAAGCAGGCGCAGTCCAGACCTTCCGCACCTCCGGCACAAAAACACTGATCATCGCGGAACTCAAGCCCCCGCAACTTTTCGGCGAAATGGGATGCGTCGGCCAGCGCCTCTGCCACTGCTCCGCCCAAACCACCGAACCGTCCCGCATCCGTATCATTTCCCGTCGCGTCCTCGATGCCGTTCTCGAACAGCATCCCAGCGTCACCCGCCGTCTGCTCGATCTGGTAAGTCAGCGCTTCGTCAATGTCCTGATGGATCTAGATGCAACCTCATTCCGCCAACTGATCCCCCGCCTGGCAAAGCTTCTTCTGGAGCGCGCTGACGAAGATCTCATCCGCGACATGAGTCACAAGGACATGGCGCAGCACCTGCGTGTATATCGCGAATCAGCCACCGCAGCCTTGGGAGAACTAAAACGCGCTGGCATAATCGAAGTGGGAAGAAAGCAAATTCGCATTCTGGACAAACCTCGCTTGGAGCGTGCCGCCCGCGAGTAGAAAGTACCCTTCCCGTCCCTTGGCCGAAAATCTGTCAAGCCCCCGAACTGCTGCTTTTCCCCTAACTTCAACATTCCAGACGCAAAATAATCAGGATTGTGCATTTGACGCAGGGTGCGTCAGTGCGTAAGATTTTCCGCATCCTGAATGTTTTCAGCGGGATGTGGAGGTGTGCCTGTGCAAGATTTCTTGAACGTCCTTTTTGGATTAGCCGCACTTGTCGCCGTGCTGGACTATTTTGGGATCAAACCGCGCCGGAAAGTGGACGGCCCTAAGATGTCACTCAATCGGGCGTGGAAATTGGCAATCATGCTCTTCCTGGTGGCCCTAAGTTTGGGACTTTCTGGGTATAGCTTGTATCGCTCTCGACATCCGAAAGTGGTCGAGAAAATCATCGAAAAACCGGTGGACAGGATAGTGGAGAAGATCGTGAAACCAGACTGTCCCATCTTAGAAAGCAAGCCTAAAGCGCAACCCAAAGTTCGCCCTAAGCCCACTGCTGCCCTTCCTCCATGCCCATCGGGCCAAGGATGGGCAGCCATCCGAGGGGAAGGCCCAAACAGCGGAATGGACGATGTGACGATTGAACATTTACACATCGCTGACGCACCGCCATGCTCTGTCGGAATTAACGTGAATCAAATCAAAAAAACGAAGATAGGCACCTTTGAAATGGACAAAAGTGGATCAAAAGAAGGAGGAGGAGTAAAGCCGAGCGCTAATCCGCCGCAGTAATCAACACTTATCTGGTTATTTTGCAGCGTCAAGGATCTTTTGAGCTTTGCGCAATGTTCTTAATTGCTCCGCAGACATCGTAGGTTTCTCGATGGAAAAGAACTGCAAGATAAAACCTAAACCAAGAAGGCCCCACCCTAGATAACCGAGGTACGGTGAATCGTTTACGACCACGGCCGTTGGCTTGAAGTTTTTTCCTTTAGGGCAGTCAGTGTTGATTAGGAGACCTTTATTGAAAGTGCCAAACATGGCTTTACCTCCGACGCAAAATGCAGCTTCGCCATCGGGGGTACTTACAAGTATGAAATCGTTAGAGGTAGCTTGAAATGAAAAAAATACTAGAAGAGCCCCGAGAAGATTTAGAACGGCAGATACTTGCGCCAGACGATACTTTGACATGGGTTGACCTCGCTTTAAAAAGCGCGGCCATTATAATCTTTGCATTATTCATTGCTGTCATTTTATGGGCAGCGTTCAAGCATTCGCATTAAGGCGGTTTAGGCAGCCTTAACAAGCTCTTTATATTCTAAA
>DATBAT010000269.1:0-4817 GCA_036271375.1 Terriglobales bacterium
GGCCTAAGCCTTGACCCAGGCCTTGACCCAGGCCTTGACCCAAGCCTTGACCTAACCCTTGACCCAAGCCCTGACCTAACCCTTGGCCTAGTCCTTGACCCAAGCCTTGACCCAAGCCCTGACCTAACCCTTGGCCTAACCCTTGACCCAAGCCTTGACCTAGCCCTTGACCTAAACCTTGACCCGGGCCCGATCCACCTCCAAGACCAAATCCGGCGCCCGGTCCGAAGTTTTGTCCGGGGCCCTGCCCAGCCGGTTCCCCGTAACGTTGACCGGCAACCGCAGACGCCATTCCGCCGATGTCGGCGAGTCCTACTTCAAGGGACAGATTGCGGAGCGTACCCTTGGCCATGTGGACGAAGACGCGGGAACCGCGATCCATCACCAGAACATCATGTTTGGCGGCGTATCTACCATTGCGGACAACTCGGCTCCAAAGACTGAGAGACGCGCTTGCCGTAGCGGCGTCCAGATAATTCCACGCGGACTGGAGCGCGGACGCATAAATAGACTCGATGCCGGTAGCGTCCCCTCTTGCAGCGACAAACCTTGACGCGTCGGTCAAAAATCGCACCGTCGCCTGGGATGACATCAACAGGAGTGAAGCAAAGATGCATCCCGTGTAGTTCTGGTAAGCGTCGTTTAAGACACTTGCGGAGAGTCCGGCGACGAAAGCCGAATTAGCCACATGGTAAGGATCCAGTTGACGATGGGCGACATCCTGAATTATGCCCAAAGCGACAGGCGTAGCGGCCACAGCGATACCGACTCTTCGATACTCAATAGGGCCGCAAACTGTTTGTGCCGTAAACAGCGGATGCTCCAAGCGAGTTCCGGCACTCGGTTGTGCGTAGCGTACCTGCAGTTTGTTAAACCATGCGCGATGGGTTCTTTGCTCGATCATTGGGGGACCTCGGGAATTCAGACGGTTAGTTTGGGATTTATACAGCGAATACGGGACGTTCGTTTAAGTAGCCCTCAAATTTCACGCCCGTCATCTTGTTGATTCTGCCAAAAATATAGTTCCGCTCAACCTCGTCGGCGGCCACGTAGTAGTGGTCGACTTTCCGCGAATTTGAGCGTCTCACGCTGATAAATTTCTTTGCGCCATGGCCTGTGCTAGCGGCCGACGAGATGTCGTCTTTCAGTCGTTCTTACAGCCCCGCCTGCTTTGCCGCAAGTGCGCCTATTACAGGCAACTTGAATGTTTTCCCCTGGTAGGCGCTGTACATCAACCAAGCCCACAACGCGAAGCCACCAACCATCAGCAATAGGTCGATTGGAAGTTGAAGAAATATGAAGAGTCCCTTGGTCATGGCGCCCAGCACGATTCCGACAATCGCCCACACGATCCATAAGCCGATCCAAGCAACATTGAAGAGTATCGATTGAAAGGCATGGAAGCGGACAAAGGGGTCTGCCTTGTAAGGCTCGATAAGCAGGAAGATGATGCCGGTAATGAAGCCGCCGAGATAGGTAAGTGCAGCCGCTGCATTTACGCTGATGCCAGAGGCCGCGGGCGGGGCAGCAGAGTAGCTGACGGCCGCAGCCGGGGCGAGACAGCTTCCGCATTGCGTCGCGCCGTCCGGAATGGGAGTTGCACAGGATTGACAGAAAGCCATGAAATTGTCCTTTAAAGTTCACTGCGGGCTAAAGTGCGTTGGCGAGTTTTTGCGCCAGCGGCTTGATCGCGTCACTGGTACATGGGCAGCTGATGTATGTTATGCGGAACAACGTGTTGCCTTTGCGGACGGTCATGATGCCGTCCGCTGAGTCGAATGCTTCGTCGCCAATCCCGGTGAGGTCTTCGGAATTCATCATCGCCATCAGGTTGTGATTGAGCTTCATTTCAGAGGCGGCATGGCCACTCGAAAAGTTGATGGTCAGGATTGGAATCTCCCCTTTTTTTGCTTCGGCAGAAAGATCCTTGTCGTCGTGCTCTTGTTGCTGAAAGAAGCCGCCAGCGATCTTCTGCAGCGTTTGCTGGCTCTTGGGATCAACCCCCTTTTGCCCCAGCATGCCGCCGAGGTGTTTGGTAATGGCGTCGGCTGGATCGCCGTTCGCGATATACACGCAACTGTCTTCAGACGAATCAGCCCGGATGATCTTCGTGCCGGTGTAGGTGCTCACGTCTTCTTTGCTGAGGTAGCGGCAGAGATCGCCGCCAGCAGGACCTTGCGTCTCCTGCCGCGTCGCGCCGGAACTGCCACCAGGAATTGAGGCAACCTGTCCTCCGCCTGGCTTCTCCGTTCCGAGAGTTTGTTGCGACGCGGCGTGGATCTTGTCCCTGAGTCTGTGCGCGCCATAGTAGATCGCCGCAAGGGCTGCAAAGCCGACGACAAAGATGATGACCACAAGAGCGGCTCCTAACTTCAAAAGCAAGTTCGAGGATCTTGTAGCCGGGACCGCTGAAATGCGCGTGGAAGCCGGAGGGACGTTCTCGGCGATCAATTTGTTGGCCGGTGTGGAGGATAGATTCGCCGGCGCCCCCTGGGATACGGACGATCCGCAGCTTCCACAAAACACTGCTCCATCAATAAGAGGTGAACCGCATTTTCCACAAAAGCTCGCCATGAAGGCTTCTCCGGTTCATTCGCTTGGCGTACTGCCAGGCGACTACGACAGGACTTTGCGCCGGCTGAGAAAATATTGCAATTTAACTCCGTGTCAATCGTTGACTAACTGCTAAGTTCATTCCTTCTGTTCGCTTGCAGTCATCGACTAATTGGTGGCACGGGTGGGCTCGCGTGCTAAAATCAGCGCGTCAGATAGTCGCCCCATGTAAGAAGGAATTATGGGAACGGAACCTGATCCAGAATCTAAGGCTGTCTATCGCTTTGGCCTCTTCACCCTTGACGCGGCCACAAGGACACTGACGCGGCGCGGTCTGCGGGTTAAATTGCAGGAACAGCCGTTTCATTTTCTCGTGTTGCTGCTGGAAAATCGGGGCGCTGTAGTTTCGCGTGCCGCAATCAGGGAGCGGCTCTGGCCCGGCAATACATTTGTCGATTTCGACAAGAGCCTGGGTGTCGCTGTGCTGAAAGTGCGAGAGGCGCTTGAGGACGATGCCGGCAGCCCCAGATTCGTCGAAACGATTCCGCGGCGTGGCTATCGCTTTATTGCTCCAGTTGAAGTTGTCGAGCCAGCCATTCTTCAGCCACCGGCCCTTGAGACCACGCCAAGCCAATCGGGGCTGGCCGCGGCAAGCCTCCAGAAATTGGAAGCAGTCGCTCCACGCGGCTCCGGGTCCGTTCCTCCTACTTCCCTTCCGTTTTCGCATTGGGGGGCCGGGATGGCGGTGGCGATCTGCATGTTCGGAATTTTGATTTTCGGCTTGTACCGGTTCCAATCCAGGCGTGGCGTAGCCAGTCTCACGAAGTCGCCTTCGCAGGCCGCTCCAGTAACAATTCAACCCCGGCGATCGGTCGCCGTGATGGGCTTCCGCAGTTTGCCGCCCGGACCCCAAGGCGGCTGGCTTTCGATAGCCTTGTCCGAGATGCTGAACACAGAGCTTGCAGCGGGAGGGCGACTCCGCATGATCTCAGGTGAAGACGTGGCGCGAGTCACGCGGGAGATTTCCCTAACACCGGAGACCACACTGTCAAAAAATACCCTTCACCAGCTGCGGACGAATCTTGGCGCAGATGTTGTACTGCTCGGCTCATACACCCTGCTACCCAATAGAAACAATCGACAGATACGCCTGGATGTGCGGCTGCAGGACACTGCAAGCGGTGAAACTCTCAAGGAGCAGGCCTTTACGGGAAATGAAGACAACCTGTTCGATCTTGCTTTGCGCGCTGGAGTTCAATTGCGCGAGGTATTGAGTCCCGAGTCCACACTGGCGCCGGTTACGGAAAATACCAGGGCCTCCGTTCCGTCGAACCAGTTGGCGTTGCGGTTATACAGCGAGGGTAGGGCGCGTCTTTACGCCTTTGATTTCATCGGCGCTCGAGACTTCCTGCAGCGAGCCACTGCCGCCGATTCGAGTTATCCTCTCGCGCATGCAGCCTTGTCAGAGGCATGGTCTCGCCTGGGGCATGCGAAGGAAGCACAGGCGGAAGCAAAACAGGCGCTGGACCGCTCCCGCTCCCTTTCCCGTGAGGAGGCGCTTTTGGTCCGCGGCCAGTACGAGGAATCTATAAGTGACTGGGACGGCGCGGCGGATACCTATAAATTGTTATTCGCTACATTTCCTGACAGCGTCGACTACGGATTGCGTCTCGCATCGGTGCAGCGCAAGACAGACCAGGCAGCGGCACTTGGCACGCTGGCTGCCCTGCGAAAGCTGCCGTCCTCGAACGGCGGGGACCCGCGCATTGACCTGATGGAAGCGGCGGCATGGGTGAACCGCGACCTGGCAAAAAGCCGGACAGCCGCACATCGGGCAGTCGAGAAGGCTTCTGCTCAAGGCGCGACTCTCACCGTTGCTAGAGGTCTTGGGATGCTGTGTCAGACGGACGCCTCGATCAACACCAACGCTGAACAGTCGATTCGCGAATGCAATACTGCCCGCGCCAGTTACGTGGGAGCCGGCGATCTAAACAATGCCGCGCGCACCCTGAATGATCTGGCCGCAAATTACTACCTGCGAGGAGACATTACCCAGGCGGAGTCGTCCTGGCGCGAGGCTCTTACCGAGTTTCGCGCGGTTGGCGATGCGGAAGGCATTGGCGCAGCCTGCAACAACCTCGGCAGCAGCCTTCTCACCCGGGGCGACCTTGAAGGCGCGCGGAGGTTGCTGCAGGAGTCAATCACGAATGCTGAGGCAATCGGCGACAAAGATGGTCTGTCGAATAGCCTGGCGAATCTTGGCG
>DATBAT010000270.1:0-6177 GCA_036271375.1 Terriglobales bacterium
CGAACAACGTCTTCGCATCGTAAGGTTCCTCGCGCCAAACCCGCGCTTCGGGATGACAGCGTGTATTAGAAATCCCCACAAAAACAGCCGATTAGACCACACGTGGTCCCTTCCGATAGCCGCCCTGGGACAGCCGTACAACCCCGTGAGATATTCCGCTATCCAGCGCACCGCAATGCGGTCTAACCCTGCAAAGAAAATCCGGGAACAACTGACCTCCCGGCGTCGTATCTAACAACATGATTGGGTAGGATCCGAGACTCCTACCCATACCGGCCCTGGCCGTCCTCCCCGGCGGCAGGGCCAACTTATATGCGCACACTCATCGACATCGTCAGGCAGTCGCTCTCCACGTTGTGGGCGCACAAGCTGCGTTCGTTCCTGACCATGTTCGGTATCGCGTGGGGCGTCGGTTCCCTACTGCTTTTGGTGGGACTAGGCGAAGGCTTCCGCAGCGGCCAGCAGAGAAATCTCGCCAACCTGGGCAAAGACATTATGTTTGCCTTCCCCGGTCGCGTTCCTGCGGTCGAAGGTAGCATGCAGTCGGGGCGTCCCTACAGCTTCACTTATGGCGACTACCTTGCCATCCACGAAGAGGCGAAATTCGTCGGCGCGATTTCGCCGATCATCGAGCGCGAAGACATCCGCGCAGTCAGTGACTATGGCAGCACCAATGGGCAGGTTCTGGGCGTGGCTCCCGCCTACAACGAAATTCGCACGGTACCCATCGGCACCGGACGCTGGTTCAACGATCAGGACAACAAAGATCGCCGCCGCGTCGCCGTCGTAGGTTGGGAATTGCTGAAGAATGTTTTCCCCGGCCGCCCTGCGCTGGGCGAACCCATGCTGCTGAACGGCATTGAGTTCCAAATTATTGGCATCGTCGGCAAAGTTGGACGCGAAGGAAACAACGGCACCAACGGGCGCATCTTCGTTCCCATCGAAACCATGCGAATGCACTTTCCCCTAAAGACGAAGAACGCGGAAGACGCGCTGAGCTTCATCAACTACCGTCCAATCGCCCGAGAACTCCACGTCCAGGCCAAAGAAGAGATGCACCAGATCGTGGCCCGCCGCCACGGTTTCAGCCCCAAAGCGGAAGACACCTTCAACGACTGGGACACGGTCGAGAACTCCATCAAGGTCGCCAAAATCTTCGACGGTATGGATTGGTTTCTGGGCGTCGTGGGATTGGTCACGCTGGGCCTGGGCGGCATCGGGATCATTAACATCATGCTGGTGTCAGTGACCGAGCGCACCAAAGAGATCGGCCTGCGCAAAGCGCTCGGCGCAACCCACCGCAATATCCTCACGCAGTTTTTTGTGGAAGGCGCGTTTCTCACGGCCTTCAGCGGATGCATCGGCTTGGCCATCTGCACCGTGTTCGTGACTTTGCTCGCACAACTGCCTTCACCGCAAGGCTTCGATACCCCGCGTATCGTGCCGGCATCCGCCATCCTCGCGATTGTGTCGCTGACTGTAGCTGGAGTCGTTGCCGGAATTTATCCCGCGCGCAAAGCCGCATTGATGCAGCCCGTCGAAGCGTTGAGGCAGGAGTAGCCATGGTCACCGAGCTCGGCAAACAAGCCTACGAAGCGTTAAGACACAACCGCCGCCGCAGCGTGCTCACCATGCTGGGCATGGCGTGGGGAATCGCTACCGTCGTTTTGTTGCTGGCCTACGGCGCAGGTTTCGAGCGCGGATTGATGGTCGCCTTCACCACCTTCAGCGGAAACATGATCGCCGTCTTCCCCGGCCGAACTTCTCTGCAAGTCGGTGGCACCAAGGCCGGTTCGGAAATCAAACTCACGCTGCAGGATCTGGAAAATCTGCGCGCCGAAGTTCCATTCCTGAAGCGATCGTCTCCCGAGGTCAACAAAGAGACTGCCGTCACCTACGGAACACGCAGTTCGACCTACACCATTCGCGGAGCCTACGCCAGCTACCAGTTCATCCGTCACGTCGACGTGGCCCAGGGCAGCTTCTTCACCGAACTCGAAGACAGCACGCATAGCCGCGTGGCGGTGATTGGCGCCGATGTGAAAAAGAAATTGTTCTCCGGACAGAACGCGCTTGGCGAAAAGGTTCGCATCGGCGGAATTTCCTACGAAGTGATCGGCGTCCTGAAGCGCATGATTCAGGACGGCGACGACAACATGAATGGCATGGTGTACGTCCCCTACAGCGCCATGGGCGATTTGACCAATACCTACTACCTGAACACCATCGTCCTGGAGTACGAGGGAGAGAATGCCAAGGTGACGAAGGCGGTGCGCGACTGCATCGCATACCACCACGGCTTCAGCCCCAAGGATGAGCGCGCGGTCTTCGTCTTCGACGCCGTCCAGGAATTCGGCGAACTTCAGATCATCACCACAGGAATAAAAGTTCTTCTCGGCTTCATCGGACTGCTGACGCTCGGCATCGGCGGGGTTGGCCTGATGAACATCATGCTGGTATCGGTGACCCAGCGCACCCGCGAGATCGGCGTGGAGAAGGCGCTGGGCGCGCATCGCTGGCACATCCTGTTTCAGTTCCTGGCGGAATCGCTGGTGATTACCTTCATCGGCGGCCTCGCCGGAGTAGCGCTGGCCTACATAATTTCCTGGTCGGTCGGATCGCTTCCGCTCTGGAGCGCGTTTATCGAGAATGCCGACGAAGGCGACATTCACATGACCATCAACTCCGGCATCCTGATCTGGTCGACGGCAATCCTAAGCATTGTGGGAGTAGTGAGTGGAATGCTGCCGGCAATCAAAGCCGCGGGGTTGGATCCGATCGAAGCCCTGCGCTACGAATAGCGGCGAAAGCATTGACCACAGAGGTCACCGAGGGGAGCAGATATGGTTTCCTCTGTGAAACTCTGTGTGCTGTGCAACTTTACTGTACAAGGCGACCAGAGCTTGTCGTTACTCCCCAGCCCCCACCATGGCAATCGGCATAGTCGGAGTAGCCGACCCCGCCTCAGGCTCCACCGTAATCGCGAACGCCTTGGCCTCAACCCCGCCGGGCAGCGGAGGGTTCACCACCGTCGCGCTCCCATGCGCGTCCGGCGAAAACAATCCAGCAGGAATCGGATTCCCTGTTGTCGGAATGAGCCACAGCTCATAAATTTTTTCCGCCGGCAGTTTCGGCATGTTGCTGGCGATGAAAATCAAGCTCGACCGATCGCGCACATAGATCGCCTTACCTTGCGGCTGTGGAGGAGCCTTCGCCGCCACCAGCGTTACCCGCAAAGCACCCGTAGCAGTCAGAGTCGCAACCACATCCCGCGCCTTCGTCAATTCCAAAGACTGCTGCGCGTTGTCGTCTTTCAGCTTCGCCAACTCCCGCTGCAAGTCAGTCTTGTCATACCAGAAAACAATAGCCAGCAGCGCCATCGCGCCCGCCACAAACCAAGGCACCGGCAACCACCACGGACGCATCTGCCGTGGCTCCCGCGCCGCACGCGGCTCCTTCGCCACCGCCGCCATCAATCGGGCCCGCGCTCGCTGTGGCGGGGCCGACGCCGCACTTGCAAGCGCCAGCAATCCCATGTCTCCACGCAACTGCTCCAACTCGCGGCGGCAGGAGGCACACCCGTCCAAATGCTTCTCCAGCGCCGCCAGTTCGTCGCCTTGCAACGAACCTAGAGCGTAGAGAGCCAGCTCCTCCGCGAATTGGTCGTGTTCGCTCATCCCTGAAAAACTTTCCGCAACGACAACAGTCCTGTACGAATGCGCGTCTTGATCGTCCCTAACGGCTCGCCCGTCTTGGCGGCAATTTCGCTGTGGCTTAAGCCTTCGAAGTAGGCCATCTCAAGAGCATTCCGTTGCGCGGCAGGCATTGACGAAAGCGCCCCGCGTACTTTTTCCATGGCGCGCCCGCGTTCGGCGTCCCCGGCCATGTCCGGTTCGACCGAGATCACTACGTCTGCCACATCTGTTTCCGGATGCCGTTTGCGAATCGAATCAATCGCCCGGTTGCGCGCAATCACCGCCAGCCACGGAGCGAGGTTTCCCCGGCTGGAATCGAAAGCATTTGGATTGCGCCACAACTGCATAAACACTTCCTGCAACACATCTTCCGCCGAGCCGGTGTCGCCCAACACCCGCAGCGCCACCGAATACACCACCGAGCCGTATCGGTCGTAGAGCAAGGCCATAGCGCCGGGATCACCTGCGCGAATCGCCGACACCAAAGCTGCGTCAGCGGAGGCCCCTTTTAATTCAACGCTCGACAAATCCTGCTCTCTTTTCTTGTACGACGGCGAACGGGCTGCCGGATTGCCAGCAATTTCTCCCTTTGTAACCATCCGGACGTTACGAACTCTCGTACATTAAGGGAGAAGGCCGAAGATACCAGCACTCAGGGCGTTTCACCAAATTTGGCCCTCGTTTCCGTGAAAATAAATTCAGGAGGATGCAAATGAAAAAGATTCTGGCAACAATCGTAGCTACGCTTTGCCTTGCCATGGTGGCAATGGCCGCCCCGAAGGACGGCAGCTGGACCGGGTACGTCAGCGACGCCAAGTGCGGAGCCAAGGTCGACGCCGCCTGCGCCAAGAAGTGCGCCGACTCCGGCGAAGCACGAGTTTTCGTGAACGACACCGACAAAAGCGTCCTGAAGGTCTCCAACCAGGACGCGCTCAAAGGCCATGAAGGACATCACGTGAAGGTCAACGGCAGCGTGGATGGCGATACGCTGACGGTCGCCAGCGTAAGCATGGTGCAGTAAAACCGCTTCTAGCTTCTGGCTCCTCGCTAGATCCCTTTGCGGGGAGCCGGACGTTCCTTCCATTTCGTTCTTAAGCAAAAACAGAAAAGCTAACCAGAGGAACCCATATCCGCTCCCCTCTGTGTAACCCTGTGATCTCTGTGGTTATGCCCGTTGGCCTTGCAGGGGAGTGCGAGCCAGAAGCTAGGAGCGCGTGTCCACCAACTGCGGCGGCCCCACTGGCGGCGCGGTTGGCTGCTGCGGACGATCCGGCCCATCCGCAGGAAAATCCACCTCCGGCGTCTCTCCCGGCCGACGAAGGCTGGGAGCCTTCATCGTCGGACCGTCCGGCGCGCCCGGCTCATCGGTCTTCTTGGCAACGGTATTGGACGACTCCAGATCAACTTCCTTCTCCGTGCGCAGGGTCTTCTCGCCGTTCACCTGCATGGTTTCAACCCGCACGACCTCGTCCCCAATAAAGCGCACGAAATCCACTTCCTGCGGCGGTTCGCCGTAAATCCACTCCTCGTATTCCGCCTCTTCCTGCTTCTCGCGCACCTTTTTCGGCGCGCGTCCCTTCGAATACATCACCATCTCGCGATTCATCCCCACCAGCACGCGATGATCCTTGATGGCTTCTTTCACTTTGGGAGGCACAGTTTCCATATAGGCTTCCGCCGCCGATTTCGCGTCGAAATCAAACACCGGACGCAGCCGGTCCTTCAACTCTTGCGGATTCATCTCCGGAACATACTTGTCGAAGACCAAGTCGACAAACGATCCCCGCGGATTTGCCTCAGGATCGCTGGGCGCAACCGGAGTCGTGCCGGTAGCTCCACCCACCTCGATGTGCTGATACCATTTCTTGCGCTTGATCGGACCGCCATTGATCTCGAAGTGAATGAGATCGTCTTTAATGCGAATGTCGGTGATCATGGCGCGGTCACCGGGTTTTGCGGCCGGCCCCCAGAGCGCCATCATCTGCTGCAACTCTTCACCGTTGGGACTCACTTCTCCGTCCTTCACCATCAGGCCCTTCTTGCCCATGGGGAAAGGTGTGCGGACGTAAACCAGTTCGGCGTTGAAGGCGCGAATCAAATCCATGCGCGTCTGTTTGGACATTCGCGGAGCGTCAGGCGCTGCAAACGCAAACGGAGAAACGACCAGAAGGAGGAGTGCCGGGAAAAAGCGTGGGATCATGGACACACCGGGCCAATGCTGCCTTTATTATAACGCCATGCCGCAAGCCGTTTCAGTAGTTAGTTCTCCGGCGCATAACCATAGGCTGAGAACCGGGAACTAAAACTCAAAACTAAGTTTCCAACCGGGTTTTCCGGCACGAAAGAGAATCTAAATGCACCGCCATCTTCGCTCAACGCTAATTTTTTGCATGTTCCTGCAATGCCTGCCGACCTTTGCGCAGACCCCCGACTGGACCACCCCCTTCCCGCCCCACCGAATCGCCGACAACCTCTATTACGT